>CAZGRE010000114.1:0-1522 GCA_964528085.1 uncultured Thermotogae bacterium | reverse complement strand
GGAGGATGAGATCGACCCCGGAGAGCCGGGCGAGGAGAGAATCGGGGAGGGATGGAAGGGAGATCGGGACGTGCGTGTCAGAGACGAGCCCTATCCGGACGATACCCTTCATTTCAGCCATATTTCGAGGCTATCAAAAGGTCCTCTCCTTCTCCACCCTCGGTTTTAACCGGCCGGTCGTTCCCGGTAGAATCTGATCTTACGAAAGGGGGAGCACTCATGAAGCGAGCCTGTCCGCATCTTCTGATCGAGCCCGGAGAGATCCCCGAGGCGGTCCTCCTCCCCGGAGATCCGAAGCGCGCGGAGCGGATCGCCTCTCGCCTTGAGGACATGGAGAAGGTCGCGGAGAACCGCGAATACATCACGTATCGGGGGACTTACGGCGGCGTTCCTGTCGGTGTGATCTCGACCGGCGTCGGCTCGCCGGGAGCGGCGATATGCTTCGAAGAGGCGATCCGGGCCGGGGCGAAGACGCTGATCCGCGTTGGGACGGCCGGCTCGATCCACGACGATGTCCGCGCTGGGGATCTCGTCGTGATCCTCGGAGCGGTCCGGGCGGAGGGGACAACGCGGCAGCTCGTCCCGCTCGAGGTCCCGGCAATCGCCGATCCGGACGTCGCAGCGGCCCTCTGGGCAGCGGCCCGAAAGACAGAAGGCGGCGTCCACCGGGGCCTCGGCGTCACGCTCGACGCGTTCTACAAAGGGGCGCTCGACCTCGGGTTCGAGACCTATGCGAAGTCAGGGGCGGTATGCGTGGAGATGGAATGCTCGACCCTCCTCATCATCTCCCGGATGCGGGGCGTACACGCAGGCGCGATCGTGGCGATCGACGGGGACGCCCGTTCGGCCGCCTCCGGGGAGCACGATCCCTACCGCGATCTGGTACGCAATGCGATCGATCGGGAGATCACGGCCGCTCTCGATGCGATCGTCCTTCTCGTTGAGGAAAGCAGCTGACCTTCCGTCTAATCCTCGAAGTACCCGTAGGCGTCGACGAGATCGAGGTAGACGCCGTCGAATCCTGAAGCGACAATCCGATCGAGGACGGCGAAGACGATCGCTTGCCATTCGGGGTCCCAGTAACGGACCTTGTAGTCCCCCGGCCAGTTCGGGTTCTCCTCGCAGAGCCAGTCCGGCGGATCGTCCGACCAGTCGGGATCCCAGTAGGAGCGGTAGTCCTCCGCCTCGCCGATGCTCAGATAACAGAGGACGAGCCGGCTGCCGCCATTGGCCTTCCTCTTGAGAGAGGCGACTTCCTCCGCGTTCAGCTCCCGTTCCTTCAGGTCGAAATCGATGATCAACAGGTCGTAATCCGTCCTTCGAAGGGCGGCGAGGAACTCCATGCGATCGGCGAAGCGCTCCGGGTTGATCAGGTAGAGGAAGTTTGCGGCCTCCGAAAGGGAGGTGATGTCGCTCTCCGTCTCGCCGAAGGGGCGAGGGGGATAGTCGGGGATGACGTCGAGTTCGCGGCTCGGAGCGGCGAACGAGATGTATCCGCGCGATGAGTTCGCACTGTAGGAGT
>CAZGRE010000113.1:0-1534 GCA_964528085.1 uncultured Thermotogae bacterium | reverse complement strand
CCGATCCGAAGATCGATGTCCTGAGGGACGTGCGAGTCTTCCTCCTGCACGCCCGCCGCGCCTCGGTCGGCGCTGTGACCGTGGAGAATACGCATCCGTTCGTGGAAGAGCAGTCCGGAAGGGTTTTCTACTTCTGCCATAACGGGACGATCAAGGATCCGCTCATCGATGGGTACCCCGGGGAGACCGATTCGCACCGCTACTTCCGCTACCTCCTCGACCGGTTCGACGAGCGCGATCCGGAAGGGAGCCTCTCCCGTGCGGTCCTCTCCCTCGATGACTTCGCAGCGGCGAACGCGTTCCTCCTCACCGATCAGTTCTTATGCGTGATCAACCGGTACCAGAAATACCGGCGCTACTACACGATCTATCGGGCCCGGGACGTGTTCTCATCCGAACCGCTCTCTGAAATTGCGGCCGACTGGGAACCGCTTGTGAACGGGACGGTGACCTGCGTCAGCCGCTAGTCCGCCTCCCGGGGGGTCAGACGACGAGTGGTTCTCTCCCCGCCCGCTTCCGCAGCCAGTTGATCGAGCCGATCACTCCGGGGCGGCGGAGGAGCCACCGCTGGAAGCGGAACTTCCCCGGGTAGTCGGCGAGAGACGAGCCGATCAAAAGGGTGAGGATCCCCTGGCCGGGGGTAACGAGCATGATCACCCCGGCGGTGATGAAAGCGTAGCCGAGGACGTTCTTGACGACGAGGAAGGCGAGCCTGAGAGCCGACGAGCGGATCCAGTCGGGATCGGGCCGACGGGGTGAGGCGAAGTAGTCGGCCGGGATGCGAATGGCGATGATCGGGACGATGAGGGCTGCGGCGGCGAGCGAGCAGAGGGATGAGACGCTTACCCACCAGAAGGCCGCTTCGTTCGACACGATCCATGCGCGCACCCTCAAACCTCCTATTTGGCCGTCATTGCCGGGAGTATAGCCGGTGATCTCATCCGTCGGTTATCGGATGTTCCATCCCCCCATGGTTCAGGGTAACATGGGCCGGCCATGAGCGATCGATCGTGGCACGCCGTTTGTTTTCGGATGGAAGCGGTCTTCCTCGCCTTGGCGATAGCTGTTTCCGGAACGAGCGCGTGGGCCGGACCGGGGTGCCCCGACTTCGATGATCCGATTCCGGTTGGGATCCTAAGCGACGGCCTGATCACGGAGGTCTCGGGTATCGTCGCGAGCTCGCTCGATCCGGGGGCCTTCTGGATCCATGAGGACTCGGGAGCGGATCCGGTGATCTATGCCATCTCGTTCTCCGGAGACCTCCTCGCAACGTACGAGCTTCCCGGGGTGACCCCGATCGACTGTGAGGACATCGCCCTCGGCCCCGGCCCGGAGCCGGGTGTGAGCTACATCTATCTCGCCGATATCGGCGACAACGGAATGCGGAGGAGTACGATCGCCATCTACCGATTCCCCGAGCCGCGGCTCGAAGAAGCCGGGCCGGATGAACCACTGAAGATCGATGGTATAGAGGGCTTCGAGCTCGTCTATCCCGATCGGCCGCACGATGCGGAGACGCTCCTCGTCGACCCGT
>CAZGRE010000112.1:0-1609 GCA_964528085.1 uncultured Thermotogae bacterium | reverse complement strand
AGGAGTCCCGCGATCTTGTCGCCGAGCGCTACCGCCGCCGGCAGGCCGGGGAGGACGTCCCAGCTCGCTACGAATTCAACGTTCTTAGAAGCGACGGAACGAAACGGCGAGTTGAGATCAGCTCGACCGTAATTCGCGATCCGTCAAGAGGGGTAAGAACGATCGCCCAGATCCTCGACATAACCGAACGGAGGGTCTTGGAGGAGAGGCTGGAGGCGATCTACGAGCTCGGCAGATCCCTCATCCTGAAGCGCGACCGAAGGAGCATCGCGAGGAGGATCGTCGAGGCGGCGAAGGACCTGATCGGTATCGAAGACTGCGCCCTCTACCTGCTCAACGAGGCGGGGAAGACCCTCTCGATAGCTGCGTACACACTCTCCATTCCGGCGAAGTACGCAGAGATGCGGCTCGACTCGGAGCGCGGGATCATCCCCGCGGTTGCGCGGTCGCGGGAGACGATCTACGTCCCCGACATCACCAAGAACCCCATCTTCCTCCCGGGTACGGGGGACACCAAAAGCGAGCTGTGCATCCCCCTCCTGATCGAAGAGCGGCTGATCGGCGTCCTCAATGCCGAGAGCCCGAGAATCGACGGCTTCTCCCCCGCCGACCGACGGCTCCTCGAGGCGCTCGCAGTGGAGGGAGCGGTGGCGCTCGAGAACCTCCGCCTAAGGGAGGAGACGGCAAGGCTCCAGGGGCTGAACGAGCGGATCGTGACGACGATCAACGAGGGGATAGTGCTCGAGGATGCCTCGGGAACGATCGCCTACGTCAACCCCGCCGGGGCGAAGATGCTCGGGTATTCCCGCGAGGAGCTCGTCGGGAAGAAGTGGTCCTCCCTCGTCCCTGAGGAGGAGCGTTCCGCCATCGAGGCGAAGATGCCCAAGCGCCAGGCCGGTGCCAGCGACCGCTACGAGACGACCCTGTTGACCAAGTCGGGGAAGAGACTCCCGGTGATCCTGAGCGCAAGCCCCCTGATGGAAGGAGGGCGCTACGCCGGGACGGTCTCCGCGTTCACCGACATCACGAAACGGGTGAACGCGGAGAAAGCCCTCGTCGATAGCCTGGCCCAAACGCGGCGTACCCTCGACGGCGTCGTCGAGGCGCTCGAGGCGGCGATCGACCTACGGGATCCGTACACGGCCGGACACCAGATGCGCGTCGCTCAGCTCGCCGTTGCCATCGCGAGGAAGATGAACCTGCCCGAAGAGAAGATCGACGCCATCCGCTACGCCGGCCTCGTCCACGACATCGGAAAGCTGTCGATCCCGGCCGAGATCCTCGCCAAGCCGAGCAAGCTGAACGACACCGAGTTTGCCATAATCAAGGCGCATCCCGGCCAGGCCCATTCGATCCTTAAGGGGATCGATTTTCCCTGGCCGGTAGACGAGATCGTCCTTCAGCATCACGAGCGGCTCGACGGATCGGGGTATCCGAACGGCTTAAAAGGTGAGGAGATCATGCTCGAGGCGCGGATCTTAGGCGTTGCCGACGTCGTCGAGGCGATGGCCTCCCACCGGCCGTACCGCGCCGCGCTCGGGATCAGACAGGCGTTGATCGAGATCGTCAGGAACAAGGGGAAGCTCTACGATCCCGATGTCGTCGACGC
>CAZGRE010000111.1:0-1647 GCA_964528085.1 uncultured Thermotogae bacterium | reverse complement strand
AACAGGAGGCCGGCGCGGATCAGGCTCACCCGCGGTCCCACGATCCAGAGGACGAGGAGGACGACCGTCCCGACGGCGGGATAGGCGATCGCTGGCCTTGCCCCGAAGCGGCGGAGGATGAACCAGATCCCCCCAAGGAGGATCCCGAGGTGGAGGCCGGAGACGGCGAGGACGTGCATCAGGCCGGTCTTCCGGAACGCCTCCTCGACATCTTGGGTAAGGGCTGAACGGTCGCCGAGGAGGAGGCCTTGGGCGAGCCCTTCCTCATCCGGGCCGAGCGCACCCCTCAGCCGGGAGAGGATCGACTGGCGGAGGGCGTCTCCGATGCGAAGGATCCCGCCCCCTTCCTCGATGATGGAGATGGAATCGTTCCCGTCCACGAACATCGTCGCGAATATCCCCCGCCGTGCGAGGTAGGCCGGGTAGTCGAACCCGGCGAACGGCTCGGGGAGGCTCACCTCTCCGATGAGGTGTAACCGATCGCCGTAATGGACCGTCATCCCTTCCTGATCCGGGTAGAACGTGACCCGGATCCGCGCCGGGAGGGTGTCCGGTTCGATCGTGAACGTCAGGCGCTCCGTCCCGATGCTCGGGTAGGAGACGACCGTACCGGTCACCTCCTTCATGATCGATGCACGGTTGAGGAGCCAGCTTGGGAACGGGGAGATGAGGCTTCCGCGCAGCGCACCGAGGGTAAAGATTGCGAGGAAGAGGAAAACCCGGATATATGGGGAACGGCGGAGTAGAATGGCGGCTCCCAACGAGACGCCTCCCACTGTGAGGAATCCCTCCGATGGGAGTGCGCCCCTCAGGCCGAGGGAGGCTCCGATGGCGAATACGATGAGGATCCAAGTCATCGCGTATCGCATCTGATAGCCTATGATCTTATCTGCTTTAAGCTTGCCCGTTCAACCCCGACGGGGTATAATCCCGATGGTTCTTTGACATGGGGGTGATACGGCTTCGACGGAGTTACTCAAACGAGGCTGCAAGCGGAGCGTCTGCCATCTCCATAAACTGGCGGAAAAAACAATAACTGCGAACACTGCGGATTACGCATTCGCTGCTCCTTCCCTAAACTAGGGAAGGCCGTCTGACGGGGCTTCCCGCGGGCCCCGGAAAGGCGTCGACTGAAGCGGGTATATCGCGTCCGGGCGCTTCCCCCTGCGCGACGAACCTCAGGAAGCTGGGTTCAGGCAATCCCGCCCGTGGGAGGGTGTGAACCGAGATTAAAACGCGGGTCTAAGCTTGTAGACGCCGAGTGGCGGTATCTCCGGACGCGGGTTCGACTCCCGCCACCTCCACCAGAACTCTCCACTTCCACTTTTCTCTGGGTCTTTCAGAAGCGAGTTCGATTGCGACATCGGACCGAGGCAGGTAACCTCCTCTGGAGATGTGCCGGATGGTCGCTTCCCCGCACGGACTTGACGGAGCCGGGCTGATCGCGCCGTTTTCCAAGATGGCTCAAGGGATGAACGCGCTTCACGAGCGCAATCGCTTCCCAGGGGAGTATGACCACCACGATGGATGGGGTGCGGTCTACGAGACCGATGGGAAACTCAAGGTCATCCGCGGCATCCTCCCGTTCTGGGCCGATCCGAAGATCGATGTCCTGAGGGACGTGCGAGTCTTCCTCCTGCACGCCCG
>CAZGRE010000110.1:0-1676 GCA_964528085.1 uncultured Thermotogae bacterium | reverse complement strand
TCCGGCGTTTTACATGATCCCGAAGTGGGTGGAGACGAGCATCGCTATACCGAGGAGGAACATGATCGCCCCTGTGATCAGATGGAGCTTACCGAGGCGCTCCTGCCGCCAGCGCTCAGCGCGGGCGGTCGTCGTCAGGCCGAAGGCGATCCCGAACGTGATCACGAGGAACGGGAGGACGAAGATGAAGTTGTACAGGAGGAGGAGGAGGATTGCGTACCCCCGCGTCGTCGTCTCGGCGAGGAGGCCGAGGATGACGATGTACGGCCCGGACGTGCACGGGAGGAGGAAGAGGCTGACGAGGATCCCGACGGCGAACGCGCCGGGGACGGAGGTGACGGACCCGGTCAGCCGCTTCAGCATCGGACGCCAGGACTGCGGGACCTCGATCGTGAACCAGCGTCCGTACCAGAGGTAGTCCTTCATGTTCCACAGCCCGACGACGATGGCGAGGCTGGCGACGGCGAGGTAGAAGGTGTGCTGAATCCGGGTCGCCTGGATCGCGCTGTACAGGCCGAGGCCCATCAGGAGGTAGGAGATGTACGTGGCGAGCGTGAACGCCAGCCCGGCGCCGAGCATCTTCCGCCGCCTCCCTGCGGCGATCAGCGTGGCGAGGAGGAGGATGAGGACGGCGCACGCGCACGGATTGATCGCATCGACCGCAGCGGCGGCGAGGACGGCCGGGACGGTGAGCGCCCTCTTTACATCGGTCACCGCTGAGGACGCGACACGCTCGGACGGGGATATCGCCCCCTCCTCGATCGCCCGACGGACCGCCTTCTCGATCCCAAGCTCGACGGCGCGGCCTGCCCCTTGGAACGCCTGATCGTCGATGAAGACGATCGGGACCTCATCGGCGCTGATCCCGTACACTGCCTCGTAGCGTTGAAGGAGCTTGACCACTCCATCGTCGTGGATCTCGTAGCGGACCACGTGAAGCTCGGGATAGGAGGCGACAAGCTTCTCAAACAGCCCTTCGATCCGGATGCAGTGTGGGCATCCTGTCTCGTAGAAGAAGACGACCTCCACCTCGGCGGCGACGGTGATCCCAAGGGCGATGAGGATTAGAAGCGTCAATCCGAGCGCTCTTCGCATGTCCTTCCTCCTAGCTACATAAGGCTTAAGGCGGGCCCGTCAGCGAGGCCCGCCTTCTCGTCGGTCCGCTGAATCCTAGTCTGCCTCAGCCGGGGGCCAGATCAGATCTTCTCCGAACCCCGCGATCCACCCGTCCAGGCCGTTGAACAGGCTCTTTACGTTCATCGGGTCGAACCCCTTTGCGATCAGCCACTGCGCCACCTGATCGCCGAGGGTCCCGTCCTGGTCGTAGACCACGATCAACAGGTTGCGCGGGAGGTAGTCGACCCACCTTGTGATCTCCTCGTACGGGATGTTCACCGCGCCGAACAGGTGCCCGGCGGCGTAGTCATCCGGGCTGCGCAGGTCGATCAATAGGAAGAAGTTGAGGTAGAGATCCCCGGCTGTGATGTTGTAATCGGCGATCTCGATGACGTTACCGGTCATCTTCAGGGTGACCGTCGGAATGTCGGCATCGTTCACATATATGTAGATCCCCTTGGTTACCGTCCGGCCGCCGTAACCGGTAGTGTCGAATATACCTTGGAGCTCGACCGACTCGCCCGGATCGAGGGTCGACTTGGCGAGGGCGGTCGTCGTGC
>CAZGRE010000109.1:0-1696 GCA_964528085.1 uncultured Thermotogae bacterium | reverse complement strand
GCGAGGAGGAGATCCACAGGAAGATCCGCGACCAGCTCCGGAAGACGTTCCGGCCGGAGTTCTTAAACCGGATCGACGAGATCATCATCTTCCACCCCCTCTCCGAGGAGGCGATCGAGAAGATCGTCGAGCTGAAGGTCGCGGGGTTGAACGAGCGGCTCGCCGAGCAGGGTATCACCCTCTCCCTCACCGACGAGGCGAAGAGGATCCTCGCCAAGGAGGGGTACGATCCGCACTATGGGGCACGGCCGCTCGCCCGCGCGCTCAAACGGCTGATCGAGAACCCGCTCGCGAGCAAGATCGTCGCCGGCGAGATCAAGGAGGGGGATTCCGTCATCGTCGACGCGGCAGCGATGTCCGACGCCCTCGTGATCAGGAAGAAGAACGGGGACGATTAATCAGGCCTAAGGCCGAGCTCGGCGAACGCCTCCCTCAGCTGCTCCTCGGATAGGGCGCCGTGGTGCCACTTCGGGTCGTTCTCCATGAACGATACCCCCTTGCCGAGGACGGTGTGCGCAGCGATCACGGTCGGCTTCCCCGATCCCTTGGCAGCGAGGAACGCGACGAACGCGTCCATGATCTGGTCGTAGTCGTGCCCATCGATCTCATGAACGGTCAGGCCGAAGGCACGGAATTTGGCGGCAAGGTCGCCGACATCCATCACATCGCGGGTATGCCCATCGATCTGGCATCCGTTCCAGTCGAGGATCAGGCAGAGGTTGTCGACGCGGTGATGGACAGCGGCCGTCGCCGCCTCCCACGGCTGCCCCTCCTGGCATTCGGCATCGGAGATCGAGCAATAGACGCGCGCATCGCGGCCGGAGAGACGAGCTCCGATCGCCATCCCGAGCGCGACCGAGATCCCGTTCCCCAAGGATCCGCTCGACACCTCGACCCCGGGTATCCCCCACGCGGTCGACGGATGCCCCTGGAGGATCGCCCCTAGCCTCCGGAACCGCCAGAGCTCCTCGCGGGGGAAATAGCCGGAATCGGCGAGTATCGCATACAGGATCGGGCAGGTATGCCCGTTCGACAGGACGAACCGATCCCGCTCCTCCCACATCGGGTTCTTCGGATCGTGCCTCAAGTACTTGTAGTAGAGGACCGTCAGGATGTCGGCCATCCCGAGCGCCCCTCCGGGATGGCCGGAGTTAGCGAGCGTCACCATCCGGAGGACGTCCCCGCGCAGCTCGTTCGCCTTCCTCTTAAGGGCTTCAACATCCATCGATCCGCTCATCCCCCTCGATTCTATCCGCTCTTCGCACGCGCTCAACCGAGCCGGTATCATTCAGAAGGTCAGCAAGGGGGATTGATGAAGGAAGCGACCCTCTGTTTTATCGTCGACGGGGACCCGGCCAGGCGGATCCTCCTCGGCCTGAAGAAGCGCGGGTTCGGGGCGGGGAAGTACAACGGCTTCGGGGGGAAGGTGAACAAGGGCGAGTCGATCCGCGCCGCCGCCGTCCGCGAGGTCGAGGAGGAGACATCGATCAGGATCGACCCTGAATCCCTCCGGGCGGCTGGGACAATCACCTTCTTCTTCCCGGCCGAACCGGAGTTCGACCACCACGTCCACCTGTTCCTCGCCTCGAAGTGGGAAGGGGAGCCGGAGGAATCGGAGGAGATGTCCCCCGCCTGGTTCGAGGTCGATCGGATACCGCACGAGAAGATGTGGGGGGACGACGCCCACTGGCTCCCT
>CAZGRE010000108.1:0-1738 GCA_964528085.1 uncultured Thermotogae bacterium | reverse complement strand
CCGTCGAATCCAGTTCATTGCTTAGGGGGAGGTAAATAGGGATAGCGAGGATCCGGAAGGCACTTCGCATGAGTGACGCTGTTCGCTATCTCCTCCTTACGGTATAGTGGGACCATGGTTCTGAGTCTCCCTTCCCTCTCATCGAGACTCCCCTGTGAGCGTCGCGGGTCACCCCGTCGTTGCTACTTCGTATTCTTCCAGCAACGATCCGATAAGCTCGCGAACAGAGGTGATCTTATCTACCCGATACGCATTGGCACCAGCGAAGGCGAATCCCTCGGTAAGCCTCCCCACCTTGGCGTTGGTCAATGCGCGGGCGATGCAATAGGGGGATGACCTATAATCGCACGTCTTGAGGCATTTCCAAGGGCACTCGAACGGTTTCTTGACCCCTGCCGATACATCGTCGAGGAATTCGTTCCGTATCGCCCTTCCCGGAAGTCCGACCGGGCTATCGATTATTACTAAGTCATCCTTTCTGCATTTAAGGTACGTCTCTTTAAACTCAGAGGAGGCATCGCATTCGTAAGTGCTGACAAATCGGGTCGCCATCTGCACTCCCTGTGCCCCTAACCGCATAAACTTAGCGATGTCCGCTCCGGAGAAGATCCCTCCTGCGGCGATGACAGGGATCTTCTTATGAAACTCCCTCTCAAACGGCTTTATGGCTTCGATCACCGCCGGTACCAGCCTGTTGAGGGCGTACTCAGGGTCGTCGATCTGTTCTTTCTTGAACCCTAGGTGGCCGCCGGCCAACGGTCCCTCCACAACTACTCCGTCGGGGACGTGCTGATACCGCTTCGCCCAGTGCTGAAATATGATCCTTGCCGCCCGCGCCGAGGATACTATCGGGACTATCTTGGTAGAACCCCTCGGTAGCCCCTCGCGCGACAACGTTTCGGGAATCTTGAGGGGGAGCCCAGCCCCGAGGAAGAGCAAGTCTGCACCTTCCTCCACCGCGGTCAGGACGAGATCCTCGTAGTCGGAGAGAGCGACCATTATGTTTACACCAATGATTCCATTAGACAGTTCTCTTGCTTTTCTTATTTCTTTTTGCAGGGCTCGCTTGTTGCTCTCTCTATAATTCGTCTTGAAATCGGGCTCGAGCATCCCGATCCCCGCAGCGCCGATGACCCCGATTCCCCCCTCGTTGGCTACTGCCGCAGCCAAACCCGACAGGGATATCCCGACGCTCATCCCTCCCTGCACGATCGGTATCCTTGCTTTAAGATCGCCTATTCTTAATCCTGGAATTGTCCTTGATCTCATAGAAAGTTCTTGGCGGTAGACCCTTTGACTCAGTATCAGGTCAGCCTGTTTTGTATCACTTCCTCTTGCTCTGGATGTACAAGACGCATTATAAGGCGCTCACCTGGGAATTCGAAATCAGTGTCTACTCAGTCGATCCCAGTTAATCCCTCCGCTTCTTCGAGTATCCTCATCGGCTCCTCCGCCGGCGCGGGGTGATCGGTCCGATCGACCGACTGTGCAAGCGAGCCGGGAAGGGACCACTCGGCGTGTGAGCCTGGCCTCGCCATGATGGGTGCACCTATCGGCTGATGCAGAGGACAATGCCGTTCTTAAGCGGTCTCCAGTCAGCCGCGATCTCGGGAAGGGGTTCGGATGAGAATATTCCCCCGGCGCGATACATCGTGTAGTAGCGGGGGAACTTACGATACCGGCTGATCACGCATAAGAGACCGTCTGTGATGAGGAATGCGTTCGCCCCGGTGTAGCG
>CAZGRE010000107.1:0-1765 GCA_964528085.1 uncultured Thermotogae bacterium | reverse complement strand
AGAACGCCCAGAAGAAGGCGAGGAGCATTCCGGCTGTGATCGTTATCGTCATCGCATACCTCCTTATCAACCAAATCCAGAATAGCACACCTCAAGCGCAATGACAAGACCCCAATCGGGAGGGGTTTCGGCCGGACATCGTTCTCCTCCTCCTTCATGAAGGAGGAGGAGGAATCCTCCCGCACACGCTTCCCCAATCTTTAAGGAGGCTCTGATGGGGATTCAAAAAGATCCGTCCGGATCTCGTTTCTCCTCACTACCTGGATTCCGCTCAGCCCCGCGTGTAAGTCGCATCACGGACGGGTGTCTTACCCGATCGCCGAGGGTTCCGTCCTCCCTGACAACAAAGGGAAAATCATTTACCATCGAGCCGCAGGGGGGATCGGATTGAACAAGACGACGAGCCGGCTCGATCGATTGATCGACAAACACGCTTCAGCGATCGACTCCTTGATCGAGAGGTTCGGCCTTCCGCTTCACGTTTACTTCCTCGAGGAGATGAGAGAGAACGCCGTCCGGTTCCTCAAGGCGTCCCGCCTCTATCCGAACACCATCGTCTCCTTCGCCGTCAAGGCGAACCCTTGCCGCGGGGCGGTCCGGGCGGCGAAGCGGCTCGGTCTCGGGGCCGATACCGCATCCGAGCACGAGCTTCGCGCCGCGCTCGAGGAGGGGATAGACCCTCGGCGGATAACGTGCAACGGGAACGCAAAATCGGAGGAGTACTTGAGAATGGCCCTCGCTGCCGGGACGTACATCGCCGTCGATAACCGGGATGAGATCGCTTCCCTCGAGCGGCTCGCAGCCGAGGCCGATCGGCCGGGGGCGGTCCTCGTCCGATTCCGGGGGATGCCCCTCTCAGGCCTCACCTCCGCCGATCAGACGACGGCGGCCGATTGGACGAAGTTCGGGTTTCACATCGACGAGGCGGATGAGATCTTCGGCCGGCTCCGTTGGTCATCGTACCTGCGCCCCGTCGGCGTCTCGGCTCACATCGGAACGCAGATCACCGATCCGGCCGGATACGCCCTTCTCCTCGACCACCTCTTCGCCCTCGCCGAGCGGGCGGCTGCGGCCGGGATTCCAATCGAGCGGCTCAACATCGGCGGGGGGTTCCCGGTCGCGTTCCTCGAAGAAGAGGAATGGGGGCGGTTCAAGTCCCGCCTCCTCGCCCGCGTCCGGCGCGAGATCCCGCCCGAGGAGGGGGTGACATGGAACGACCTCCCCCTCGGGTATGCCCACATCGAACGGGGGGAGGATGAGGATCGCTGGATCGGAAAGTCCTATTACACCCCCTATCCAGGGGGGGCGATGCTCGAGCAGATCCTCCGCCACCGATTCCCGGACGGGATGACGACGATCGATAGGCTGAACGCCATCGGCTCGCCGACCCTCGTCGTCGAACCGGGCCGCTCTCTCCTGGCCACCGCCGGGATCACATTGACGCGCGTCATGGGGACGAAGGAGGTCCTCGGCCATACCATCGTATCGCTCGATCTCGGGATCAACAATCACGGGACGAACCTGATCTCGCCCGACATCTTCCCGGCCGCCGTCCTCCCCCGCCGCGAGGACGACCGGAGGATCGAGGCGTTCCTCGCCGGCCGCCTCTGCTTCTCCGGGGATATGATCAGCAAGGTTAAAATACCCCTCAACCGATCTCCGAAGCGGGGGGAGAGGTTCGTCATCTACCACACCGGGGCTTATAGCGCCGACCACTTCGCCGGCCACAGCTGCGGGTTCCCCCGGCCGGGGAAGGTGGCGATCC
>CAZGRE010000106.1:0-1781 GCA_964528085.1 uncultured Thermotogae bacterium | reverse complement strand
TGATCGAGATCGTCAGGAACAAGGGGAAGCTCTACGATCCCGATGTCGTCGACGCCTGCTTGACCGTCTTCGAGAACGGCTTCTCCTTCGCATCAGCGGGTTGACATAACGGTCGGGATCGGCTAGGCTGGCTCCGATAACCACTCAAACGGAGGTGAGCGAAGATGACGATCGAAGACGGGCTCAAACAGCCTTGGGGTGATCGCGTTTGTTGTCCGCTCGCCTCTATCCGTACGCGCTAGATACGCAAATTCCCACGTAACCCGTTTCATCTCTTACTGGCGTTCTGGCATTCGCTTGCCGGATCGCCTTTCTATTGCAAAGGAGAGAAGATGACCATTTCAAATAGCATTTTATCTTCAATCGGCAATACCCCGCTTGTGCGGATAAACCGGATGATCGAAGGTGGCGTTCGCCTTTTCGCCAAGCTCGAATCGTTTAACCCGATGGGAAGCGTCAAGGACCGGATCGCCTGGGCGATGATCAGGGATGGCGAGAGGCGCGGCCTGCTGAAACCAGGTTCCACCGTCATCGAGCCGACCTCGGGGAACACAGGGATCGGGCTTGCGTTCGTGTGCGCAGCGCGCGGCTACCGGCTCGTTTTGACGATGCCCGAGACGATGAGCGCCGAGCGTCGCCGGATCCTGCGGGCGTTCGGCGCGGAGATCATCCTCACCCCCGGCGAGCGGGGGATGAACGGGGCGGTGGAGGAGGCGGAAAAGCTCCTCGCCGCGACCCCGGGAGCGTTCATGCCGAACCAGTTCGACAATCCGGCGAACCCCCGCGTCCACGAGGAGACGACCGGCCCTGAGATCTGGCGCGACACTGAAGGAGAGGTCGACGTCCTCGTCGCTGGGATCGGGACTGGAGGGACGGTCACCGGTGCCGGTAGGTTTCTCAGATCGCGGAATCCGAGCCTGAGGATCGTCGGGGTCGAGCCGGCCGGCTCGCCGCTTTTGAGCGAGGGGAAAACCGGGAAGCATCGGATTCAGGGGATCGGGGCGGGGTTCATCCCCGCTGTGTTGGATCAAGGGCTCCTCGACGAGGTGATCGCGGTCTCCGATGCCGATGCGGCCGAGACGACCCGGAGGCTGGCTCTGGAGGAAGGGATCTTCAGCGGTATTTCATCCGGAGCGGCGATGTGGGCCGCGCTCCAGGTGGCGGAACGCAAGGAGAGTGTGGGGAAGACGATCGTCGTGGTCCTTCCCGACACCGGCGAGCGCTACCTGTCCACGGACCTATGGGAGGTGGAGGATGCTCCGGCGGATACGTGAGGACATACGCGCGGTGCAAGAACGCGATCCGGCGGCGCGCCACTTCCTGGAGGTCCTCCTCTGCTATCCGGGGATGCACGCCCTGTGGGCGCATCGGGGTAACCACTTCCTGTGGAATCACGGGTTCAAGCTCCTCGCACGGTTTATCGCCCACATCGTCCGACGGCGGACCGGGGTGGAGATCCACCCCGGTGCGCGGATCGGGAGGCGCGTGGTGATCGACCACGGGATGGGGGTCGTGATCGGGGAGACGGCGGTGATCGGCGACGACGTCCACCTCTATTCCGGTGTTGTGATCGGTGCCACTTCCCGGTTTGCGGGGAAGCGCCATCCCACGATCGAAGATGGAGTGATCATCGGAGCGAACGCCGTCCTCCTCGGCCCGACCAGGGTCGGAAGAGGGGCGAAGATCGGAGCCGGTGCGGTCGTCCGCCGCGACGTCTCTCCCGGCGAAGTGATCCGCGCGTCAACCTCTGTACCGTACCGAGGGGCACTGATCCCCGAACT
>CAZGRE010000105.1:0-1826 GCA_964528085.1 uncultured Thermotogae bacterium | reverse complement strand
TCCTGGAAAGAAAGGCTCGCGCGGCGACCGCCTCCCGACAGCGGCCGAACGGAGGATGTGCGCCCCGTTCCTCGAGCGGGAGCTCGAGATCGTCAAACCGGAGGTGATCGTCCCTGTCGGTCGGATCGCAATCCATCGCTTCCTTGGGAGGATCGGGCTCGCCGACGCCGTCGGAGCGGTCCACGAGTGGGAAGGGAGGCTGATCGTCCCCCTCCCCCATCCGTCCGGGGCGAACCTGTGGCTGAACGCCCCGGAGAACCGGCTTCTCCTCGATCGCGCCCTCGACCGGCTGAAGCGGCTGAGAGCGGAGCTCTCCCTGTAGTCACACCATGCATGAGGGTTATACTCGCCTCATGCCACCGCGGGTCCTGATCGCAGATAACTCCGAGCACCCCTTCCTGTCCAGGCCCTCTTCCCATTGGGAGGCTCACCTGAACGGGGTCAAGACGGTCGCCGTGAACATCCCTTCAGGACAGGGGAGCCCATCCCTCTCCGGCTTCACCCACCTCATCCTGACCGGATCGGAGGGATCGATCCTCCGCCCCGAGCCGTGGTTCGAGGCGGAGGTGGAGCTCGTCCGGCGCGCCGTCGAACGCGGCCTCCGGGTGATCGGATCGTGCTTCGGCCACCAGCTCCTCGTCTACGCCCTCTCCGGGCCCGAGTATCTTCATCCTGCCGACCCACCGGAGGTCGGGTTCACGCCGGTCGGGATGACCGGCCCCGACCCCCTGTTCGACAGGCTTCCCAATCCGTGGACCACCTTCGTCTACCACTTCGACGCGGTGATCGATCCCCCTCCCCATGGCGAAAGCTCGGCCGGACGCGATACTGCGACACCCACGTCATCCGCTACGGGGATCTGCCGGTCTGGGGGATACAGGCCCATCCCGAGATCTCCGCTCGCAAGGCGAGGCGCTTCATCTGGCTTGCCCTCCTGTTCGGAGGAAAGCCGATACGGCAAATCCTTCCCGGATTGCGCGGCGCACCGCCGGGAGAGGGGATCATCGCTGGGCTCATCGACCGATTCTTGAACGCAGAGGAGATCTGATCATAGCCCCGCGACATCCCTATCCCCGTCCGGTAGAATCGGGCCCTGGAGGTGAGGGATGCGGGTACGGGTGACGCGCAAGCAGGAGAACAGTCGGATGTGCTTCGTCTGCGGGCTTAAAACCCATACGGGATCAAGGCGCGCTTCTACGAGCTGGAGAACGGAGAGGTGATGGCGATCTTCCATCCGCGCGACGAGCACCAGAGCTATCCCGGCCGACTCCACGGCGGGATCGCCGCCGCCATCCTCGATGAGACGATCGGCCGGGTCGGGATGATCCGCTTCGGTGAGGAGATGTGGGGGGTGACGCTCGCGTTTAGGATCCGCTTCCGCCGCCCCGTCCCGCTCGACGCCGAATTGCGCGTGATCGGACGGATCACGGGCGAGACGAACCGGGGGTTCACCGGTACGGGGGAGATCCTCCTCCCGGATGGGAGGGTCGGCGTCGAGGGGGAGGGGAGGTACCTGAAGCTCCCGATCGGAAAGATCGCCGACTTCGACGTCGAACAGGAGGAGTGGGGTGTCGTCCCCGACCCGGCCGACCCGCTCGAATTTGAGCTTTAAATCGCTGAATCCCTCTCGCCGGTACGGGAGCGCGCAAACCACGCGATGAGCCGATCCTGCTCGGGTGTCTCCGGCTTCGATCCTGCAGAGATCACCGCCTGCCGCGCTGTGGGCTCGCCCTCACCGAGGGCGATGAGGAGGCAGACGGCGAACGTCCCCGTCCGCCCGATCCCGGCCCCGCAGTGAACCAGCACCGAGCCTCCCGAACGGATGG
>CAZGRE010000104.1:0-1863 GCA_964528085.1 uncultured Thermotogae bacterium | reverse complement strand
CGCCGCTCGAGATAGAGGAGCCGGGCGAGGAAGATGGCGAGGAGAAGCGCGTAATGGCACATGATCGAGGCGAACGCCCCCTCAGGGATGCGGAAACCCCAAGACGTGACGAGCGAGGGGAAGATGAACGCCAGGGTTCCGATCAAAAGCTGCATCGACAATCGTTGGTCGTGCTCCTCCCTCCCGTACGCTGCGCCGTGGGCCGCAATCAGGGCCATCCCGGCAAGCCCGACCCAGTAGTAGGCGGAGTAGGCGAGGTACGGGGCCGGTGTATGGGAGTAGCGGGCGAAGACGATCTGACAGACCGGGGTCGAGGCGAACCCGGGATGGAATGCTATCCACCCTGAGAAGGCCGCGGCAAGGCCGAACATCCCCCGCCCGTAGAACCACCCGACGCGCGAGGCAGGGGAGCGGAGCCGGAGGGCGAGGAGGACCCCGGTCGGAGGGAGCCATGTCACGTTGATGAACGCAAGCTGCGGGAGGAACCGGCTCGCCGTCGATCCGGCGCAGATCATCACCTCGAGGATCTGATAGATCGCAAGGAGAACCAGGATCGTGCTCCCCGTCCGGACGATCGGCCGCCTCCCCGGCCCGCGGATCGCCCAGATCGCAACCATGATCTCAAACGCCGCCGTCGTTAGAGAAAGCATCGGGTCATAAGCCATACCCCACCTCTTAGGATTAAAGTTGAAAACGGCCCTTCCTTTCAGGATTAAGTCTAGTCGGAACAACCGGTTCCTGCAACTCGAGGCTCGGCGCAGCCTCCTCTGCGAGCGCCCAGCATGGGCTTCTGCTACACTTAGAGTACGACCGAATGAGGAGGGCGGCGTGCTTCCGATAGGGGACACCATCCCGAGGAGAGAGACCCCGATCGCGACCTGGACCCTGATCGCGGTCAACGTGATCGTCTTTCTCGTCGAGATCTCCCTCCCGAAACAGACCCTGGGATGGGTGTTTTACCACTTCGGTCTGGTCCCCGCCCGCTACGCCGATCCTCACTTCCGCGCTTGGTTTGGCCCGACCGCCGATTCCGTATGGCCGTTTCTGACGAACATGCTCCTGCATGGGAGCTGGATGCACCTGATCGGGAACATGTGGGCACTTTCGATCTTCGGAGGGAGCGTGGAGGATCGGATGGGGCACGTGCAGTTCGTCTCGTTCTACATGTTGACCGGAATCGCGGCGAGCCTGACCCACTACGTGACCAACCTCCATTCCACGATCCCGGCGCTCGGGGCGTCAGGGGCGATCGCCGGGGTGATGGGGGCGTACCTCCTCCTGTTTCCGACCGCGCAAGTTATCACGCTCATCCCTCTCGGTTTCATCCCGCTGTTCGTACCGATCCCTTCCCTTATCTTCTTCGGGGCGTGGTTCCTGACCCAGCTCTTCGCCGGGGTACACGCCCTGATCGCTCCGGAGTTCGGCGGGGGAATCGCGTGGTGGGCCCACATCGGTGGGATGATGGCCGGAATGGCCCTACTTCCGGTATTCTACCGCCGGCGTCAAGGATTCAGAGACGGAATATACTCGAATTGATGCAAAGAGGAGGCCTGAATGGACCGGATGTGCGACGCATGCAAGGGGAGGAGGAAAGCGCAGTGAAGATAGAGGTTGTCGTCCGTCCCGCCGAAGCAAAGACGGAAGGAGGCAAGTCGTGACGATACTCGACTTTTTCTGGATCTTCCTCATGCTGTCGGCGCTGCAGCCTGTGTTGCGCCAGCGGATGCTGGAGAACACCCGTCAGCGGCTGATCGCCCGATTCGAGCACAAGAGGGGTTCACGCGTGATCCTCCTCGTCCATCGGCAGGAGACGATGAGCCTCCTTGGCTTTCCCCTGATGCGCTACATCGACGTGCACGACTC
>CAZGRE010000103.1:0-1864 GCA_964528085.1 uncultured Thermotogae bacterium | reverse complement strand
CCGACGGTTTACGAAACCGTTGCTCTACCACTGAGCTACGCCGGCGATACAATCTCGATTATAGTGGGAGCTAACATGGGCTTCAACAGGGGGTTATATGGACGGTCTGGCGATCGCCGCGTCGCTCTCCGAGATCCGTCGGGCGGTTGAGGGGGGGACCGTTCGGTCGGTCTATCGCCCGCGGGATGGTCTCTTCCTCCTCCACGTCTACTCCGGAAGGCCGCACCGCATCCTCATCTCCCCGCGCGACGCTTCCATCCATCTGACCGGGCTCGGCATGGAGAACCCCCCTTCCCCCTCCCCGTTCGTCATGCTCCTCAGGAAGCACCTCCGCGGCGGGCGCATCCGCGCCATCCGCCAGGTCGGCTGGGACAGGATTGTCGTCTTCGAGATCGAGCGGCGGACGGAAGGAGGAATCTCCTCCTACGAGCTGATCGCCGAGCTCGTCGGGCTGCGCGGAAACCTCCTCCTCGTCCGTGACGGGATGGTCATCGGGGCGAGCCGGCGCGATCCGCGGAATCGGCCGGGGGAGGGGTATCGCCCCCTTCCCTCCCAAACGAAGCTCGATCCGCGCCGTGTGACGCCGGAGGATCTCGCCGGGATCCCGGATGAGGACCGGGTACGGTACCTCGTCCGGACGATCGACGGGGTCGGCAAAGAGACCGTTGAGGAGGTCCTCGCCATCGCCGAGTGGGGAGGTGAGGGAAGCCTCGAAGAGCGGATCTCTTCTGCGCTAGGGTTCATCCTCGCCTACATCGATCAACCTGATCCGCATATCGATCCGGAGAGGGGGAAGGCGGCGTTCTATCCCCTTCCCCCTCCGGCTCGTCCGGCGGTGACGTTCGGGGATGCCCTCGACCGGCTCCGGGCCGGTAGGCCGATCGGTGGGGATCGCTCGACCCGCCAGGGGGTGTTGCGCGAGCTGGGAAGGAGAGAGCGGACGGTTGAGCGGCTGCGGGAGTGGCTCGCCGACGCGGAAAAGGCGGACCGCCTCCGGCGTAGGGCCGATCTTTTGATGCTTCACCATTCGGATATCCCCCGCGGCGTTGATTCGGTCGAGCTGACCGACCCGGTAAGCGGCGAGACGGTGAGGATCGAGCTCGACCCGTCGCTCAGCGCGATCGAGAACGCCCAGCGGCTCTACACCCGTGCCAAGCGGCTGAAGCGGGGGAGGCCGCGCGTGGCCGAGCGCCTCTCCCGGATCGAATCGGAGATAGAAAAGATAAAGGAGACCCTCCTCCGCCTCGAGCAGGGGGAGAGGATCGAGGTCGCTCCTCCGTCCCGGCGGCAGACGCCGGAGGAAAAGAGGCCCGTCTATTCCACGGTCATCGGGGGTTACACCGTCCTTGTCGGGCGGAACGCGGTGGAGAACGACCGGATCGTCCGCGAGGCCTCCCCGGATGACGTCTGGCTTCACGCCCGCGGCCACCCCGGCTCGCATGTGATCGTCCGCCGGGGAGGAAGGAGTGAGATACCGATCGACGTCCTCCGCCAGGCGGCGAAGCTCGCCGCCCGCCGCTCCAAGGCGCACTCTGAGAAGAGGGTTTCGGTATCGATGACCAAAGTGAAGCATCTTCGCAAGCCGAAGGGAGCCCCTCCCGGTCTGGTAATCGTCGAGAGCGAGGATACACTTGTCGTTGAATTGGACGGTGAAGGGGAACAGGGATGAGCATCGATCATATATTGGAGATAGTCCTTTCCTTGGTCGCTGTGTTCATGGCGATCATCCTCCACGAGGTAGCGCACGGGTACGTCGCCTTCCGCCTCGGGGATCCGACGGCGCGTAGCCAGGGGAGGCTGACGTTGAACCCGCTCGCCCACATCGACCCGATCGGGACGATCCTCGTCCCGTTGGTCCTCGCCG
>CAZGRE010000102.1:0-1865 GCA_964528085.1 uncultured Thermotogae bacterium | reverse complement strand
TCATCGTCCCGATACCCTCATCTTTTAGGTAATCGCGGAGCGCATCGCGCCTCCCATCGAGGACGCGTATCGTGTACTGGTGAAAGATGTGCGAGCGGCCGGACGCGCGGTAAGGGGTAACGATCCCCTCCACCCCGGCGAGAGCATCGTCGTATCGATCAGCAAGCTGAGCCCGTGCCTTCGACCAATCATCGAGATGCTTCAGCTTTACCGACAGGATCGCCGCCTGGATCGCATCGAGACGGGAGTTCGTCCCGACGAGGCGATGGTAGTACTTCGGCTGCGCACCGTGAACGCGGAGGAGGCGGATCCGCTCGGCGAGACGATCGTCGTTCGTGATCACCATCCCGCCGTCGCCGTACGCACCCAGGTTCTTCGTCGGGTAGAAGCTGAAACAGCCGAGATGACCGATGGTGCCGGCCTTGCAGGTGAGTCCGGCGTCCGGAGTCCGTGGTCGGTCGTCCGCGATGTGTGAGCGGGAGTACTCAGCGCCGATCGCTTGAGCGGCGTCCTCGATGACGTAGAGGTTGTACTCCTTGGCGATCTGCATGATCTCATCCATGTCGGCCATTTGGCCGTAGAGGTGGACGGGGATGATGGCTTTAGGGGCCGGTCCGTAGTCCGAGGTCCGGGGTCCGCTGTTCGTAGTGAGGATGCGACGGACGGATTCGGGATCGATGTTGAACGTCTTCGGATCGATGTCGGCGAAGATCGGAGTCGCCCCGACGTTGTGCACCACACCGGCCGTGGCGAAGAAGGTAAAGCTCGGGACGATCACTCCGTCCCCAGGCCCGATCCCAACGGCCTTCAGGGAGAGGAGGAGGGCGTCGGTCCCGCTCGCAACGCCGATCGCATGCTTCGCCCCAGCGTATTCGGCGATCTTTTCCTCAAACTCCCTCACATACGGGCCGAGGACGTACCTGCCGGAGCGGATGACGTCGAGTACGGCAGAATCGATTTCATCCTTGATGCGTCGGTACTGACGGGTCAAGTCAAGAATGGGGATTCTCATGTTGCTTTGCTCCTTTGTCCGTTGTGCGTAGTGCAGAGTCCGTAGCCGGCTGTTCACTGCGCCCTCGCGGCTTAAACTGAAGGTACCGGATGAACCCGTTGAGGAGCTTCTTCACCCCTACGGCTTGAGAATACAACTGGGCAAACTTCTCCTGGTCGATGTATCCATGATCCAGGGCTATGTACAGGTGGGACTGGAGCTCCGATGCCGACCTGAATGCGTAACCGAGGAATCGGATGAACTCCTGATCAGACCGGCTATCGAACCCTTCGGCTATATTGGCCATGATCGACACCGCTGCCCGCTGGAGCTGGTCCCGGAGGCCGAAGTCCCTTGCAAGGGGCGTCCCTTTTGCAATCTCGTAAACAGCGGCCGCCAGCCTCCTCGCCTCTTTCCACGCCTCTATGTCCTCGAACCGCTCAATCGACGCCATCGCCCCTCACTCTGGCTTCCACAGGCTACGGACTACGGACTACGGACTACGGACTACGAACATCAGCCTCTCCCTCAACCTCCACCCGATCCCCTTCCTTCCGATAGCGACGGCCACAGGCAGTGCATACGGCAAGGTCACCGCCTTCGAACCGGAGCTTGTTTCCGCACTCGCACGCCCAGCCGCGTATCGTTGCGGGGTTTCCATAGACAATCGCATAGGCAGGAACGTCCTTGGTGACGACCGAGCCGGCGCCAATGAAGGCGTGCTCGCCGATCGTGTGCCCACAGACGATCGTCGCGTTCGCGCCGATCGTCGCCCCCCGCCTGATCACGGTCTTCAGGTATCTCGACCGATCGGTCGGGAACGCCGACCGGGGCCGATCGACGTTGGTGAAGACGCAGCTCGGCCCGCAGAATA
>CAZGRE010000101.1:0-1876 GCA_964528085.1 uncultured Thermotogae bacterium | reverse complement strand
GCCGACGTGATGACGATGCAGGAGAAGCTCGGCCACAACCTGCAGGGAAAGAAGTTCGTGATGAGTTGGGCGTACTCCGGCTCGGTGGAAAAGCCGCTCGCCGTCCCGCAGAGTGCGATCATCTCTGCTGCGATGATGGGGATGGACGTGACCCTCGCCCATCCCGAGGGGCTCGACCTCGATCCGAAGGTCCTTCAGGCGACTAAGGACCTCGCGAAGAAGAACGGCGGGAAATTCCGGATCATCCACGACATGAACGAGGCGTTCAAGGACGCCGACGTCGTCTACCCGAAGGCGTGGACCGTCCAGCCGACCGACGGCTCCGGCCCGATGGACCCGGAGAAGGCAAGCGCGATCTTCGAGGCGAACAAGGACTGGATCACTACAAGAGAGAAGATGGAGCTGACCAACGACGCCATCTACATGCACTGCCTCCCGGCCGACCGCGACATGGAGGTTACCGACGAGGTGATCGACGGGCCGAACTCGGTGATCATCGAGGAGGCGGGGAACCGCCTGCACGGCCAGAAGGGGATGATGGCCCTGATCATGGGCTAAGGAGGGACTATGAGTTGGTTCGATTTAAAGGGTAGAGACCTGATCAGCGAGCTCGACTGGACGAAGGAAGAGTACGACATCGCGATGAAGCTGACCGATCAGCTCAAGGGGCTCTACTACAGCCGCAAGCCCCATCCGTACCTCGAGTACAAGACCTTCGCCATGATGTTCTTCGCCGGTTCGACCAGGACGCGTATGTCGTTCGAGACGGCGATGACCCAGCTCGGCGGCCACTCCCAGTTCATCAACCCGAAGACCTTGCGCCTGTCCCTTGAGGACAAGCCGGGTGCAGGGGAGACGGTGAAGGACACGGCCAAGGCGATGTCGCGGTTCTGCGACGGGATCGGGATCAGGCTCCTGGACGACCAGATCGACTACTACGGCCACGGCGACGAGGTGATGCGCAAGTTCGCCGAGTACGCCGACGTCCCGATCATCAACATGGCATCGGACATCAACCACCCGTGCCAGTCGCTCACCGACATCTACACGATGCACGAGAAGCTGGATGGTTCCGTGAAGGGGAAGAAGATCGTCATCACCTGGGCGTACACCCCGTGGATCCGCGGCCGCTGCTCGGTGCAGGGGACGGCCCTGATCTCGGCGATGTACGGGATGGACGTTGTCATCGCCAACCCGCCCGAGTACGACCTCGACCCGAACGTGATGAACCAGTGCCGGGAGCTTGCGAGCAAGTCGGGCGGATCGTTCGAGATCGTGCACGACATGGACAAGGCGCTGGACGGGGCGACGGTCGTCTTCCCGAGAAACTGGTTCACCGGCCGCCGCTACGAGATCGGAAAGGAAGAGGAGCTGAAGCTCGCTCAGAAATACCAGGACTGGCGCTACACCGTTGAGCGGCAGAAAAAGCTCACCGATCCTGGGTATCTCCTTCAGTGCATGCCGATCGACCGCGGGAACGAGGCCGACCCAGAGGTGTGCGATAACGAGCTCTCCTGGATCTACGATCAGGCGGAGAACCGCTTGCACACCCAGAAGGCGATCCTTACCCTCACCCTGGGAGGTCGACTCTAGGGTTGGAAGAGAAACTGAAGAGGGGCGGTCTGATCGGAGCGTCGATCGACCGGCCCGACGCGATAGACAAGGTCCGGGGAGAGGCGAGGTACGTCGATGACCTCGCCCTCCCCGGGATGCTTTACGGCGCCGTCATCAGAAGCGAACACCCGCACGCGCGGATAAAGGGCGTCGATCTTTCCGCGGTGAAGGAAGATCCCGACGTGGTCTGTACGGTCACGGCGGATGACGTCCCGGGCGAGAACGTGGTCCACGTGATCTACGACGATCAGCCGGCGCTGGC
>CAZGRE010000100.1:0-1899 GCA_964528085.1 uncultured Thermotogae bacterium | reverse complement strand
AGCCGATCGACGATCTTCGGTTCGCTTGTCACCTCGTAGTCCATCTCGTGAAGCTCGGAGAAGGGGGCGTTCGATATCCCACCCGGATCCCCGACCGAGATCGTTATGTGCTGCGGCATGGTGAACGTGCGCGGTACGAGGCCGGAGGCGGGCATCCAGTCGGCCGACTCGAACTCGACCCAACCCCAAGCCGGGAAGTAGACGCTGATCCAGGCGTGGGCGGCGTGGGACTCGGCGCGATCGACGACGAGGCCGGTGACGTACATCGAGGGGATCCCAGCCGCGCGGAGGAGGGCGAGGGCAAGGTTGGCGTAACAGACGCAGTTTCCGATCCCCTTACCGAGCGTCGCCAGCGCATCGACACGGTAGACGGGCTCGCACAGCTCCTTCCCGCAGGCGTAGCGGACGTTCTCGCGGATCCAGCCGAGGATGCGGACGACGGCCTCAAGCTCAGTCCGCGCTTCCCCGACGATATCGACGGCGAGCCCCTTCACCTGCGGATTGTAGGCCTGGACATCGGCCGTACCTCCGAGCCATTCGTAGGCGTCGATCGGCAGGGCCGACTGCGGGATCGGGTAGAAGTCGGATGAGACGATCGGACCGTATACCGCCTCGCTCTCGGCGCGGACGTGCCGGTAGAACTCGACCTCCTCACCCGGCCGCCTCCATGTCGCGGTGACGCGGGTGTTACCGAACCGATCGCCAAGCTCGGTCAGGCTCGTCCACGCCTCGGTCACATCGAACCCCTCCGATTCGACCCTCACCCTGTACCACAGCTGGTCGGTCTCGCGGATCCGAGCGACGGTCGCCTCCAACGCCCCCGAATCAGGCGCCATAATGACGGTGTACGTGTAATCGCTGATCTGGGAGAAGA
This sequence comes from uncultured Thermotogae bacterium, assembly GCA_964528085.1. GTDB lineage: Bacteria > Bipolaricaulota > Bipolaricaulia > UBA7950 > UBA9294 > B2-G16. Next base: position 1,025 of record CAZGRE010000100.1, on the reverse strand, counting down.
CACCGTTTAGGGCATAGAGGAACGGCTCCTCGGCGGCCCCGGAGATCGAGAGGACGACTACGGCCAAGAGAACGGCGGATATCGCGCATCTCACGGTCAAGCGGATCACCTCCAACGAGGAGTATATAGGATTCAGCCGCAGGCAGAGTCAGGCCCCTGGACGAGCCCCTCCTCGATGAGGAACGAGGCATCATTATGCGGGACAAACTCCCTTCCGACGATCTGATACATCTCGTGCCCCTTCCCGGCGATCAGGACGGCATCGCCGGGCTCGGATAGCCCAATCGCCCGGCGGATCGCATCCTTCCGATCGAGTATCCGCTCCCACGACCCGCCCGCCCCTCTGATCCCGACCTCGATCTGATCGGCGATCGAGGCGGGATCCTCTCCCTTCGGGTTGTCGGTCGTCACGATCGTGATCGCGGCGAGCTCGCCGCTTATCCTCCCCATCAGCGGCCGCTTCCCCCGATCCGATTCGCCCGGGCAACCGAACAGGGAGATCACCCGCCTGTGGTTCGCCCTGAGGAAGATGAGGGTCCGCTCGAGCGAGTCGGGGGAGTGGGCGAAATCGACGATCACCTCGGCACCGCTGCGGGCGCGGAACACTTGATACCTCCCGGGAATCGATCCCGCCCCTGACAGGGCATCGGCGATCCGCTCAAGGTTCAGCCCCCTGACGATCCCGACCCCGACGGCGGCGAGGGCGTTCGATACGTTGTGCTCGGCGGGGAACGGTATCCTTAGCCGGATCGATCCGACCGGCGTCCTCAACGTGAACGAGCTCGAACGGGGTGAGTACTCGATATCCTCGGCCCGTAGATCCCCCTCTCCGTGGATCGCGTAGGTCATGACCTTAGCACGCGTCGATCCGGCGACCCTGCGGCTTGCCGGATCGTCGGAGTTGATGAGCGCGACCGCGCCCTCCCTTAGGTCCTGAAAGAGCGAGAGCTTCGCCGCAAGGTAGTCTTCACGATCGCGGTGGTAGTCGAGGTGATCGCGGGTCAGGTTGGTGAAGACGGCGATGT
>CAZGRE010000099.1:0-1925 GCA_964528085.1 uncultured Thermotogae bacterium | reverse complement strand
TCGGGATCGCCCGGGACATCACCGAGCGCTTGCACGCCGAGGAGGAGCTCAAATCGAGCCACAAGCGGCTCCAGCAGACCCTAGACGGGATCATCGAGGCCCTCTCTGCCGCAATCGAGTTGCGCGATCCGTACACCGCCGGGCATCAACTCCGAGTTACCGAATTGGCGGTGACGATCGGGGAGGAGTTGGGGCTCTCCCCCGAGCGGATCGAAGCGCTCCGCTACGCCGGCCTCGTCCACGACATCGGAAAGATCGCCGTGCCGGCTGAGATCCTCGCCAAACCGGCGAAGCTCACCCCGCCCGAATACTCGCTCGTTCAAGCTCATCCAAAGCAGGCATACGATATCCTGAAAGGGATCGACTTCCCCTGGCCGCTCGCCGAGATCGTCCTCCAGCACCACGAGAGGCTCGACGGCTCCGGTTATCCGCAGGGACTCAAGGGTGAAGAGCTCGTCCTCGAAGCGCGGATCATCGCGGTCGCCGACGTCGTCGAGGCGATGAGCTCGCACCGCCCGTACCGGCCCGCCCTCGGGATCGATGCCGCCCTGGACGAGATCAGGAAGAACAAAGGGAAGCTCTACGCTCCCGACGTAGTCGATGCCTGCCTCGCCGCCTTCAAAGGGGGATTCACTTTCGCGTAACGTTTGAGCTTGCCGGCTGTGCTTGACGTTCCCTCTCCCAAGGACAAATGACCGCGATAACCGATGGTTAGCAATTTAAATCCTTATGTGCTAAGTTACCTATATCGGGAATCATATGACACGGGAAAAGAGGGAACGCCTTTTCTTAGCGGACGCAGAGCCGCTCAAAGGCCTGATAGCCAAGGCCGGTGGAACGGAGGACCTCCTCCATGCCCTCCTTGAGGCGGCCGACTCGATTATCTTCGTCAAGGATCGGAAGGGCCGCTACATCCTGGCAAATCCCGCCTTCGCCCAGTTGTTCGGACTCCCCCTCGACCGGATCCTCGGAAGGACCGACGCCGACCTCTTCCCGGGGGAGGAGGCGAAGTTCCTCCGCGCCGGAGATAAGAAGATCCTCAAGACGGGGGAGACGACACGGACGATCGATCGGCTGACCATCGACGGCCGCGAGCGGGCGTTCATCGCAACGAAGGTCGCCCTCTCCGACGAGAGGGGTAAGACAACAGGAATCCTCGGAAACGCGACGGAGATAACGGACGAGATCGCGACGCGCGAGTCTCTCGAGCGCTTGAACAGCCTCCTAACAGGGATTCGCCGGATCAATCAGCTGATCACAAAAGAGAAGGAACAGGGCAGCCTTCTCAGCTCGGCCTGCGAAATCCTGACCCAGACCCTTCCGTTCCAAGGAGTTTACATCGCGCTCATCGAGGCCGGGCGCATATCATCGGTCATCCATTCAGGGCTGGCGGGGGAAGAGAGGATCGAGGGCCTTCTCGTGGGACAGCCACTCCCGGAGTGCGTCCGCCGCACCCTTGCGGGAGAAAGGGTTGTCAGGATCGAAGATCCGTCCTCCGAGTGCCCGGATTGTCCGCTCGCCATGGTCACACATCAGGGCCGCGTCCTGACGGCACGGCTCGAGTACGAGGGGGAGATCTTCGGGATCATCAGCGGAGCGCTAGCGGAGAAGGGGGCTGCGCCCGCCGAGGTCGAGGAGCTGTTCAAGGAGGTGGCGGACGATCTCGGCTTTGGGATCCACCGATTGCAGGCCGACCGGGCATTACGGGAGTCGGAGGAGCGGTTCCGCTCGATCGTGGAGAACGCCCACTCAGGGATACTGATCGTCGATGAGGCTTACCGCTTTCTCTACGTGAACGACGAGCTCTGCCGGATCCTCGACCGGAAACGCGAAGAGATCATCGGCCACGACTTCCGCGAGTTCCTCGACGAGGAGTCCCGCGATCTTGTCGCCGAGCGCTACCGCCGCCGGCAGGCCGGGGAGGA
>CAZGRE010000098.1:0-2003 GCA_964528085.1 uncultured Thermotogae bacterium | reverse complement strand
CGAAGGATCCTACATGAAGTTAGCGGCGCTGTGAAGGGCCTGATCTTCTCAATGACACCTACCGCAGGCAATTTCTCCATACTAGGTCTCACCCTTTGCCCGCAATTGCATGGGTAGAGTTGCTTTCCGCTCCCTTCGTGATATATTATTCAAGCCATGAATGACAATCATTCATCACCTGAATGGATTTACAAGAAACGCTGGCTCGAGCCTCGATTGGTTCGTGCGGTGAGGGATCATCCGGTGGTGGTTCTGACCGGAGCACGCCAGGTGGGGAAGTCCACCCTTATCCAGCACACCGACCCCACAGCCGGTTGGCGTTACCGCTCGTTGGACGACATCGACGTGCTCGCGCAAGCGGAGCACGAGCCTGAAGCCCTGTGGGCGGGGGCAAAGAACGTGGTCATCGACGAAGCGCAGAGAGCGCCCGAACTCTTCCTCTCCGTGAAGCGGGCGGTCGACCAGGACCGGACCAGACGATTCGTCCTTTCCGGATCGGCAAACTTCCTCCTCCTCCACCGGGTGAGCGAATCGCTGGCCGGGAGGGCCGTTTACCTCGTGCTCCGCCCCTTGACCCTCGGCGAGCATCAAGGCCAAAAGCCATCGGATCTGCTGCGCGACCTCCTCTCCGGGGAACTCCCACGCGAAGGGGAGTTCCCCCCCGGTCCAGATCCACTCAGCCTGACGCTCGATGGGTTCATGCCGGCCCTGCTGGAGCTCCACTCCCGCGAAGCGATCCTGGAATGGTGGCGGGGATACGTGAGCACCTACCTAGAACGGGATTTGAGGGATCTTTCCCAGGTCGCTTCCCTCCCCGACTTTCGGCGGGTGATGGAGCTTATCGCCCTGCGTACCGGACAATTGCTGAACCAGACGGAGACGGCCCGCGATGCGAGGGTATCCCAACCGACGGTCAATCGGTATCTCAACCTGCTCGAAGCCTCGTTCCTCCTCCATCGGATCCCTTCCTTCGCCGTCAATTGCACGAAACGCCTGATCAAATCCCCAAAGATGTACTGGGCCGATCCCGCCCTGGCCGCCTTCCTCATGGGGCATTACACCCCGGAAAGCGCACGCAATGGAAGGGAAGCGGGGGCTCTCTTCGAGAACCTAGTACTGTTGCATCTCCAGGTCCTCGCCGATCTGCTTTCACCTGCAGCCCGGGTCCACCACTGGCGCACCGTCTCCGGGGCTGAGGTGGACTTCGTTGTAGAGTGGGGACGGAGCCTGACGGCATTTGAGGTTAAGCTCACGAACACCCCACGTTACGGCGACATCGAAACGCTCCGCCTATTCCTCAACGAGTACCCGGAATGCCGTGCCGGAGCGCTGGTCTACTCCGGCAACGAAATCGTGCGGTTGGATGAGAAGATCATCGCCATCCCTTGGCCCTTACTGGCCGGTGGAGCTAAATGAGCTTGCGCCTCGCTTTTCCCCACGGCGGTCTCAGCGGTTAGTCAAGAAACAAGAGCTGAACTCAAAGAGGGACCAATCCCAAACTGATCTTAAGCGCTCGATCAGGCGCCGGCAGCGGCGCAACTGAAAAAATCGGAGACATCAGCTGATCAGTCTATCGTAGTCCGCGTGTGTGCCGACCCAGAACCATAGAAGACCGCCCTCAACCTCCACTGCCAAGGCCCGATAGTGAGATCCAATCCGCACTGAACGGAACTTGCCGATCTTCTTCAAGTGAAGCGACGGGTGATGTAAATCGGACTTCAGTAGCTCAAAGTTGGCATCCGCCAAATCCCGCACCTCTTGAGGCAGCTTCTGGTAACATCTCCAAAAGCTGGGAGACGCGAAATGCTTCACAGCTCCTTGCTCTTGCCCTCCTGATGGTCAGAGATCGCCTCCTCGGCGATTTGATCGAGGCGACCGGTATTCGCATCCTCAGCGATCTCCCGGTCCCACTCGGCAGCGTCATACTCCCGAAACCATCGGCGAAAAGCTTTTAACTCCTCGTACGATAGCCGTTTGATCTCTTCCACCAGCTTTGCCACCTT
>CAZGRE010000097.1:0-2013 GCA_964528085.1 uncultured Thermotogae bacterium | reverse complement strand
GGTGGGGGATGGCCGACGAGCTGATCGAGGCGTGCGACGCGATCCTCCCGCCGATAATGCCTGATGCCGACTTCAATCACCTGTCGGTCCGTGCTGCTGCGGCGATCGTCCTCGATCGCGTCTGCGGGGACCGTTAAATTAGGGGGAATCATGGATGAGATCTTGCGGGTAGTCGAGAAGGGCGATCTTAAAGAGCGGGGCGATTTCGCCCCGGGGGATATCGTCAGGGTGCACGAGCGGATAACCGAGGGGGCGAAGGAGCGGATCCAGGTCTTCGAGGGGATCGTCCTCAAGCGGAGCGGGTCAGGGACGCGGGAGATGCTGACCGTACGGAAGATCTCATCCGGGATCGGGGTAGAGAAGACCTACCCCGTCCACTCCCCCAAGATCGAGCGGATCGAGGTCGTGAAGCGCGGCCGCTCCCGCCAGGCGAGGCCGTACTACCTCCGCCGACTCCGCCGGATCCGCTAGGAGCGATGCCGGCCGGCGGTCGCGTCGGTGAGCTCGTCTCGTTCGATCGCTCGATCGGCGGGGTGCTGGCCGGGTTCGACGAGGCCGGGCGCGGGGCACTCGCCGGCCCGCTCGCCGTCGCTGCCGTCAGCCTCGACCTCGAATCAGGGATCGATTACGGATCGCTCCTCTACTACCTCGATGATTCGAAGCGCGTCACCGCGAACCGCCGCGAGGAGCTGTTTTCCCGGATAACAGCGATCTCCCGCTTTGGGATCGGCTTTTCCAGCGCATCCGAGATCGACCGGCTCGGGATCGTAGAGGCGGCGAGACGGGCGACGAGGCGCGCCTACCTGAAGATGTCCTTCCCTGTCGATCTTGCCTTCCTCGACCGCGGACTTACGCTGGTCGAAGGTCCCGCGTCCCCCTCTCCTGTCTCCCTCCCCTCGCAACTCGTCCTCACCCATGGGGATTCCCGCTCGTTCCATATCGCCTGCGCGTCGATCCTCGCCAAGGTCGCCCGCGACCGGCTGATGCGCGCCCTCGATGAGCGCTTTCCCGGGTACGACCTCTCCCGGCACAAGGGGTACGGGACGGCCGCCCACCGGGAGGCGATCCGCCGTCTCGGCCGCTCGAAGATCCACCGGGGCTCGTTCATCCATTTAGAGCGGCTCTGACCCTTTCGTTGACAGCGAAACCCCCCGGTCCTATACTGAGGCGATTTTCGTTTAGGAGGGGGTTTAACGGTGAAAACCAAAGCTTCAATCGTCCTCGTCGCTGCCGTGTTCGTCGCGTTGTGCGGGGCTTACGCCATCGCGCAGACGGGGAACGGCCATGCCGAGCCGCCGGACACCGGCGGGATATTCACGGATGTCCCCAAGGATCACTGGGCGTACGACGATCTGACCTACCTCGCTGAGCGGGGGATCATAACCGGCTTACCCGGCGGTAAGTACAACGGCGACGCCCCGCTCGACCGCTATTCGGCCGCCGCGATGATCGCACGGGCGATCCGCTACATGCAGAACAACCCCGAGAGCGTCACCCCGGACGACTTAAACGTCCTGAAGGACCTGATCTTCCAGGTCTCCGACAACCTCGACGCCCTCGAGGCGGAGGTCAAATCCCTCGGCGCCGGTACGGGTAGTGCGCTTGAGTCCCGCGTCGCACAAAATGAACAGGATATTTCAAGTCTTAAGACACAAATTCAGGATATATCAACTTCGAGCCCCAGTTCCCTGACAAAGCGGGTGCAGGCGAACTTCATAATCTCGCTTACCGCCCTTCTTGTCGGGATAATCGGGATTGCCCTCGCCACCCTCGGCCTTTGAATGTAATGTGTATCACTTGACTTGCCGATCGAGGATGATTATGATGGGTGTAAGATTCAGTGGAGAGGCGAATCTTACGCTCTGACAAGGAGGTGGTCTACGCGGCAGCAATCTCTAGCGATGTAGGAGAGGACGCTTCTTGTCGAAAGCTACCTACAATGGAAGACTTGCGTAGTCTGCGTAAAATGCGTAAGGAGGTTAGTAAATGAAAAAGGCTCTCGTACTAAGCCTT
>CAZGRE010000096.1:0-2235 GCA_964528085.1 uncultured Thermotogae bacterium | reverse complement strand
GAGGAGGCAGGCGACGATCACCCATATCAATATCCTGTTCATCCGATCCCCTCCGCATCATCGTACCCCCCGATCCACCTAAACGGCAAGGGAGGAGCCACGATTTTTGCCTCCTATCACCGAACCGGCTGAGAATACCATCCGAAAGGACTGGAGAAAGGAGGGAGACATGACCCGGAAGACGGTTCTCTTCAGCTTGATGATCTTGATCGCATCGTTCCCCTCGCTCGGCGATGCGGAATTGGCCCCGATGAATGAGGGACTATTCGGAGGGGAGATCCTCGCCCTGACGGCGCTCTCCGACGGAAGGCTCCTCGCCGCGACGTACTACGGAGCCGGTCTCTTCCACTCCGAAGACGGGGGTGAGAGCTGGATACCTGTAGCGGATGCCCCTGCGGGCCGGCAGATTCAGGTCCTCGCCGCGACGGGCGACGATACGGTCTTCGCCGGTGGGCTCGGCACAGGCGTTTACGTCTCGATGGATGGCGGGCTCAGCTGGGAACGGAGGTCGAACGGCCTCGAGACCCACATGAGCCGGCTCGTACGCACGTTCGGGATCTCCCCTGCGTACGCTGCCGACGAGACGATCTTCCTCGGGACGTACGACGGCTTGTATGTCACCGACAACTGGGGCGAAGACTGGGCGCTCGCCGACGAGCGGTTCGCCGGGAAGGGAGTGTTCGGGGTGGGGGTCTCACCGGATTTCCTGCGCGACCGGACCCTGTTCATCACCGTCGAGGGAGAGGGGGTATACCTCTCGAGCGATGCAGGGAGGACGTGGGTGGAAGCGAACGGAGGGCTTCCCGACCTATGGGTAGAGGGGATCGCCGTATCGCCCGGATTCGGGGTCGACCGGACCCTGTTCGTCGGAACGGGCGGAGCCCTCTGCAAGTCGAACGACGGGGGCGCGACGTGGCGAGCGGTGAAGGACGGAGGCGTATCGAAGATCTATTTCTCTCCGACCTACGAGACAGATCGGACCGTGTACTGCATCTCATCTAGCAAGGTCCATCGCTCGACCGACGGTGGGGAGAGCTGGGCGGCGTTCCACAGCGGCCTACCGGACCCTCCGATATGGGACCTCGCCCTTTTCGGAAGCGACGTCTACGCAGCGACCTACGGGGCCGGGGTCTACCGCTACGACCGAGAGTCAGAGGAGTGGGTACCGACGAGTCGAGGGATCGTCCCTCAGATCAACTCTCTCGCGATCTCACCAGGATTCCCGAGCGACCGGACGATCTACGCCGGAACGTGGGGAGGAGGGGTGTTCACCTCGCGCGACGGAGGAGGGTCGTGGGAGGAACCGGCCCTCGCCGGGGAGTGGATGGAGGGGTTGGCGATCTCGCCGGATTACGCTTCCGACGGGACGATCTACGCCGCCACCAGCGACTATGTCTACCGTTCTCTCGATCACGGCCGGACGTGGGAGAGGAAGAGCGAGGGGATCACAAACCGGATCGTCTCTGCAATCGCGATATCACCGTTCTTCCATGACGATGGGACCGTATTCGTCGGAACGAGGGGAAACGTCGGTGACGGGGTCTTCAGGACGATCGACCGGGGGGAGACGTGGAGGCAGGTGAACACCGGAATTCTGGAGACGGTCGAGCACGCCTCGGTCTGGGCGCTCGCCGTATCCCCGGATTATGCGAACGACCGGACCGTCTTCGCCGGGCTCTTCTACAACGGCGGCCTCTTCCGCACGACCGACGGGGGGGATCACTGGACCCAGGTCATCCCGGAGGGGAACATCATCGCCGTCGCCGTCTCTCCCAACTACGCCGACGACGGGACGCTCTTCGCCGCCTCCCTCGGGGAAGGGGTCTACCGCTCGACCGATCGGGGCGAGACTTGGGAGAAGGTCCTATCCGAGGAGGAAGCGCGCTACGTCTACGACATCGCCTTCTCCCCGAACTGTCCGGAAGACGGGACGGTCTACCTCGCCGCAGGAGGCAGGGGGACGTTCAACAGTCCGACCGGAGGGGGGCTCTGGCGATCTCGGGACGGAGGCGACACCTGGGAGAGGCTGAGCGACGCGGCCGGCCTGGACACGATCGTCCTCGATCCGGCCGATCCAGAGCATCTCTTCCTCGGAACCTGCGCTGACGGCGTGCTGGAGTATAGAGAAGCCCCTTAAACGAACAGCCGGGCGATCACGGGGCTACCGCGCCATCGGGGAACGCAATCCTCTCGCCGCCGAGGTAATCGAGGAACCGCTCGAAGGCCTCCCGAATC
>CAZGRE010000095.1:0-2293 GCA_964528085.1 uncultured Thermotogae bacterium | reverse complement strand
ACGGGTCGGAATCCGTCGCTGCAACAGGAGATCGCCGTCCCCGGCTTCGCCATCCACGGCGGGTTCGCCCCGAACAGGAGCATCGCGACGTCGCGTTGGATGTCGGTCCACGCCCAGTCGCACGGGAAGCGATCCGGCTTATTCGGCCAATCCTCGACTATGAACTCCTTCTCTTCGTCCCACAGAGGGCAGCGGCCGAAACCTTCGGGATAGCGTTCCTTGTTGATGTGCGAATCGATCAGATCTTCGTAGACAGCCCGCTTGACGACGGTGATCCTCACCTTTGCCATACTTCAACCTCCGCTTTTCCTTGAGTCCCCCGAGGTTAACGGATGGGAGCGATCGGTGCAGGGAGTCCTTGTCAGGGGCTTGGGGTTGGGGGTAGAGTAGATTACGGGGTGTGCGATGGATGGCTTACCGACCGTGATTAGACTCCCTCTCGGAAGGGCGAACGCCTACCTCGTCATCGACGAGCGGCCGATCCTCGTCGATACCGGGTTTCCCGGCGACTACCCCCTCCTCAAGGAGCGGCTGGCCGAGCATCGGATCAGGCCGTCCGAGTTGAGCCTTGTCGTCATCACCCACGCCCACTTCGACCATACCGGGAACCTCCCCCCTCTCAAACGGGATGGTGATGTTCCAATCGTCTCTCACGCAAACGCAGCGCGGAACCTGGAAAAAGGCACGAGTGCGGACGTTCGCCCGCGCACGGTCCTCGGCCGGATCGCCCGGCCGCTCTTGTCCCTTGCCCCGACCTTCCCCCCTCTTGCCCCGGAGATAAGCATCGAGCGCGAGACGCCCCTCTACCCGTTCGGGGTCCGCGGCCGGCTTCTCCCGACGATCGGCCACACCGACGGCTGCCTCTCCCTCCTCCTCGATGACGGCCGGGCGATCGTCGGAGACCTCGTTATGAACGGGCTTTTTCGGACCAGGCGGCCGCACGTTCCGATCTTCATGTACGATGAAACCGAGTGGGAAGCGAGCCTCCGCGCGCTCCTCGACCGCGGGGTCGAGCGGTTCTACACCGGCCACGGCGGGCCGTTCGACCGGGAGGAGGTAAGCGGCCTCCTCTAACCGTGCGAGCGCTCCTCGGCGCAGGGGATACAGGCCGGCTTACCATCGATCCAGCGCACGCGGGTCTCCATCACCGGCTCGCCGCAGAAGGAACACCTGATCGAGGAGCGGATCCTTGCCCTCTCCGGGATGGGGGTATTCACCGACTCGACACTCAGGATCTCCTCCTCGGGCGCGGTCAGGATGAAGCGGATGTAGGCCTCCCGGTCATTGCGGATCCCCTCCGGGGTTCCCCTCCCGTGGTAGAGTACGCGGACGCCGGCGTTCGCCCGCCGGGAGAGGAGCGTATAGACTGGTTTTCCGTAGTCGCGAAAGACCAGGTTCCCCTTCCCGAACGTGCAGCCGGTTATGAATTGGACGGCGTCGACCCCGCAGGCGTCGTTCTCGACGATCGCCACGAGCTCCTCGTCGGCCGAACGGATTTCGCGGATGGCCCTGAGCGCGGCGACCGCCATCCGGTAGCCACTCGCCAGCCCGGGGCAGGAGTGGCCGTGGAAGGCGACGACCTCCTCGTACGGAGGGACGTCGATATGTGTCTTCCCCTCCGGTTGCATGGCAGGCACCTCAGGCGGCTGTGGGGAGGGGGAAGATCCCATCGTAGTGCCGCTTCAGCCAGGCCGCGATGTTGTGCGCGGATAACGGATCGAGCGGGAGCCGATCGAGCCTTATCGGTTCAGCGAACTCGATTCTAATAGGCCTCCGGTAGAGGAGCCTCCTCCTCGCCCGTGCCGTCTTGCTCCCGGCCAGGCTCGTGTAGACGCGGTGGTTCGAGCTGTTGTACTCGCGGATCGGGACGAGATAGACCGGCTGTTTTGCGGATTCCTCGGCGAGTCCCTTGACGAGCGTCCCGATACCCGGGTACCAGCGACGTTCGGCTCTCCCTCCCCCGGCCGGGAATATCGCGACCGACCCTCCGGCGCGGATGTGATCGACGGCTGCCTGGAGAGATCGCCGGTTGATCGCCTTCGCCAGCGCCCGTTGCGGGACGTCGTGCAGCCGTGAGACGAGCCACAGGGCGATGAGATGCTTCGCTCCGCCGCGGCGGAGCTCGGTGAGAGGCCGGTTAAGCGGAAGCTCGATCGGGAGGATCAGGCGGGAGAGGCTCGGGATCAGATGGCCGACGTAGCTGATCATCAGGATCCTAATGTCGGTTCGATCGACAGCGGCGGCGATAAGGAACGGGGTGAGCATCGACGGATGATTCCCGTAGAAGATGACC
>CAZGRE010000094.1:0-2303 GCA_964528085.1 uncultured Thermotogae bacterium | reverse complement strand
ATCGCAAGAATCGCTCCCACTTGAGCGGGCTGTCGCGCTGGAACTTGAGCCTCACCCTCCGGCCCTCGATGAACCCGATGTCGAGCCTGTCCCTTCCCTCGACACGGAGGATACGCGCTCCGGATAGCGGAAACTCGTTTCCTTCGACATGCAAGGCGCCATTCTCATACGTCACTTCTCCGGAGGCGATCTGGGAAAGCTCATCTCCGCCGGCAAGGAGATCGACCGTTCCGATCGAGGCGAGGGTGTCCGCTCCTGCGAAGGGATCACCTTCGTCCAGGAAGCGGGTGAACTCCCGTAGTGGGACGATCTCTCCATCCTCCGAGCGGACGGAGAGATCCCTGGTGAGAGACCATCGCGCGTCGCAGTTCCTGCAGTGGATCGTCCGTCCATGCGCGCTGATCCGCCCGATCGCATGGCAGGAAGGACAGGCCCAGACGAGGCGCTCTAGCCCGTGACAACCTCGCGGTAGCCAGGTCCGGCCGCTGCTCGGTACGCTTATGCGGGAGAGGGCCTCCGAGGCCTTCTCAGGAGGGGTTGGCGGAAAGAAGCGCACCCTGATCCTTCCGGGAAGCGGATACCCACTCCAGCGGGGATAGATGGCGTAGCTGCCGTCGATCTGCGCCGCTACCAGCGGTACGCCGGCGCGGCGGATGAGGCGCTTCACCGTTTCGCTTATCGGTTGGGGGGCACCGTTCCATGTCCTCTCCCCCTCCGGGAAGACCCCGACGATCTCACCTGCCCTGAGCGAAGCGAAGAGCTCGCGCACCGAGCTTGGATCGACGCGGTAGCGCCGCGTAGGTATCGTTCCCACCGCTTTGAAGAACCACCTACCGAAGCGCGTCCGCATCATCTCCGCGGTGGTGAGGAACCGGATGTAGCGATCGCTCGCGGCGATCAGAAGAACGGGGTCAAGATAAGAAGCGTGATTCGCGAGGATGATGCACGGCCCGCTCTGGGGGAGGTGTTCCTTCCCTGTCACCTCGATCGGGAAGAAGACCCGAACGATCAGCTTCCCGATCAGGTATACGAGGCTGAACACGATCCCCGGCCCCGGGATCCCCTTCCGGAATCGGAGGAGGAACGGGACCTCCTTCTTGTAATCGGCGTAGGAAGGGCCGTAGCGGTGCGCGATCCCTCGCTCCTCATGAACGAGGGCATATACGATCCAAATCGCGGTAAACGAGGGGATGACGATCCCGATCGCTGCTGTCGAACCGGTTATCAGGCCGAGGCCGAGGAGGTAGGCGGTGAAGCTTATGTAAAGAGGGTTCCGCGAGACGGCGTACGGCCCCTCCCGGACGAGCCTGACCGGCGGGCAGATTGCGAGCGGGAGACCTCCTCCGCGGAGATAGAATGCGACGAGGCACCAGCAGGCCCCGATGATCGCTCCGGAGACGAGGGGTATCCCTATGCCGAGGCCGACCGCTCGCGGGATCCCGGGGAGCGAAACGGCTGAATCGAGCCTACGCGACAGGAGGATCAGGCCGGCGGGGAGGATCCCCCAGTAGAGAGCGAGGGCCGGAAAGAAGAGGTACCGTTTCCCCCTATAATCTATTCTTTTATTATTCATGGGACTCCCCTGTTCTTTAACTTCAATCTGCCCTTAGCATTTTACGGATATGGAAGACCACGGCCACTGCGAATGAGAGTTCCATTATGAGCTCTGTCGGTCTATCCGGGCGAGAAAGGCTTGAAAAAGCGAGCATAATGGTAGCCCTCGATGTCCCTTTGGAGCCATCAAATGGGAAATCGTTTGCAACACTCGTGGTGTGCTTCTTTAGGGACTGGAAAGGTATCCGGAATGTTGGATATATAGTCCCTCACGGTTTTTCCTTGTCAATCAGGTTCCAGAATCGAAATCGTCCAGCATGATGTGCGATGCACAGCGACTTGACAAGAGAGGAGAAATCCGCTATTTTTGGAAAGCGTTTTCAGGGAGAGAACTAGTGCCTTCTAAACGGGTTACTATTAAGATGATTGCGCAGGAAGCTGGCGTCTCACCGGCGACCGTCTCAAGGGTTGTCAACAACAAGAGAAACGTGCGGCCGGAGATCGCTGAGCGCGTTCGAGAAGCCATCCGGACACTCGACTACCATGCGAATGAGGTTGCCAGGGGATTAGTTAAAGGAACGGTCGATACCTTGGGTGTCGTCGTCCCGGACATAAGCAACTCATTCTTCGCGCGAATCTGCAAAGCCATCCAAAATACCGTCATGCCTACGGGGGCTGCTGTGCTTTTACATAACACGGACGGCATCTTGGATAGAGAACGGTTGATCATCAGGGAGCTAGCGTCAAAG
>CAZGRE010000093.1:0-2375 GCA_964528085.1 uncultured Thermotogae bacterium | reverse complement strand
CACCACTTGACTGGACGTGGCCCAAGCTCATCATGGCTGAGCCGGAGAAGATAAGCTACCGCGAGGACCTGTATCGGAAGATCTTCGTCGCAGGAGGGAAGCCCTAACTCATCGCCCGGCGACGGGAGCGAGGTGGGTGATCAACGCGACGCGGGAGAGGGCAGCGTGGAAGATCCTACCGGCGGTCGCCCCGCCCCAGACCGGGGTCGTCTTCACCTCGTCGAGGACGACGAGGGCAAGGTACTCCGGGTCGTCCTTCGGGAAGAACCCGCAGAATAGCGAGGTGTACTTCCCCGGAACGTACCCATGGCCGGGGACGGCCTTCTGCGCGGTCCCCGTCTTCCCGGCGACGGCGAACCCGGGGATGTCGGCCGGTGTACCGGTCCCCGACTCGACGACGAGGCGCAAAAGGTCACGCATCGTCGCGCACCCATCGGGTGAGGCGACCCTCCGGATCACCTTCGGCTCAGCCTCCGGTCCATCCCCGATCCGGAGGACGATCTCGGGCTGAAGGAGCTCTCCCCCGTTCGCCACCGCCGCCATCGCGCGGGCGAGCTGGATCCCTGTCACCCCAACCGATTGGCCGATCGAGGTCGCGGCGAGGGCGAGACCGGACCAGTCCTTGACGTCGCGGAGGATCCCCGCCTCCTCCCCCGGAAGGTCGATTCCGGTCCTCTCCCCGAACCCAAGCTCGACGAGGAACTCATAGAGCCTCTCCTCGCCCAGAAGCTGGGCGACGCGGATCATCCCGGTGTTGATCGAGTTCTGGATAATCTCCCTGAACGTGACCGTCCCGAACGACTCGTTCTCCGAGTTGTGCATCGTATGCCCGGCGATGACGATCCCGTCGCTCCCGTCGAACGTGTCATCGACCGATACGACCCCGGCCTCGAGCGCAGCGAGGCCGGTGAACGCCTTGAACGAGGAGCCGGGCTCGAACAGGAAGCTCACCGGGAGGTTCTTTCGTTCCTCCGGGGTCGAGCGGTAGTATTCGTTCAGGTCGTAGCGGCGATCCTGGGCCATCGCCAGGACCTCGCCTGTCTTAGGATCGAGGAGGACGATGAAGCCGGTGTTCGCCCGGTAGCGGGATACGCCGGCATCGATCTCCTCCTCGCAGACGAACTGAAGCTCGGCGTCGATCGTGAGATAGACGTCACTCCCCGGCGTCCCCTCCGCGATCGTCTCGGTATGGTAGGTCCTCCCATCGGCGCCGTAGACGACATGGAGCCTCATCGGGGTCCCGGAGAGCCGATCGTCGAACCGAAGCTCGATCCCCTCGAGGCCGTGGCCGTCGACCCCGACGAACCCGATCAGGTTCGAGGCAAGATCCCCCTGCGGATAGCAGCGCTTCCACGTGTCGACGAAGATCAGTCCGTTGACCCCGGCGTCATCCGCCCTCTTTCTGATCCTCTCCGCCGTCAGGAGATCGACCTTCCGATCGATCCACGTGAAGTAGCTCGGCCGGTAGATCAACCGGTCGACCTCGTCCCGGCCGATCCCGAGCTCCTCGCTCAATATCCGAGAAAGGGTGACCGGCCTTGTCATGTTGTAGCTGTCGACCGCGATCGCGGTCGCCTTGACATCGAACGCGAGCGGGATCCCGTTTCGATCGTAGATCGTCCCCCGCCGCGGGTAGACCTCGACCGTCCTCTCCTGTATCGATGCGGCGAGGGCGGCCCATTCACCGTGTTGGAGGATCTGAAGCTGGGCGAGGCGGACGACGAGGCCGATCGCGCACAGAACGAGGATCGCACCGACGATCCTCCCGCGCTTCCTTATCATCCGCTCACTCCCCGCCTTCCTGATCGATCGGTACATACCTAATCACCGACGGTTCGACCATCCCGAGCTGGCGGCGCGCGATCCGCGCGACCCTCTCGAGCGAGAACGCCCGTTCGATCTCCGACTGAAGCGTCCGGTTGACCTCCTCGGCCTCGATCAGATCAGCCCGGAGCGAGTTACACCGAGCGGTGAGGTCGCGGATCGTCGTCGTCTCCCAGACGTAGAGGAACGAAAGTCCGAACGCAGCGAGGATTATGAAAAGGCCGATTATGATCGAACGGACGAGGGGAGGATCCCTCCTGCGGAGCGGACCTCGCGGGGAGGCAAGCGTCATCAACCGACGATCGGGCGACATTCCACACGTAGGTTAGAGGAGAGAGGGACACCCAACCCGGACATCTGTCGGCCGGGAGGGCGAACTAGACGACCTTCTCGCCGGCGCGGAGCTTGGCGCTCCGTGAGCGCGGGTTCTCCTTGACCTCGGAGGGGGCCGGAGTGATCGGCTTCTTCGTCAGGATCCTCACTTCGACGCGCTTCCCGCACCGGCACTCAGGGATATCCGGCGGGCAGGTGCACGGTTGCGCCTTCTCGCG
>CAZGRE010000092.1:0-2571 GCA_964528085.1 uncultured Thermotogae bacterium | reverse complement strand
CGCTCCTCTCTTTTACGATCATGGCTGCAACGGGATACGCCCTCTGCCCGGAAGGGACCCCTCTTTCCTCCCGGCTCCTCGTCGCCCTCCCCGTCGGGACGGTGGCGGCGATCACCGGCGGAATCGCTGGTAGATGGATCGCAGATACCGTCCTCAGGCGGGAGCCGTCACGCCTCCTCTCCCCGTTCCTTGGCGCCGGCCTGGGAGCGCTCGGAAGCGCAGTCGTCGGGGGAATCAGCTTCGCACTCGCCGTTGCGATCGCCATTCCCGTGGTCGAGGCAGATCCCGGCTACTGGGGCCCATTCAACTACCCCCAGGCCGTCGGGATGGGGTTCCTCGCCGGTGCGTTCTGGGGCGGGCTCGCCGGGGTTCCGATAGGTGCTGTTACGGTCCCAATCATCTCGATCTACATGGGGTTCTAGAGAAGTGTCTTCTTTGTAGCCTCTATCAGACAGAGTACGAGATGCTTGCAGTGGGAAGATACTTCCTGTGCGTCATCGAAGAGATCCCCACGACGGAGACCCCGGAGGGCTACCTTATCTTCGAGAACTGGTGGATCTTCGAACTGGGACTGACAGAATAGTGATCGGGGCGACTGAAAAACAGGTTTCCGCTACATGTATCCGAACTGTAGCGCAAGGATCATCCCGACCCCCAGGAGGAGCATGACGATCCCGGAGACGAGGTGGAGCTTCCCGAGCCGGGCCGAGCGCCAGCGCTCGGCCCGCGCCGTCGTCGTGAATCCGAAGTGGACCGCCATTGTGATCGCAACGAGCGGTAGGATGAAGATCAGATTGTAGAACGCGAGATAGACGATCCCCTCCGTCTTCGTCGCCGTCTTGGAGAGGAGCGCCAGGATGGCTATGTACGGCCCGGACGAGCAGGGGAGGAGGAAGAGGGAGTCGAGGACACCTACGGCGAAGGCGCCGGGGACGGAGACGGCGGAGGAGGTGATCCGTTTGACCGTCGGCCTCCACCTCTTCGGAACCTCGATCGAAAACCATTTTCCGTAGGCGAAGTAGTCCTTCATGTTCCATAGCCCGAGGAGGATCGCCAGCGAGGAGACTACCAGGATGAACGGGCGTTGCACCCCTGCCGCCTGAATGGCTGAGAAAACACCGATTCCCATGAGGAAATAGGATATATAGATCGCTCCGGTGAACGCCAGGCCCACCTGCAGTACCTTCCCCTTCTTCCCAGCGACGAGGAGCGTACCGAGGAGGAGGACGAGGACGGCGAACGTGCACGGGTTAACGGAATCGGCGAGGGCCGCGATGACGACGGCGGGGACGGTCAACTCCTCGGCCAGCCCCCTCTCCTCCGAGCCTTCCACGCGAGCGAGCGGCGATGGTGCACCTGTCTCGACCGCCCGGTCGATCGCCTCTTGCAGGGCGATCTCCTCCGCCCTCCCGCTCGTCGGATAAGGCCCCTCGTAAAGCCCGTAATAGGTCCCCCCTATCGCAGCGACGTCCCCGACGAAGATGATCGGGACCGACCCGAGCTCGACGTCGTAGGCCGAAAGGAGGGAGGCGAGGAGGTCTTGAGCAGCGGGATCGCGGATCTCGTAGCGGAGGACCTCGAGGGTCGGATATCGATCCCGAACCCGCTCGAGGAACCCCTCTATCCTTATGCAATGCGGACAACCCGTCTCGTAAAAGAGGACGAGCTGCGTCGTCTCCTCCGCTGCAATGGAAACGAAGGCGAAGGCAAGGGCAAGGAATACGATCAGACCGATCAGCGGTTTCCGCATATCACCGGTACCACCACGGTGGCCTCCCTTCCAGGTTTAACCCGACAATATTTAAACGTTTGTTTGATCATTTATACCGGCTCGCCCGACTTGGTTCAACCCGTCGCTCCGGTTAAAGTGGAACCGGCATGTACCACTCTCTCTCCGAGGACGAAGCAAAGCGGCTGTTGGCGAGGACGCCCGATGCTGCACTGTCGGGGCAGCTGGCGGATACGTTTAAGGCGATCGGCGATCCGACGCGTGTCCGCATCCTTTTCCTCCTATCGGAAACGGAACTGTGCGTCCATGACCTAGCCGAGCTCCTCGGGATCACGCAACCTGCGGTCTCCCATCATCTCCGACTTTTGCGGATGCTCGGGCTGGTAAGGACGAGGCGCGACGGGAGAGCAATCTACTATGCCCTCGATGACGAGCACGTCATACAGCTGTTCCGCTGCGGCTACGACCACGTCCTCCACCGCACGGCCGACTCAACCCGCGATAACCCCCTCTGAGTCGGAGATTGACTCTATTTTCTTTCGGAAAACAGCGCGCGGAAGAGGTCCTGTTGCAGCTCGGCGAGCCGTTCGAGTGCCGATGCGATCCTTATCCGGTATTCGATCGGGAATGGAACGGGATGCTCACTTCTGATCTTGGATATGTCGATCTGCGGGATCGGATCGTTCTCGCGCTGGCCGGCATCGAGCGAGACGTAACTCAGCGCCTCGCGTGCCTTGAATATCTCAGCGATCCCCTCCTCAGCGATGTTGACCGTCTCTGCGCGCTCGCTGAGGGGAGGAACCCTCCCCTTCTCCCGGCGGAGCCCCGCCTCTGCCCCTTCG
>CAZGRE010000091.1:0-2579 GCA_964528085.1 uncultured Thermotogae bacterium | reverse complement strand
AATACGCAATAATTTTGCGCGTTACGCTAACTAAAGTCAAGAAGGTGCGGAATGGACGTCCAGGGATTTTTTGCAAGAAATCCGGTCTTCACCATAGGCGAGTTTGCCTCATATTTACGCTCTGGCAGCAAGAGGACGCCGGATTCGCTCTTGCGATATTACACCCAGAAAGGCCGCCTCCTGCGGGTACGCCGTGGATTATACGCGGTGGTCCCAGCGGGTTTCGACCCCGCGTCCTATCAAGTCAATCCCTACTTGCTGGCGTCAAAGATGGCCGATGACGCAGTGCTCGGTTACCACACCGCCTTGCAGTTTCATGGCAAGGCCTACTCGTCCAGCAGTCAATATCTCTACCTCACTAAGCATGCAACACGTGCTATAACGTTCCGCACGAATGAATTCCGCGGCGTCCGATTCCCCAAGCGGCTTTGCGCGAAAGGGAAGGAATTCTTCGGGGTGGAGACACATGAACAAGCTGGGATCCCCGTTCGAACCACTAGTCTAGAACGGACTCTGGTAGACGTTCTCGATCGCCCGGATCTAGGAGGAGGATGGGAAGAGATATGGCGCTCTTTGGAAGCAGTGGAATTCTTCGACCTGGCTAGGGTCGTGGAGTACGCCCTGCTCTTGGAGAACGCGACCACCGCGGCTAAAGTCGGATTCTTCTTGGAACAACATCGGGACAGGCTCTCGGTTGAGGAGCATCATCTAAAAATGCTGCGTACACATCGCCCGCGTAGCCCACACTACATGGCGCGTACCACCAGAGAATCGGGACGGTTGATCCCGGAGTGGAACCTGGTAGTCCCCTTGAAGATCCTGGAGCGCAGCTGGGAGGAGGTGCTATGAAAATCTCCAAGGAACGGCTGCTTTCCGAAGCCGAAGCTACCGGCTTCCGCACGGAGATGCTCGAAAAGGCCATCCTCCTACTCCACCTCTTGGAGACTCTCTTCCGCCACCCTTTTCTGAAGGGGCGGTTGGCACTTAAAGGGGGAACAGCTCTGAATCTGTTCATCTTCGACCTCCCGCGGTTGTCGATCGATCTCGACCTCAACTACGTGGGAAGCCCCAAGCTCGAGGTAATGCGTGCGGAACGACCGAGGCTCGAAGAGGCGATCCAGGCGGTATGTGCCCGAGAGGGATTCACTATCCGGCGAGGACCGTCTGCGGATGAGCATGCGGGCGGGAAATTCTCGCTTCGGTACGAAAGCGCATTGGGAACAGGTGGTGATCTTGCGATTGACCTCAACTACATGTTTCGCATCCCGCTGTGGCCTACAGTGACACAGAACTCTCGCCTCATCGGCATGGCCCAGGCGCGCGGGATTCCCATGCTCAACCTGCATGAACTGGCAGCAGGAAAGCTGGCCGCGCTGTTGTCGCGTAAGGCAAGCCGGGATCTGTTCGATGTGCACTTACTTCTTCGCTCTACGGACCTCGATAAGGAACGCCTCCGTTTGGCCTTCGTTGTCTACGGCGCCATGAACCGCCGAGATTGGCGCAAGGTAAGCGTTCAAGACGTAACCTCCTCGGCAAAGGAACTCCGTGACCAACTCCTGCCGCTCTTGCGGAGGGACTCTTTGAACTCAGTGGGAGACGTTCTGCCTTGGGCAACCGGACTCGTGGAAGAGTGTCGGGAGATGCTCGGCTGTGTGTTGCCGCTGAACGATGCGGAGATGGAGTTTTTGGACCGGCTGCTCGACCACGGTGAGATCAAACCAATGTTGCTAACGCGAGATGAACAACTAGCTGAACGGATCCGCCAGCACCCCATGCTGCAATGGAAGGCGCTTAACGTTCGTCGATACAAGGGTTCGATAACGTGAAAGCCTATCGGGCAGCTAAGCCGTTGCCGCGGGCTCGACCTCTTGCTATAGTGAAAACTTAGGAGGAAACGATGCCTGTGCGATATCTGCTCACCGAGTACGTGGAGCGGGCAATGGCGCACGCCGTTTACGACAAGCTAGAAGATGGGACCTATGCCGGCCGGATATCCCCGTGCCCCGGTGTGACGGCACTCGCTCCCAACCTGAGAGAGTGCGAAGAACAACTGCAGGCCGTCTTAGAAGAATGGATCCTCCTTGGGCTCAGGTTGCAGCATCCTCTACCTGTTCTGGGAGATCTGGACCTAAACGCCGTTTCCACTCGGGAGTAACTGGTCTCCCTGCAAGAAGCGCGATTTTATACGAAAGCTGAAAAACTAGGGATTCTGAAGCACAAGATCGAAGCCGAAGAATGGAACAAGCTGTGAACCCGATCCGATAACGGAGGTAGAACCGAATGTGGATCCGTTATATCACATACGAAGAATCCGAAGGGAAGCTCCGCCAGCTCTACGAGCGGGTCAAGGGGCTGGACGACAACGTCGACAACATCATGCTCGCCCACAGCCTCCGGCCGCACACGATGGAGGGGCACATGGCCCTGTACAAAAACGTCCTTCACCACACGGGAAACGCTATCCCAACCTGGTTCCTCGAGGCAATCGGGGTATACGTCAGCATCCTGAACGGCTGTGCCTACTGCCGCGAGCACCACTACGCCGGGATGAGCCGCTGGCTTGACGACGAGCGCGCCGG
>CAZGRE010000090.1:0-2584 GCA_964528085.1 uncultured Thermotogae bacterium | reverse complement strand
CCTACCTCTACCACGCCCGCGAGCTCGGCTACACCGACCCGGAGATCGACGCGTTCCTCGAGCGCGCGTTCTACGCGACGTTCACCAACGTAAACTTCGACGCCGAGGACTTCGTCGCCCTCGCTGTCGAGGCCGGGGAGATGAACCTGCGCACGATGCGCCTCCTCAAGAAGGCACACATCGAGGCGTACGGCGAGCCGGTCCCGACCGAGGTTCAGACCGGGACGGTGAAGGGACACGCGATCATCGTCACCGGCCACGGTCTGAAGGCGCTGCACGAGCTTCTGAAGCAGACCGAGGGGACCGGGGTCAACGTCTACACCCACTCCGAGCTCCTCCCGGCGCACGGCTATCCCGGCCTGAAACGGTACGAGCACCTGGTGGGAAACCTGGGCAAGGCGTGGTTCGATCAGAAGGAGCTCTTCTCCGAAATACCGGCGGCGATCCTCGGAACGTCGAACTGCGTGTTGCTCCCGAAGGACGATTACAAGGATCGGATGTTCACCACCGGCCCGGCGCGGCTACCCGGGGTGAAGCACATCCCGGGCTACGACTATTCCGAGCTGATCGAGAAGGCCCTGACCCTACCCGAGCTTCCCGATCGAGCCGGCGAGGTCACACTGACGACCGGCTTCTCCCTGAAATCGATCCTCCCGCTGGCGGGAAAGATCAAGGAGCTCGTCGAGGCCGGTAAGATCCGCCACTTCTTCCTCGTCGGCGGGTGCGACGCCCCGCTGCGCAAGTCGAGCTACTACCGTGAGTTCGTGCAGAACCTACCGGAGGATACGATCGTCCTCACGCTCGCCTGCGGGAAGTTCCGGTTCAACGACCTTCCCCTCGGTGAGATCGATGGGATCCCGCGGCTGATCGACCTCGGCCAGTGCAACGACGCGATCGTGGCGATCGACATCGCCCAGGCCCTCGCCGAGCTGTTCGGGGTCGGGGTGAACGACCTCCCGCTCAGCATCGTCCTGTCGTGGATGGAGCAGAAGGCGGTCGCGATCCTCTGGTCACTCCTAGCGCTTAAGATCAAGGGGATCTACCTCGGCCCGATCCTCCCCGCATGGATCAACGACGATATCCTGAAGGTCCTCCAGGATAGCTACGACCTGCGGCTGATCGGCGAACCGAAGGAAGACATCGCCCGGATGCTGGGAGGCTGAGATGAAACCAAAGAAGATCACGGACCGCGTAAGCTTTCTCGGGGCGCAGGACTTCGACCGGAGACTGTTCGACGAGCTGATCCCGCTCCCCGACGGGACAAGCTACAACGCCTACCTCGTCGAAGGCTCGGAGAAGACCGCCCTGATCGACACCGTCGACCCGGCGAAGCGCGACGTCCTCCTGGACCAGCTCGCAACGGTCGAGTCGCTCGACTACCTCGTCTGCCAGCACGTGGAGCAGGACCATTCAGGGACGATCCCGGACGTCCTCGCGCGCTACCCGGACGTACAAATCCTGGCAAGCCCGAAGGCGAGCGCGATGCTCGTCGACCACCTCCACCTCGATCCGGGGAGGATCACGGAGGTGGCAGACGGAGAGGCGGTCTCCCTCGGAGACCTAACCCTCGAGTTCATCCACGCCCCGTGGGTCCACTGGCCGGAGACGATCCTCACCTACCTGCCCGAGGAGAAGATCCTATTCACGTGTGATTTCTTCGGTTCGCACCTGGCCACTACCGGGATCTACGCGCACGACCGGGAGCGGGTCCACGAGGCGGCGAAGCGCTACTACGCCGAGATCATGATGCCGTTCCGCACGATCATCGCCAAGCACCTGAACCGCCTGGAGGACTTAGAGTTTGAGATGATCGCTCCGAGCCACGGCCCGGCCTACGACGATCCGTTATTCATCCTCGACGCCTACCGGCATTGGGTCCTCGACCCGCCGGAGAACCTCGTCGTGCTTCCCTACGCCTCGATGCACGGGAGCACCAAGCTGATGGTCGACCGACTGATCACCGCCCTCGTCGAGCGCGGGGTGGAGGTCGCCCCGTTCGACCTGACGGTGACCGACCTGGGAAGGCTCGCCGAGGGACTCGTCGACGCCGGGGCCGTCGTCTTCGGTACCCCGACGGTCCTCACCGGTCCGCACCCGAGCGTCGTCTCCGCGGCGTACCTCGTCGCCGCGCTCCGCCCGAAGCTCAAGCATGCCGGGATCGTCGGCTCGTACGGCTGGGGAGGGAAGGCACCGGAGACGATCAAGTCACTCACAGCATCGTTGAAGCTCGAATGGCTCGAGCCGGTGATGGCGAAGGGGCTGCCGCGGGACGAGGACTACGCCAAGCTCGATCGCCTCGCCGCTGAGATCGCCGCCCGCCACAAGGAGATAACATGACCGGAACGCCGCTACTGGAAATCGATAACCTTGCGGTGAGCATCGCCGATGAGCCGCTTCTCTCCGGGATCAACATGACCGTTCAGCCAGGGGAGATCCACGTCATCTTCGGGCCGAACGGCTCGGGGAAGTCGAGCCTGATCAAGACGATCATGGGCCTCCCCCCATACCAGTTCGTCTCCGGTGACATCTGGCTCGACGGGGAGTCGATCCTCGACCTTTCGATCGACGAGCGGGCGCGGCGCGG
>CAZGRE010000089.1:0-2637 GCA_964528085.1 uncultured Thermotogae bacterium | reverse complement strand
TGCACTTTCCTCCCCTTCCCCCGTTATCTACCCGGAAAAGCTGAAACCGGGTCGCCGCATCCTGGCAACCCGGCCTTCTCTTCACGAGAACCGCAGCTTTGCGCCCCCGCCTCTTGGCGAGTTCGCCTTTTTCAGGAATACAAAAATAAGTGTCACAATTATATGGATCAGGAGTGGATTGTCAAGGAGGGGGCTAGTGCAGGAAGTAGCGATCGAACAAGGATTTCTAGGCCGTTCTCTTTTTCGTTAACCCTTTGCGGAGTCGGAGTTCCCCGCCTTATACTGGGGATGCCATGGCGGATGCTGAGCACTCCCCGATGATGAAGCAGTATCTTCGGCTCAAGGCCGATTACCCCGACGCGATCTTGTTTTTCCATTTGGGGGACTTTTACGAGGCGTTCTTCGAGGACGCGGAGGTGTTGGCGCGAGAGCTCGATGTCGTGCTCACCTCTCGAAACGGCCATCCGATGGCTGGGGTTCCGATCCGCCGCGGGGATGCCTACGTCGGCCAGCTTCTTAAGCGCGGCTACAAGGTCGCGATCTGCCAACAGATCGAGGATCCGAGGAAGGCGAAGGGGCTCGTCAAGCGCGATATCGTCCGCGTTGTCACCCCGGGGACGGCGCTCGACGACTCCCTCCTCGATGCCGGGGTGAACAACTACCTTGCCGCCGCGTACCGCCCCGTGGGAAAGGAGAGGATAGGCCTTTCATTCCTCGATCTGTCGACAGGTGAGTTCCTCTGCACAGTCGCCGATTCGCTCGCTGTGTTCCGCGGGGAGATCGAACGGCGCGATCCGAGCGAGATCCTCCTCCCGGCCGATTCAGCGGATGAGCTCGCGGACCTCCTCGAGGGGCGGGTCATCACCCGGATCCCGAGCTCATCGTTCAGTGCGGAGGGCGTCCGCTACGAGGAGCTCGGCGCCGATGAGCTCGGGCTGCAGGCGGCCGGCGGGATCATCGCCTACGTCACCGACACCCAGAAGGTGGCCCAGGCGCAGATCCGCCCGATCCGCCCGTATTCGATCTCCGATCAGATGGATCTAGATCCGTTCACCGTTACGAGCCTCGAGCTCGTCAGGCCCCTCCGCCCTGGGGAAGAGCGGGGGACCCTCCTCCACGTCCTCGACCGTACGATCACCGGGATGGGGAGGCGAAGGCTTCGGAAGGCGATCCTCGCCCCCCTCCTCGACCGGGAGGGAATCGAGGCAAGGCTCGACGCGGTCGAGGCGTTCGTCAAGGCGAGCCTCGTCCGGGCGGAGCTCCGCGAGCTGATCAAGGGGGTGCACGACCTCGAGCGGCTCGTCGGGAAGCTCGGCGCCGGACGGATACGCCCGTACGACCTGTTCTTGCTCCTTCGGTCCCTCGATTCGATACCACCGATCTCGCGCGGTCTCGCAGAAGGGTTGGGGGAAGGGCCGCTCCCGGCCGAGCTCGAGCGGATCAAGGGGGAGCTCGACGATCCTGAGCTCGAGCGGATCTGCTCTGAATACGCTGGGATGCTCGTCGACAAGCCCCCGGCCGATCCGCGCGACGGTGGGATGATCCGCGATGGGTACAGCCCTGATCTCGATTCCCTCCGTGAAAAGGTCCGGTCCATCCGCTCCCAGATCGCATCCCTTGAAGGGAAGGAGCGCGAAGCAACCGGGATCCCCTCGCTCAAGGTCGGCTACAACCGGGTCTTCGGCTATTACATCGAGGTTACGCGCTCCCACCTCTCCAAGGTCCCGGAGGGGTATCGACGCCGCCAGACCCTGGCGAACGCCGAGAGGTTTGTCACCGATGAGCTCCGCTCCCTCGAGGAGAGGATCTCCCTCGCCGAGGAGCGGGCGCGCTCGTTTGAGGTAGACCTGTTCGAGCGGGCGGTGGAGGCCCTCAGACGAGCGATCCCCCGCCTCCAGTCGGTCTCGGACGCGATAGCCGATCTCGACTTCTTCCTCACCCTCGCCGACGTCGCCCATCGGAACCGCTACGTCCGCCCTCGGTTCACTGCGGAGCACTCACTCGTCATCAAGGGAGGGCGCCACCCGGTCGTCGAACAGTTCGAGGAGTTCGTCCCGAACGACCTCGACCTCTCCGAGGGGAGGGATCTCGTCATCCTTACCGGGCCGAACATGGCCGGTAAATCGGTCTATCTCCGCCAGACAGCCCTCATCTCCCTGATGGCTCAGATCGGGTCGTTCGTCCCTGCCGAAGAAGCGATCCTACCGATCGTCGATCGGATCTTCGCCCGGGTCGGGGCGAGCGACATGCTCGCCGCCGGCGTGAGCACGTTTATGATGGAGATGCTCGAGGTCGCGGCGATCCTCGAGCGGGCGACGGGTAGGAGCCTCGTCATCCTCGATGAAATGGGACGCGGGACGAGCACGTTCGATGGCGTCTCGATCGCCTGGGCCGTCGCCGAGGAGATCGCGCGGACGGTCAGGGCGAAGACCCTGTTCGCCACCCACTATCAAGAGCTGACTCAGCTCGCTGAGCTGATCCCGAACGTCATCAACCTCCACGTCGCGGTGAAGGAACTCGGAAGGGAGGTCGTCTTCCTCCACCGGGTGGAGGAGGGGACGGCGGAGGGGAGCTACGGGGTCCACGTCGCCCGGCTCGCCGGCCTCCCCGAGAACGTCACCGACGCGGCGGATCGGA
>CAZGRE010000088.1:0-2835 GCA_964528085.1 uncultured Thermotogae bacterium | reverse complement strand
CGCTGAACGAGGCGATCAGAAGCGGCCGGATCGAGCAGGTGATCCTCGTCGCCGAGGCGCTCCACGAGAAGAGGGTCGCTGAGATCGCGGACAAGATCCTGAAGCGGCACAAGGACGGGGTCCGCCTCGTATTCATCGCCGGTCCGTCGGCCTCGGGGAAGACGACGTTCTCGAAGCGCCTCGCGATCCAGCTCCTCGCCGGGGGGCTGAAACCGTATCCGGTCGCCATGGACGACTACTTCCACCCGCGTGACTATCTGAAGGAGAAGTTCGGCGACGACGTCGACTTCGATTCCCTCGATGCCCTAGACGTCCCCCTCTTCCAGGAGGACCTCGGCCGGCTGTTCCACGGGGAGGAGGTCACCCTCCCACACTACAACTTCCGGCTCGGAGTCCGCGAGGACGGGCCGACCGTCAGGCTGGGGAAGGATCAGATCCTCCTCGTCGAGGGGATCCATGGGCTGAACCCGCAGCTCCTCGAGGGGGCACCGACCAAGGACTGCTTCAGGATATTCGTCAGCGCCCTCACCCAGCTCAACCTCGACATCCACAACCGCGTGTCGACGACCGACACGCGCCTCCTCCGCCGGCTCGTCCGGGACGCCGTCTATCGCGGGTACTCGGCCGAGGAGACCCTAGCGATCTGGGACAGCGTCAGGCGGGGGGAGAAACGGAACATATTCCCGTATCAGGAGGAGGCGGATGTGATGTTCAACTCAGCCCTCAGCTACGAGCTCGCGGTCCTGAAGCCGCTCGCCGAGCCGTACCTCCTCCAGGTCAGGGATCCGCGCCTCCGGATCGAGGCCGAGCGGCTCCTCGCCTTCCTCTGGTGGTTCGATCCGTATTCGACCGAGAATATCCCCGGGAATTCGATCCTCCGCGAGTTCATCGGCGGGTCGATCCTGCGGGATTTCACCCCGGTCTCCCCGGGGACGAAGGGAGGTAGTGAATGGACACCGACCGCTTGATGGGTATCGCCCTTGAGATGGCGGGGCTCGCTGAGATCCCGGGGGACAGCGCGATCTACCGTAGAGGCGAGGGGATAAACCGGGTGTTGATCGGGATCGATATCAAGGCGCCGGAGGTGAAGCTCGCCTGCGACCTCGGCTACGACGCTGCGATCTCCCACCATCCGGTCGGTGGGTCGGCGATCCTCCGCTACCACGAGGTCCTCCTCCGCCACGTCGATCAGATGACCTCGGCTGGGATCCCCTTGGATGTCGCGAACGCCGCCCTCGCTGAGACGGTCGAGGCGCGGAGGATCCTCGGCTCGATGGAGAACTACGACCATTCCCCCTCGATCGCCCGGCTCCTCGATCTTCCCTACATGAATATTCACACCCCCCTCGATGAGATCGGCCGGCGGAGGATGGCGGAGGCGGTAGTGAATCTCGATCCGCAACGTACGGTCGCCGACCTGATCGATCGTCTCTACGAGTCGTTCGGCGAGTTCCGGAACGCAGCGACGCGGATCGAGGTCCGCCTCGGGCGGGGGACGAACCGGATCGGCCGGGTCGTCGTCTCCCACGGTGCCGGGACGAACGGAGGGTACCCGGTCGCCAAGGCCTACTTCGATCACGGCGTTGACACCGTCATCTACATCCACTGCCGGCCGGAGGATTCGCGGAGGCTTGCCGGGGAATACGGGGACGCCAAGAACCTGATCGTCACCGGGCACATCGCGAGCGACTCGATCGGGATCAACCCCTACATCGATAGACTTCGGGAGGAGGGGTTGGAGGTGACCCCGATAAGCGGGATCATCCCGGCTTAGGCCTCGTCGTCGTTTTCGAGCGGGAGCCGGGGGGAGCGGTCGAGCGGTTCGAGCTCCGGTGGGGGCTCGTCGATCGCGCTCAGATCTTTGAACCGGTTGAGTGCCGGGAAGAGCCGCCTCTCGAGGGACGCCGTCGCCTGATCGTACGCATCCACCGCCCTTCCGAGGTGCGTCCCGAGTTCCCGGAACGGCTTTAAGACGTTCACGATCCGCTGGTAGAGCTCGCGCCCCTGGTTTGCTATCTCACGGGCGTTCTCCGCGATACGGTGCTGCTGCCAGCCGTAGGCGACCGACCGGAGGAGGGCGAGGAGTATCGTCGGGGTGGCGACGAGGACCTTGTGTTCGATCCCGTACTCGAGGAGCTTCGGGTCGCGCTGGAACGCGGCGGCGAGGGCGGCCTCGCTCGGGACGAACATCACGACCATCTCAGGGGCGTGGGGAAACTGGTTCCAGTACTCCTTCCTTCCGAGCTCTTGGATCCGCCCCTGCATCGCCTTGGCGTGCGCGGTCAGCCTCTCTTCGGCGCGCTCCTCCGGCCCTTCCACCGCATCGAAATAGGCGCTCATCGGCGCCTTCGCGTCGATCGGGAGGATCCCGCCGTTCGGGAGGTGGATGACCGCGTCGGGCCGCCCCTCGTCGGTCGTCACCTGGAGGGAGAAATCGACGTGCTCGGTCATTCCTGCGAGTTCGAGGACGCGGCGGAGCTGTACCTCCCCCCACCGGCCGCGGATCGTCGGCGAGCGGAGGGCCTGGGCGAGGGTGATCGTCGTCTGATGGAGCTGCGATTGGGCTTTCCCTAGCTCGCTTAGGTGTCGCTCGAGGCTCCGGTACGCCCCCTCCCTCTTCTCCTCGAGGGAGCGGATCTGCTCGTCGAGGGCGGAGAGGGACTTCTCGAGCGGGGAGACGAGCCCCTTCAGCTCCTCCTTCTGTGTCCCCCAGTCGCTCCGGAGCTGCTCGAGGAGGGAGGCGAGTTGCTCGCGCGAGCGGGTTAAGAACTGATCGGCATTCGAGACGAGCGCCTCGTGCGCCAGGGCGGTGAACGCCTCGCGGAGGGTCTCCCG
>CAZGRE010000087.1:0-2956 GCA_964528085.1 uncultured Thermotogae bacterium | reverse complement strand
GAGCTCGCGCCGACGGGGCGAGCCGGAGGCAAGGATCAGCCTCACCGATCCCTCCACTCAGGGGAACGGGGGGGAATAATCAAGGGAAGCTCACCCCGTTCGAACCGAAGAATATGGAGAACAGGAGGTCCGGATCGACCCGACTGGGGAGCCGGATCACCCCGACCGCTACCCCCCCTTCCTCGACATAGCCGGATCGGATGAACCCGTCTGTCAGCTCGACGAACGAGGTATAGAACCAGAAGAAGTAGTTCGTCCCCGACTGCTTGACGGAGAAGTCGAACGGGTTGAACGGCGCGCCAGTCGGTGAAAAGACGATGGTCAACACCGCCCCCGTCCCGATCAGCCCCTCCACCCTCCCGATCAGCTCAGGAGCGAACCGGCTCTCGCGGAACGGTTCTTCGAGGAGGACGAACAGGAACATAAGCTCTCCCCCTTGAACGGTGACGGAGAGGGTACGGACGTAATCGGCGTCGAGGCCGAGGAGGGCGGCCATCCCGTCGGAAGAGAAATCAGAGAGCGAAAACAACTCGACAAGGGGAGCCGCGTCGGAAAGCGGTTCGACCTCGACCGGAGGATGCGATGATGCGGATGTCGGTGCAGGGGTCCCCTGAGCTATCCTAAAGACGGCCTCCTCGCCCATGTAGCTCAGGGAGAACGGGCGGGCGGGATCGATCGCATCACCGAGGACGAGGATCCCCTCGCTCCCCGAGCCGTGTTCGGGCCCGAGGGGGTTCACACGGAAGGCGCCGGTGAGAAACCCGGGGGTGATCTCGACCCAAGCGTCACGAGCCGGGGTGAACGCCTCCCCGTCCTGGGCGACCGAGATCGAAAGGGGGAAAAAGTCGAACTGCGAGACGACCCCTTTCACGTTCGGGTTGACGTAGATCGCGTTTTTCCCGAGATACGGAAGCAACCGTTCGCGCAGGGCGGGTGAGATCATGCTCGAAAACGTCCGCTCATTTATGAAGACGAATACGACCGTCAGCTCAGTCCCGCCGACGTCGAGCTTCACCAGCCCGACGAGGTCGGAGTCGAGCCCTGCCTGACGGGCGAACTCCTCCCGCTCATCGGCTGAAGAGGTAACGAAGTTAACAAGAAGGAGAAGGGCGATTACAACAACCACCCTTCCCTTAGTCTCAAGATGCATCCTAATCGTCTACTCTGCTCGGCCGTGCTGTGCGCGGGCTAGCAACCCCCGCCGCACCACCAGCCGGCGAATGCGAAGATCCAGAACGCCCAGAAGAAGGCGAGGAGCATTCCGGCTGTGATCGTTATCGTCATCGCTACCTCCTTAAGCTGACTCCAGAATAGCACAGTCCGATCGGGAAGACAAGACCCCAATCGAGAAACGATGAGCCCGGACATCCGTCCATCCCCGCCCCGCTGTCCGCCGGGTGAAATCGGGTACCAGCGGATTCAACTGGAGCCGTGAACCCCGAATCGAACGGGGCCGGAGCGATAGCTGTGAGCCGCATTACGGACGGCTGTCCGGAGCGGTAAGCGAGGGATTGCCCCTGACAACGCGGAGGGGATCGTTTACCATCCGCTCCGTCGGGAAAGGAGCGATGGAACTTGTCCAGCACGACGGAACGATCGGACGCGTTGCTCGAGCGGCATGCTGCCACCATCGAGCGGTCGATCGCGCGGTTCGGTCTCCCGATTCACGTCTATTTCCTCACGGAGATGAAGAGGAACGCCGCCGGCTTCCTCGAGACGGCGGCCGACCTTTACCCGAACACGATCGTCGCGTTCGCCGTCAAGGCGAACCCATGTCGGGGAGCGGTCCGGGCGGCGAAGCGGTTCGGCCTCGGGGCGGATACCGCCTCTGAACACGAGCTCCGCGCCGCGCTCGAGGAAGGGATCCCCCCGGAGAGGATAACCTGCAACGGGAACGCCAAGTCGGATGAGTACCTCAGGCTGGCGATCAACTCCGGCGCCTACATCGCCCTCGACAACCGGGATGAGATCGACACGCTCGAACGGTTGGTGGTCGGGCTCGATCGCTCGGCATTGGTCCTCGTCAGGTTCCGCGGGATGCCGCTCGCCGGCCTGACGTCAGCTGACCAGACGACGGCGGCCGACTGGACCAAGTTCGGGTTTCATATCGACGAAGCGGATGCGATCTTCCGCCGGCTGAGCTCATCGCCGCACCTCCGCACCGTCGGGATCTCGGCCCATATCGGAACCCAGATCACCGATCCCTCGGGGTACGTGCTCCTCCTCGAGTATCTCTTCTCCATCGCCGAACGGGCCGAGGCCGCTGGGATCGCAATCGAGCGGATCGACATCGGAGGCGGGTTCCCCGTCTCCTTCCTGACCGAGGGGGAATGGACGGAGTTCAAGACCCGCCATCTCGCCCGTGTCCGCCGCGAGGTCCCGATCGAAGAAGGGATGACCTGGAACGACCTCCTCCTTGGCTATGCCCACCTCGAGAAGGGCGGAACGGACGAGCGCTGGATCGGCAAGTCCTACTTCACCCGCTACCCCGGAGCGACGATGCTCGAGCACCTCCTCCTTCATCGCTTCCCCGACGGAGAGACGACCCTCGACAAGCTCGAACGCCTCGGCTCACCGACCCTCGTCGTCGAGCCTGGCCGCTCGCTGATCGCGAGCTGCGGGATAACCCTCTCCCGGGTGATGGGGGCGAAGCGGGTCCTCGGGCACAACGTCGTCTCCCTCGATCTCGGGATCAACAACCACGGGAGCAACCTGATCGCACCGGACATCTTCCCGGCCGCTGTCCTCCCGAAGCGACCGGACGATCCGGGGGCAGAGGCGTTCCTCGCCGGCCGGCTCTGCTTCTCCGGGGACATGATCAGTAAGATCAAGATATCTCTGAACCGGCTGCCGGAGCGGGGGGAGCGGTTCGTCATCTACCATACCGGAGCCTACGGGGCAGACCACTTCGCCGGCCACAGCTGCGGGTTCCCCCGGCCGGGGAAGGTGGCGATCC
>CAZGRE010000086.1:0-3129 GCA_964528085.1 uncultured Thermotogae bacterium | reverse complement strand
ACGTCGATGTGTACGTCGCCGGCCTCGATCGCCCGCCAGCGCCCGCCGTGCGAGCGGAGGACCGCCGGTTGCTTCAGCTTTCCGCCCTGGGAGACGAACGCGCCGACCGGCCCGTTCATCGATCCCTCGATCCGCGTCACCACCCCGTTTTTGATGTGCTCGATCAGCGGTTCGTGGACCGGGAAGAGAGCGGTTGGGAAGAGCCGTAGGTCACCTATCCCCATCCGGGCGCAGGCGTCGACGACCATGTTCACGAGGTAGTCGCCGTTTCTGAACGAGTGGTGAAACGAGATCGTCATCCCGGATTTGAGCCCGGTCGCCTCGATCGCCTCCTCGAGCGAGCTTAAGACCTTGTTCTCGCCCGGCTTGACCGTCTTCTGCGGCCGGCCGGCCTTCCTTCCGGTCGGGGTAGTGGCGAACGCGCCGGCAAACGGGCGCAGGGTCTGATCCCCGATCCGGTCCGGTATCTCACGGCCGAGCGCGTTTTTCATTCAACTCCCTCCTTGATCTTCCCGGCGAGGCGGAGAATGCGGCGGGCCCGCTCGAGTACTGGCTTATCGATCATCTTCCCCCCGATCGCGATCGCTCCGATCCCTTTCTTTTCCGCGTCCTCGGCCGCGGCGACGATCCTCTCCGCCTCCGCGATCTCCTCCTGACTTGGGGAGAATACGGAGTGGATCGGCCCGATCTGGCGCGGGTTGATGACACCCTTGCCGGTGAACCCGAGGTCGCGGATGTGCTTCGTCTCCTCGATCAGGCCTTTTTCATCCTCCAGGTTTGCGTACACCGTGTCCGACGCCTGGATCCCGGCCGTCGCTGCGGCAGCGACGATCTGTGAGCGCGGGAAGAGGAGCGCGTCGTGCGTGCGTCGTGATCCGACGTCGCGGGTGTAGTCCTCCGCACCGAACGCGATCACCGCCACGCGCGGATCCGCGGTCGCGATCTCCTCGGCGTGAAGGACTCCCTTCCCGGTCTCGATGATCGGCATGATCAGGGTCGTTCCGAGCTCGTACCCGAGCGCCGATTCGAGCCGTGCCAGTTCTTCCGCCAGCTCTCTCACATCCTTAGCGGATTCTGCCTTGGGCAGGCAGATCCCGTGCGGCCGGCCGAGCATCACCTCCGCGAGGTCCTCCATCCCGTAGGTCGAAAGCGGGTTTATCCGCACCCAGACCTCGGGGAAATCGATCGTCGCCAACAGGTGCTTCACCAGGATCCGTGCCGCGTGCTTCTCCGTCGGCGGGACCGAGTCCTCGAGGTCGAGGAGGACACAGTCCGCTCCGTGGATCTCGATCCCGACGAGGACGCGTGGGTTGTTACCGGGGGCATACAGCCGTGTCCGCCGGAGGCGGTTCCGGAGAGAGGGGGTTCGCTTCACCCGCGGCTGGATCGGGAATAGGTCGGGAAACGCGGTCCGGATCGCCGCCTCGAGCCGGCCGGAGATCACGTAGTCGAGCGCTCCGTACTCCTCGATCGTTATCCTCGCCGGTGGAGGAGAGAGCTTCGCGAGGAGCCCCTCCGCGACCTCCCGGATCCCGGGTTCGAACAGCTTCGGATTCGAGGTCTTTATCTCGAGGCCGGATCCTCCATCCGAGCGGAGGATGACGCGGCAGTCCCCTTTGTTATCCGAGCCTACGATTATCTCCTCGGGCACCTTCCCTCCTTTATGACATGAGGAGCGCCAGGACCGCCTTCTGCGCGTGCATCCGGTTCTCCGCCTGGTCGAATATCGCACTGTTCTTGCTCCGCGCGGCTCCGTAGGTGATCTCCTCCCCGTAATGAGCGGGGAGGCAGTGCATCACAAGCGCCTCCGGGTCGGCGAGCTCGAGGAGCCCTTCGTCTACCGTGAACCCGGCGAACGCGTGCTTCTTCTGCTCGGCCCTCTCCTCCTCCCCCATGCTCGCCCAGACGTCGGTGTATAACACGTCCGCTCCGCTCGCTGCCTCCTTCGGGTCGTGGATGATCTTCACCGATCCGCCGACCTCGCGCGCCGCGGTCACGATCGTCTCGTCCGGTTCGTACCCCTCCGGGCAGGCGATCCGAAAGTCGATCCCCA
The DNA here is from genome assembly GCA_964528085.1 of uncultured Thermotogae bacterium. Lineage (GTDB taxonomy): Bacteria > Bipolaricaulota > Bipolaricaulia > UBA7950 > UBA9294 > B2-G16. The sequence goes on along the minus strand of CAZGRE010000086.1, from coordinate 1,076 downwards.
CCTTGGCGCACCCGTTTATCAGGGAGTGGGCGACGTTGTTCCCGTCCCCGATGAACGTCAGGGTCAGCCCTTCGAGGGTTCTCTTTTTCTCCCAGATTGTCAGAAGATCGCCCAGTATCTGACATGGATGGAGGAGGTCGGACAGGCCGTTTATCACCGGGACGGTCGCGTACTTGGCCAGGTCCTCGACGGTCTTGTGCTCGAACACGCGGGCCATGATCCCGTCGACGTAGCGGGAGAGGACGATCGCGATGTCCTCGGTCGTCTCCCGCTGCCCGAGCTTGATGTCGTTCGGGCCGAGGTAGATCGCGTGTCCCCCGAGCTGGGTCATCCCGGTCTCGAACGAGACGCGGGTGCGGAGCGACGGCTTCTGGAAGATCATCCCGAGCGTCTTCCCGGCGAGCATCTCGTGCTTCACTCCGGCGCGGAGTTCGAGCTTCAGGTTGCGTGCCGTCTCCAGGATTTCATATATCTCCTCTGTCGAGAGGTCGGAAAGCGCCACCAGATCCGTTGCTTGCATCGATCCATCCCTCCGGTTGGGCCGAGCCGCCCACGCTCGATGAACGTGCTCACTTCGTCCCGGTTTTTTCGGATGATATTCGATTCTTCCGTGGCCGACTACCCGGAGGAATTTGTGGTTAACATGTAGTTATTGTGAGGAAGATGTGAAGGAGGGCGGCTCTCTCCCCGGAGGATTGACGCGCCCTACCATCCTCCCTATACTTGGTAGGTGAAATGCCTCTCCACAGGAACAGGGCGGCCGACGATACCCGGATGTACGTGGTGAAGTCGGCTGAGAGAAGAGAGCATCAGGGCGACCGAATCCAACTGGTCAAAGAGGGAAGGGAGTCTTTCTGACTAATGGGAAGGTGCCTTTGCTGGTCCCCCGCTGGGGGGAGAGCCGTGGATTAGAAGCCCGGATGCGGTCCAAAAGGGGACGGTGTTGGAGACCGGTTTGTCCGGTTAGAGCGTCGAGTCCGAGATTTGGATGAGTGGCGTTCTAGGAGTTAAGGAAAGGGAGGAAAAAAAGTGCGAAAGCTAGTAATTCTTGCTTGCTTAATCGCGTTAGTGGTGCC
>CAZGRE010000085.1:0-3308 GCA_964528085.1 uncultured Thermotogae bacterium | reverse complement strand
GCGGGAGCGCCCATCCGCTTCTGTAGCGTCCCACGCGAAACGAAAATGAGAATGATGATAGCGAATGCATACGGCATCGCCTTTAGCAGCTCAGGAGAGACCCACGCCTGCATCCGGTAGGAGAGATGATAGAGCGCAGCGAAGAAGTATGAACCGAGCAATCCGTAAACCGGGTTCCAGAACGCGAAGATGGTGAGGGCGATCACGATCCACCCCATCCCACCAGTCATTCCGTCCGTCCACGACGGGCGATACCCGACTGACAGGTACGCTCCCGCGACCCCGGCGAAGATCCCACCGACGACGACGCACAGGTAGCGGACGCGGGTGACGTTAACCCCAAGGGAGTCGGCAGTCGCCGGATCCTCACCGACGGCGCGGATCGTCACCCCGATGCGGGTGTGAAATAGGATATACCAAAGGATAGGAACGACCAGTATTGTCAGGTATACCAATAGGTTCTGTCGGGTGAAGAAGCCGGGTCCGATGATCGGGATCGCGGACAGGCCGGGGACGGTGATCCTCTTAAGGGGCGTGAACAGCGGTAGCCCGACCCAGCTCCGGCCGAGTACGCCGGAGAGGCCGAGGCCGAGCATCGTCAGGGCAAGACCGGATACGACCTGATTCGCCTTCAGTGTGATGCTGGCGAACGCGTGGATCAGGGAGAACGCACCGCCGACGACGGCGGCGACGAGGATCCCGAGCCAGGGGTGTCCGGTCTTGTAGGTGACGACGAACGCGGAATAAGCCCCCATGATCATCATCCCCTCGATCCCCAGGTTGAGGACCCCCGCCCGTTCGGCGTAGATCTCCCCCAGCGTCCCAAGGAGGAGGGGGGTCCCGTACGCCAAAGCGCGCGCGAACGTCGAGATAAGCCAGCTCTCCCAGCCCATTATCGCCTCCGAAGCGTTATCCGATACCGCATGAATACCTCGCTCCCGATGAGGAAGAACATGATCACCCCATTGAACACGTTGATCAGTTGGAACGGAAGCCCAAGATTGATCTTTATCACGTCGCCGCCGGCCATCAACGCCCCGAAGAAGAAGGAGGTTATGAGCACGCCGAGCGGGTTCTTCCGCGCCAGCCAGGCGACGATGATCGCGGTATAGCCGTAGCCCATGATCTGAGACGCATCAAGGAGGCGGAGGTGCACGCCAGCAACCTCCCCCACCCCAGCCAGGCCGGCCAATCCCCCGGAGATGAGCATCGCGACGGCGACCGTCTTCAGCTCGCTGATCCCGGCGAACCGGGCGGCGTGCGGGTTCTCCCCCACCACCCTGATCTCGAACCCGCTCTTCGTCCGGCTCATGACGACGTACATGAAGAGGGCGATGAGTATCCCCAACACGAGGGTCGGCCAATGGACGTGGGTTGTCCCGATCGTCGGGATCCGCGCCGCCTGGGGGAACATGTCGGTGTAGGCGAATCCGCGCATGCTCGGCCCCTTCCACGGCCCGTGGACCAAATAGAGGACGATGTACATCGCAATGTAGTTCATCATCAACGTCGTGATGACGTCGTTGATCCCCATCTTCACCTTGAGGATCGCCGGGATCAGACCCCACAGGGCCCCGGCGAGGAATCCGGCGATGAACATCACGGGGAGGAGGATCGGACCGTGCAGACCGGAGAACAGGGCGACCCAGGTGGCGGCCATCGCCCCGAACAGAAGCTGCCCATCGGCCCCGATGTTCCAGAACAGGGCCCGGAAGGCGACGGCCAACCCGACCCCGCAGAGGAGGAGGGGGATCATCCTCCGGAGGGTCTCGGAGAACCCGTTCCAATTCCCGAACGCTCCACGGAGGATAGCGGCGTAGGCGCGGATCGGTGAGACCCCATAGGCGGCGAAGAATATCGCCATGACGATCAGGGCGGCGATGATGGCGAGGACGGAGACGGTGAAGATCGTCCTCCCCGACGGGATAGGCCGCCGCTCAATCTTAAGCCACTTCGGAGCTTGCACCCTCCACCTTCTTCCGTTGTCCGGCCATCATCAGCCCGATCTCCTCGATCTTCGCACCGTCAGCGTCGACGATCCCCATCACCTCACCGGAGAAGATCACCATGATCCGATCGGATAGGGTCATGACCTCCTCCAGATCCTCGGAGATCAGGAGGACCCCGGCGCCGGAATCGCGCTGATCGAGGAGGATCTGGCGGACCTGCTCGGTCGCGCCGACGTCGAGGCCGTATGTCGGATGGGCGGCGATGATCAGCTGCGGCTTCCCTGAGAGCTCGCGCGCCAGAACCACCCGCTGGATGTTCCCACCGGAGAGGAGCTTCACCGCCGTCTCCTCATCCGGAGCGAGGATCCTGTACTCCTCCATCAACCGGCGTGCACTCTCCCGCGCCCTCTGGTAGTCGACGAACGGCCCGCGGGCGAAGGGGGGATCGCGGTAGGACTTGAGGATCAAGTTCTCCTTGATGCTCATGTTGGGAACCGTCCCCATCCTCTTCCGCTCAGCCGGAACGTGCGCCACCCCGCGATCGGTGATCTCGCGCGCCGACCGGTTCGTCAGGTTCTGGCCGGCGACCATCACCCTCCCCCGCGTCGCCTTCCTGAGGCCGGTTAAGACCTCAGCGAGCTCCCGCTGCCCGTTCCCCGAGACCCCGGCGACCCCGAGGATCTCCCCCGCGTACAGGTCGAACGAGACCCCGCGGAGGGCGGGGAGGCCGCGGTCGTTCAGCGCGTGGAGATCCTCGACCGAAAGGAGCTTCTCCCCGCGGTGAAGGGGTTTCTTCTCCAACCGGAAGACGACCTCGCGGCCGACCATCAGCCGCGCCAGCGTCTCCTTGTCGGTCTCGTCCGTGCGGAGGGTGTCGATCACCCTCCCCTTGCGCAGGACGGTGACCCGATCGCTGATCTCCATCACCTCATCGAGCTTGTGGGTGATGAAGATGATCGTCAGCCCGGCGTCGACGAGATGGCGGAGGGTGGAGAAGAGCTGCTCCACCTCCTGCGGGGTGAGGACGCTCGTCGGCTCGTCCATGATCAGGATGTCGGCCTCGCGGTACAGGGCCTTGATGATCTCCACCCGCTGCTGCTGCCCGACCGAGAGCTGCCAGACGCGGGCGCGGGTGTCGACCGGAAGGCCGTAGCTCTCCGAGATCTTATTGATCTTCGCCCGCACCTTCCGCAGGTTGAGGAACGGACCCGTCCCCTCGTTCAGCCCGAGGATGACGTTCTCCTCCACCGTCAGGGTGGGGACCAATCGGAAGTGTTGGTGGACCATCCCGATCCGATGGGCGAGCGCATCACGCGGGGAATGAAACCTGATCGGTTCACCGTCGAGGAGGATCTCCCC
>CAZGRE010000084.1:0-3331 GCA_964528085.1 uncultured Thermotogae bacterium | reverse complement strand
GATACGGTGCACCGCATCTCGCATCGACCTCTACACCACGTCCCTGGACTCTAACGCGGGGATTTCCTTTCCTGTCTGCCGGTAAGCGGCGATCATCTCACGGAGTGCGTCGCGGAGGGACTCCCGACATTCATCTAGCGTCGCCCCTTCGCTGACCACCTCTGGCCATTCGACAAGCTGCCCCATGTAGCCAGAGGAGACCTTGGAATACTTGGCCGTGTAGGAATTGATCATCGTGCCTCACATCCCACTCAAGATTATACCGGCTTGGCCTGGTTGACAACCGCATTCTTGACCTCCCATTTTGGATTTCACCCCCTCCCTGGACATCCCCCATCGGCGGGAAAAAGAGCAGACCGGAATCTTGGTTTTTCTAGTTATCGGTGCATAGCAATGACAACCCCGGTGAAGAACGGTATCAGCCACTTATCACGACACAATCGCTCTGGGCAAGGGGGTACTCGTCTTTAGGGAGGCGCTTGCGAACAAAACGAACGTTCGTTATAGTTTTCATACTATGCAGGTAAGAGGAGAAAAACTGGAGGAGAGAATCCTTGACGCGGCCGAGAGGCTGTTCGCCGAGGAGGGGTTCGCCGCGACAGGGATGCGGGCGATCTCCCAGGCGGCGAGGGCCTCGATCGGCGCTGTTTACCACCACTTCAGGAACAAGGAGGCGATCCTCGAGCGGATCATGCACCGCGAGATCGACGAGCGACGGCGCTTCCTCGAAGGGCTTCGCAGGGAAGGGTTACCTTTGCAGGTGCAAATCGAGCGGATCGTGAGGATGCATTTTAACCTCCTCCGGGAGAGGAGCGCCGCTGCCCGGCTCTTCTTCCGCGAACGCTTCGATCCCACCCCGGCGTTGCACTCAAGGTTTCAATCCCTGTACGACGAGGTGGCAGAGTATATATCCGGGATTTTGAAGAAGGGGATTGTGGCAGGAGAGATCCGCCCGTGTAATCCCCTCCTCGCGGCATACGCGATCTTGGGGATGGTGGAATCGGTCAGTCTGCGGGCGATGGGAGAAGACGAGACGGCCGATCTATTCATGGAGGAGGGTCCGGGGGAGCTGGCGAGGCTCCTCTTGTCCTCGTTGGGAAGTGAAAGAAGGTCGGTTGAGTAGCCGAAAGGAAAAAGGTTCGCCGCCGGCCGTTCCGGTGAGCGTCGTGATCCCGGCGTTCAATGAACAAGCGGAGATAGGCCGGTGTCTTGAGGCCCTGAGACGCCAGACGTATCAGGATTTCGAAGTCATCGTCGTCGATAACGGCTCGACCGACGATACCGCGGCGATCGCTGAATCGTTCGGCGTCAGGGTGATAGAGGAGCCGCAGCGGGGGATTGCCTCCGCCCGCCAGGCCGGGTTCGAAGGAGCAGCCGGTGCGATCATCGCCTCGACCGATGCGGACACCGTCGTCCCCCCGGACTGGCTGGAGCGGATCGAGAGGGCGTTTTGGGAGCGTCCGGAGACGATCGCGGTGTTCGGCCCGTTCCGCTACCGCTCCCGTTCCGCCCCCCGCCCCTTCGTAAATCGGATCATCCCCGTATGTTCTTCCGGCTTGGCGGTCGGGCAGCGGGTCACCTTCAGGTTGGGATTCCCCCATTTCCCCGGATCGAACTTTGCTGTCCGACGGGAGGCGTTCTTTAAAGTAGACGGCTTCCGATCACCGGCCAGCGGCCGGCTCTACTCTTATTGGGAGGACGTCCAGCTCGGTCTTAAGCTGAACAGGATCGGCGAGGTCCGCTACCTCCCCGACCTTGTCGTAACGGCCTCCGCCCGGAAGCTTCGATCGTTCAGGGGGAACGTCATCACCCCCGCGCGCAAGGCGGCCGCCTTGCACATTCTTGGAAGGGATCTGTAATAGGCAACACCCTCTCCCCCTCGAATTTTCCACAGCGGATGATGCTGACCGGCTGAGACTCTATGGGTTCTATTACTTTATTTTTCTGATAGTTATTACAGCTGCTGATACTCGACTTTCTTGTACATAGTTTGGCCGGATAACGCTTTGACAGTGTCTCATCAAGTTCTAAGTGACAGCTCTACTTAAATTGAGTACGCTCCTCGGATTTTCGTCAAGCAAGGCTAGGTCTCCGGCACTTAGCGCTGGGCGCAATCCAGCGGGGAACAAGACAGTTGACGCAGGCATTATAGGCCTGTTTTTCGGAGAAGAGGCCCCAGGGCTGGGCGAGGCCCCAGGGGCCAGGGATGTAGAGGGACGGGGTGACTCCCTCAGAGGCCGTAGTCGGACGGATTGAACAACGGAAGGTTCTCCGGATCAAAGAGGGAGTCTGGCAGCTCTTCTTCTGGACGCCTTCGATCGATAAACGTCATCGTGGTTGAAGTTCCCTCAATGATGTTCTCAGAGACCATCTGGTCGAAAATAAGGTTTCCCTCGAAGGTTCCGAGTTTGGTGACCTCCATTATCGTTTCAAGGGTGCCCTCTTCATTGTAGTTCTCCCCCTTAAGAGAGAGCCAGTTCTCCTTATCTACCCATAGCTTGCCAGTCGGGTAGTCGACATCGGCATCGGGTTTGGCGGTGAGCTTGAGCACGTAACAATCGTACGATTCACCATCGATCGTTACGGTCTCCTCGCCGATCAGCTCGGCGTCATAGTCGTCCCTGATACTGGACGCACTCCCGATGTCTTTGTAGGAGAATGTGCTATCGGCGAAGCTCTGCTCCTGTTCTTCACTGATAAGCTCTTTTACGCTTCCCAGGGCAGGGAGGTAGAGCCACATATGAGAGTCACCTTCGCTGGGTGTGATTGCGAGGAAAAGCGTTCCAGCTACGTCCTCCGGCTCCTCAAAATAGATGAGTAACATGTCCGGTACGTTGGGATCAGTGGACAGCTTGGCTAGACCAGCGAAGAGGTTGTAACCGGTCGTTCCGTCCGAGTATGTGTTATCCATCCCCATCGTCATGATCAGACTGCCGCTCATGATCTCATCCTGGTGATCGATCATCTTGTCCAGGATCTGATCGCCGGCGAGGTCAGCGGCGTAGACAACCCCTCCAAGGGCGACCACCCCTAGCGCAACGGTTACCAACGCAAGTAGTGTAGACTTTTTCATCATACCCCTCCTATTATGAGGTATTGTTCTCTTTTTTCTGCTCAGGGTCGGGATCATCCGCCCCGGCAGGTTCAATGTTTATCAGTTCAGACTCTGCGACTTTTTTAGTTGTAACCACCTCCTTTCTCTTCCAGCCATTGGCTGTGAGGAACTTCGGTTTCCATAAGACGAGGATCGCCGGTATCGTGGTGAACGCCGCTAGGGCGCTTATCACCATCGTCATCGCGATCATCAGTCCAAAGCTGGACGTGCCCTTAA
>CAZGRE010000083.1:0-3379 GCA_964528085.1 uncultured Thermotogae bacterium | reverse complement strand
ATGAAACTTCGAGAAAGTAGTAGCTTTACGCTCAGCGCATGGGCCGTCTCACATAGGTTTCTACCGGCGACGTCAAACAAAAAGCCGCCCAATTTGATAGATTAACGTTGCCATAATCCAAGCCAGTGCTAACTCATAGCCAATAGTGAAGGCAGGCCACTTCCAGGAACCGGTTTCCGCTTTGATCGTTGCCATGGCAGCCACACATGGAACATAAAGGAGGGAGAAGACCATGAATGCGTAGGCGACAAGCGGTGTCCAGCCGAGTTGCGCGGCGATTGCGGCTCCCAATCCTCCTTCGTTGACGGCAAACATGGCTCCCATCGTCCCCACGACCGTCTCCTTGGCCAAGAAGCCAAAGAACAGGCTTACCGCCGCCTGCCACTGGCCGAAGCCGCAGGGCACAAATACCGGGGCGATGAGACGTCCCAACTGACCGATCCAGCTATTAGAGCCGGCGTACTCCACCCCCCACGGCATACTGCTCAAGAACCAGACGACCACCATTGCACCGGCGATGATCGTCCCTGCCTTGATCAGGAATAGCTTACCCCTCCCCCACATATGAGTCACCACACCCATCACGGTAGGAAGGCGATAGGGCGGGAGCTCCATAACGAAGTGTCCGATTGGCCCTGGGAGAATCCACTTGCGGAAGATCAGCGCCATGAGGATCGCCAGGATGATCCCGATGAGATACATGGAGAAGACCACCAGCCCGCGATAAGCGGAGAAGAAGGTTCCGGCAAGGAGGATATAGATCGGCAGCCGTGCCCCGCATGACATGAGCGGGTTGATCAGGATGGTGATCAGTCTGTCTCGCTGATTCTCGATCGTTCGCGTAGCCATGATCGCCGGGATATTGCAACCGAACCCGAGGACCATCGGGATGAATGATCTCCCGTGAAGCCCGACCTTATGCATTAGGCGGTCCATGACAAAGGCCGCCCGGGCCATGTAGCCGGAGTCCTCCAGGAGTGAGATGGCGATGAACAGGAGGAATATCGGGGGGACGAAGGTGAGGACCGTCCCTACCCCGCCGATGATCCCGTTGCCGAGCAGGGAACCGAGCCAATTCGGGGAGATACCCATCGCCTTTCCGGCAATGAAGTCGAAACCAGCGCCGATCCAGTCCATGAGCGGAGCGGATAGGGTAAAGGTGAATTGGAATATTCCGTACATGACGGCAAGGAATATAGGGATGCCGAGCCAGCGGTTGACAATCACCCGATCGATTCTATCTGACCAGGTGAGCCTGTCGATCGGCGGTCTTTTCATGACGTCCTTTAAAACGCCGCTGATGAAGCCGTATCTCCGATCGGCGATGATCGTCTCAGCGTCGTCCCCGTAGATTGAGCGGAGATGCTCAAGGGATCGCTCGACAGCTTGGAGGATCTCCTCGTTAGCCAACCCTTGCCTCCTTGAACTTCCTTGTGATCTCCTCGTCTCCCTCCAACAGCTTCACCGCTAGCCACCGAGGGGAGTACCGCTGGGAGAGGTCACTCTGGGAGATGAGCCGCTCCAATTTGGCGATCTCCGCCTCGACTTCGCAGCCATAGTTGACTCTAAGCTCTTTTACAGGGGGCTTATCTTTCCCGATCTTGACGATCTCCTCCAGCAGCTTCTCTGTTCCCCGGTTGCGGCTGGCGACCATCGGGATAACCGGGGCACCGAGGTGATAGGAGAGGTGGTCGATGTCCACCCGCAGGCCGCGGCTGTCAGCCTCGTCCATCATGTTCAGACACACGATCAAACGGGCGCCCATCTCTAGGAGCTGAACGGTGAGATAGAGGTTCCGCTCTAGATTGGAGGCATCGACGATGTCTACCACTACATCAGGTCTCTCCTCGATGATGAAATCCCGCGCGATGATCTCGTCCAACGAGTAAGCGGTGAGGCTGTATACGCCGGGGAGATCGACCACCTTGATCCGGCAGTCCTGGTAGTGACAGATCCCCTCCTTCTTTTCCACGGTCACTCCAGGCCAGTTCCCCACGTACTGATGGGTTCCGGTGAGGTTGTTGAACACGGTGGTCTTCCCAGAGTTCGGGTTGCCGACAAGGGCGATGATTATTTCCTTTGTCATCAGTATGCCTCTTTTACCATGATTCGTTGTGCCATCCCGCGGCCCAGGGCCAACCGTGATCCCCGCAGGTCGATGATCACCGGGCCGGGCATCTGGCTCTGTACGACTCGAACGTTTACCCCAGGGGAGAGCCCCATATCGGCGAGCCTCCTCCGCAACCCGAACCCAGCATTGATCGCTATCAGGGTTACTACTGCGCCAGGCCTAGCCATTGCCAACGGCATGAGCCTCTCCTTCATTCTTGTGCTTCATTCAGCCATCTCCACGTAGACTTGGGCCGCCTCCTCCTTGCGCAAGGAGAGGTGATACCCCTTGATCTTGATCTCGATCGGATCCCCTAACGGGGCCACCCGTTCCACCGTCACCTCAGCGGACGGTACAACCCCCATATCGAGGATCCGACGGTGGATCGGTCCGCTCCCCCCCACCCGCACGATTAAGCCCTTCTCCTTCGGCCGGAGTTGTGCTAGGGATTTCGTCGACATAGATTCTTCTCCCTTCTTGCTTTATGTTGGCTGATGATCTTCCTTCTGCCGACGCTTTGAGGATCATCGCCCCCCTTAAATGCGTCGCACCAGGGCATGACACTCCGCCCCGTCTTGCCAGATGTCGATAAGCTCCAATCCTTTGGTGTTTTTAAGCATGTTGGGCGCCATTTTTAGGCGCCGTGGATCGTCGGTGATGATCTCGATGAGGTCGCCGGGATGGGATCGCTCGATCTCCTCGGCGACTACCTTCGGATGGCGCAGGAGAGGGATACCCCGCAGATCGACGGTCCTGATAGCCTTTCTGCGAGTCAGGCGCTTGGTGGAATCGGCCTTCTTTCCCAGAGCCGACAGCTTTTTTTGGCACTCCTTGCAGTAGCCGAAGATCTCGAGCTTCACTCCGACCACCTCAAATCCTTGTCCTTCCCCGAGTTTTCGCACTCCTTTGGATGGGGGTATCTCGGTCACTTTGCCACATCCGAGGCAGACGAGGTGATAGTGTTCTTGGAGGTGTACCTCGTAGTGGTAATGATCCTCCCCAAGGGAGCTTGCCTCGATAAGGCCTAGATCTCTCAGCATGTTCATCGTGCGGTAGACGGTGGATAGGCTGATCTTTGAGTCCTTCTTCCGAGCGAGTTCGTAGATCTCACTTGCGTCCAGATGGGGATTCCCTTCGATAATCTGCAGAACGAGCCTCCGTTTCTTGGTGATCCGCTGCCCTCCCGCTCGTAGGAAAGCGAGTACGTCCGTGGAGTTCATGGTCCCACCGCCTTAATGCAAGTAGTTTGCAAAAGCATTCTACCGGGGG
>CAZGRE010000082.1:0-3437 GCA_964528085.1 uncultured Thermotogae bacterium | reverse complement strand
GAGAGGATCTACGAGGCGGTGAGGCGCGTCCCGCCTGGAAAGGTGGCGACCTACGGCGAGATCGCACGCGCCGTCGGGATCCCAAATGGGGCGCGGCGGGTCGGCTACGCCCTCGCCGCCCTCGGGAGGGGGAGGCCGCGGCCTGATGTCCCCTGGCATCGGATCGTCGCCGCCGACGGGGAGACGCGGATCGGATGCGAGCAGGTCGAGCGGCTGCGGGCCGAGGGGGTCGAGTTCGACGCGGACGGCCGGATCGACCTTGCGCTATTCGGATGGGACGGATTCGAGGAGGGACGATGAGAGACCTGCGGCTTGTTTTGCTCGGTGTGATATCGCTTTTCCTCCTTTCCGGCTGCTTCGGCGGGATCGAGCGGCCGGTCGCTGACTTCGCTTGGTGTCCGGATGGGTCTTACGGCGATCTTGACTATCGGTTCCTCTCGACCTCCTCTGGGAGTTCCCCGATTGTCGATGAGGTCTGGGAGTTCGGGGACGGATCGGACCCGGTCAGGGGCGAATGGGGGGAGGTCTGGCACCGCTTCCAGGAGGCGGGGGTCTATTACGTCACCCTGACCGTCACCGACCGCTGCGGTGTGTCGGGTACGGTGACGAAGCGGGTCGAGGTTGAGCTCGCCGCCTACATCGACCCTGACTGGCGGTTGACCCTCGGGTTTCCGGTGAAGGTGGCGGGGATCGTTGGGAACAGGTCCGAGTGGACCCTCCCCTCGGTCGTGATCAAGGCGAAGTTCTACGACCCGGACGGGATTAGGCTGACCGAGGGGACGGTCGAGATAACCGACCTCGAGCCGGGCGAGAGGGCGGCGTTCGAGGTGAAGGCGGATCAATTCTCCTCCCGGATCTTCTACGCCACGGTCAGTATCGATTCGTTTATCGTCGATTGTCAGCTCTTCCCGGGGGTCGTGCCGTTCGATGAGGCTGATCGCTGATCTTCACATACATTCGCGCTACTCGCGGGCCACGAGCCCGACGATTGACCTTCCCACCCTATCCCGTGCCGCCAGGGCGAAGGGGGTAGACATCCTCGGGACCGGGGACTTCACCCATCCCGAGTGGTTCCGGATACTGAGAGAAGGGCTCTCACCGGAGGGGAACGGCCTCTACCTCCACGACGGGGTCCGCTACCTGTTGAGCACCGAGATCTCCGCGATCTGGAGCCACGATGGCCGGGTGAGGAAGGTCCACCTCCTCCTCATCGCCCCGTCGCTTGAGGATGTCTCGCGGATAAACCGGGAGCTTGCCTCAATCGGGAACCTATCCGCCGACGGCCGGCCGACCCTCGGGGTATCCGCCGAGCGGCTTCTCGATGCAATCTACAACGCCTCCCCTGAGGCAGAGGTGATCCCTGCCCACGCCTGGACGCCATGGTTCTCGGTCTTCGGCTCGCGCTCGGGGTTCGACTCCCTCGACGAGTGCTTCGGCCGGTATACGGATCGGATATTCGCGATCGAGACGGGCCTGTCGAGCGACCCGCCGATGAACTGGCGCCTCTCGGCGTTGGACAAAATCACCCTCGTCTCCAACTCCGATGCCCATTCGCCGGCGAACATCGGCCGCGAGGCGACGGTCTTCGATCTTTCAGAGCCCTCGTATCGCTCGCTCGTCGCCGCGATGAAGGGTGGCGGCGACGGGCGGTTGCTGGGGACGATCGAGTTCTTCCCGCAGGAGGGGAAGTACCACTACGACGGGCACCGATCCTGCGGGATCGTCGTCCCCCCTGAGCGGTCGATTAAGCTCAACAACCTCTGCCCTGTCTGCGGCAAGCCGCTCACGATCGGCGTCATGCACCGGGTCGAGGACCTCGCCGATCGTCCTGCCGGGTTCACCCCGCCCGATAGGCCGCCGTACACGAGCCTCGTCCCCCTCCCCGAGATCATCGCTCAGGCGCTCGGGACCGGGGTCAAGGCGAAGGCGGTCGCCCGCGAGTACGAGCGGCTGATCCGCCGGTTCGGGAACGAGTTTCGCATCCTCCTCGACCTTCCAGGAGATGAGCTCAGGCGTGGTGCCCCTCCGCGGATAGCAGAGGGGATCGTGAAGGTGAGGAGGGGGGATCTTCGGATCGAGCCGGGATACGACGGGGTCTACGGGAAGGTTACGATCCCGCTCTCGGACGACGAGGAGCAGCTCCCCCTCATCTGAACGCCGCCTCGATTCTACCTTTCAGCTCCTCCTTCAGTGCGTCTTCGGCGAACGCGGCCTTGGCGCTCGCGAGGAGGATCCGTTCGATCTCCTCGTCCTTCAGGTCGAAGGCGTCGACGACCGCCTCCAGCTCATGGGTGAGGTCGATCTTGCTCATCAGGCGGTTGTCCGTGTTTATCGTCACCGGGATCCCGAGGTCGAGGTAGCGCTTCAGCGGATGGTCGGCGTAGCCGTCCATCAGCCCTGATATCTGGAGGTTGCTCGTCGGGCACACCTCGAGCGGTATCCTCCGCTCGGCGACGATCCGCTCGGTCGCAGGACTCCGGAACAGGTAGACGCCGTGGCCGATCCGCTCGGCCCCGAGGTCGACCGCCTCCTTGATCTGCTCCGGGCAGCACCCCTCACCGGCGTGGATCGTCACGTGCAGGCCGGCGGCATGGGCGAACTCGACCGCCTGGCGGTGGATCGGCGGGGGGTACCCCCGCTCCACCCCGGCGAGGTCGAACCCGACGACCCCCTTACCCGCGAACTGCGCGGCGAGCTGGGCCGCCTCGATCGACCGCTCGGTCCCCTCGTTCTTAAGCGCGGTCAGGATGAGGCCGGTCTTGATCGATAGGTCGGCCTCGGCCCGGTGCATCCCCCGGAGGACGGCCATCACGACGTCGCGCGGCTTCAGGCCGGCCTCGGTGTGGAGGAGGGGGGCGAACCGGATCTCCATGTAGATCACGTTCTCGTTCGCCGCGTCCTCGCACAGCTCGTACGCCGCCCGTTCGAGCCCCTCCTCGGTCTGGAGTACGCGGACGGTCACCTCGAACGCCTTCAGGTACTCCTCGAGCGTGCAGCGCTCAGGCGGGATCACCGCTTTGTACGGATCGAACCCATCGGAAAAGCGGAGCTCCGGTGGGAGCTTCTCGATCAGCTCGTTCACCGTCCCTTGGCGCATCGAGCCGTCGAGGTGGACGTGGAGGTCTATCTTCGGTAGCTCGCGTATCGATGTCATGATTCAATCTACCCCGTCTTTGCCGTCATTGCCAGCCTCACATCTTCTCCCGCGCCGATGCGACCTTCCGGTCGAGCCGGTCGGATCTCCCCTTCCGATCGTCGATCCTGATCGAGATCGAGACGCGCTCCGCCGTCTCGAGGAACCTGTCCCGGCACGCCTTGATCACGCCGATCACCTCGTCCCACTCACCTTCGATGTTCGTCCCCATGGCGTGGAACTCGTGCGGGAGCCCGGAGTCCTCGATTATCCTGTACGCCTCGGCGACGTACCGGCTGAGGGA
>CAZGRE010000081.1:0-3449 GCA_964528085.1 uncultured Thermotogae bacterium | reverse complement strand
CCGATCGACGGGATAGGGGATCCCGTCCTTCCCGCCGTGGGCGAAGCTGTACCGGGCCGGGTCCTCGAAGCTCGGGGCGCTCCCGTAGACGAGCTCGGAGACGAGCGCAAGTGCCCGGATCGTCTTACCTCCGACCCCGGCTATCCCGAGGAGAACACGGAAATCCTCGGGCTGGGCCTCGTAGGTCTTGACGAATATCCGCTCAAGCCGGCCGGGCGAGATGTCGGAGATCAAGACGGCATGCCGCCGGGGTAGCTCGATCCGCTTCAGCCCCTCAAGCTCGGAGACGAGCCTCTCCGGCCGCTCACGGGCGAGCTCGCTCGTCGTCTTTCGCGCCTCCTCGCTCTCCCGAGCGACCAAGTTAAGGGTCGGTGATCTCCTGTCGCAGCAGACGGCGGCGTGCGGCTCGCAGACGAAATCCTCGAGCCTCGTCGATAGCCAGTGGTAGCGCCGCGCCATCCCGTTATCCTCGTTCATCCCCTGCTGAACGACGGCCCAGCGCCCATCCCGATCGAAGAGGAAGGAGTGATGGTAGATCTGATAGCCGTCCTGAACGGCGGCGCTGTCGACCTTGGCCGATGTCCTGCTCGCGTAGATCAGCGGATCGGCCTCGATCCCGGTACTGTCCCCCCAAGATGCGATCTCGGCCGGAGTCCGACGTGACGCCGCACCCTTTCCGCCGGCGACGAACAGGCCGAGATCCTCCTCAGCCCCCTTGATCCCGTCCTTTATTGCCCCACACGTCGTCGTGGTCAGTCCGCTCGAATGCCAATCGAACCCGAGGACGCAGCCGAGCGCTTGGAACCAGCCCGGATCGCTCATCCGCTCGAGGAGGCCGGCCGTCCCGTATTCGAGGACGACGAGCTCGACGATCGAACGGGCGAGCCGGCTCATCCGGGAGAAGAGCCACCGCGGCGCGCGTCCGCCGTGCAACGGGAGGTCAGCGTAACCGGTCCGCATGAGGCCAATGTAGCGGATCGGCGCCCGTCAGGCTAGCTCCGCGGCGGGATGATCCGATCGATCAGCCCGTATTCCACCGCCTCTTCGGCCGACATGTAGTAGTCGCGGTCGGTGTCCTTGGTGATCCGCTTGACGGTCTTCCCCGTGTGCGCAGCGAGGATCTTGTTCAAAAGGTCGCGCATCCGGAGGAGCTCCTCCGTTTGGATCTTCACGTCCGCCGCCTGACCCTGCGCCCCGCCGAAGACCTGATGGATCAGGATCCGCGAATTCGGGAGGGCCGATCGCTTCCCCTTCGCCCCGGCCGAGAGGAGGACGGCGGCGATGCTCGCTGCCTGGCCGATACAGATCGTGGCGACATCGCATTTGACGTAACGCATCGTGTCGTAGATCGCCAACCCGGCCGTCACCAAGCCGCCGGGGGAATTGATGTACAGCCGGATGTCCTTTTCCGGGTCCTTCGCCGCCAAGAAGAGCATCTGAGCGATGACGACGTTCGCCGCGTCGTCGTCGATCTCGCCGCGCAAGAAGACGATCCGATCCTCGAGCAGGCGGGAATAGATATCGTATGTTCGCTCGGCATGGCCGGTATGGTCGATGACAAACGGAATCTGAGCTGGCATCATTCCTCCTTAACCGTCGCCGATTTAAGCAACTCCGCAAAGACGCGCTCGTTCACCTTGCTCAACCGGTAGTCATCCCACCGGTCCTCGGCCTTCAGACGGGCGATGAACCTTATCGGATCATCCCCGTACATCTCCGCCTCCTCGGTCGCTATCTCCTCGAGCTCCTTATCGTCGATCGCGATTTTGAGATCCTCGGCGAGTCTCCGGAGGATCAGCTCGCGGCGGACGCGGCGGGAGACCGATTGACGGATCTTCTCTTTCAGCTTCTCCTCGTCGGTCCCTCTCGAGGAAAGATACTCCTCGAAGCCCGTCTTCGACCTGGAATCGGCGAACTCTTCCTTGATCCGCGAGAACTCCTCCTCGGTGAGCTCATCGATGAACGGATCGGGGAGGGGTATCTCCGTCATCTCGATCAGGGCATCGATGAGCTTAGCCTCCACGAGGCGGCGATGCTCCTCGGCCCGACTCTCCCCGATCTTGACGCGGATGTCCGCCTTGAGGGCGTCGAGGGTCTCGAACCCCGCGTCCTTCGCCAGCTCGTCGTCCACCTCAGGGAGGATCACCTGGCGGAGGCCGAGGAGGTGAAGCTCGGTCGTGATCCGCCTCCCGTCGGAAAGCTCGGTGTCGATCTTCACGGTCGAGCCGATCTTCTCCCCGATCAGGGAGCGGGTTATCGGGTTTTCCTCCTCGACACGGGTATCCCACTCATGCTCCCCCTCCCGGACCCGGACGATGTCCCCGTCCGATACGATCTCCCCTTCCTTCTCGCCGAGGACGGCGAACTCGGCTCGTATCTCCTCGAGGGTTCGCTCGATATCCTCGTCGGTCACCGGCTTCACCGGCTCGACCGAGACCTCAAGTCCACGATAGTCGGGAAGCTCGACTTCAGGGAGGACGGAGAACGACGCCTCGAAGACGAACGCCTCCGACCGGTCGGAGGATACGACCCGGACCGTCGGGGGGGAGACCGGATGGAGCGAGAGCTCGGACAGGGCGGCGGGGAGATGCTCGCGTTCGAGCTCCTCCCTCGCCTCGGCGAGGAACGTCTCCGCTCCGAACCGCGAATCGAGGAGGTTGCGGGGGACATGCCCCTTCCGGAAACCGGGGATGCTCACCTCGCGCGCGTAACGGCGGTAGATCGAATCGAGCCGCGCCTCGAACTCCTCGGGCGGGATCATCACCCGGACCTTCGCCTCCGTCGGAGCCCTCTCGGCTATCGTGTACTCAGCGGTTTTTTTCATGTGTTAATGGCCTCAAATCGAGAAATGATGCGGGGATTATACGTTCGAACCGATCAGGCGGCAACCCGCGTCATCGACCGAACAGGTTGATGGCAGCGAGCCAGCGGATCCCGAGAAGGCCGGTGGCGATCGGCGAGACGGCGCGGAAGATCACCTGGACACCGCCGATGAATATGACGGCGATCAGGATCAAGAAGCCGTACTGCTCCATCGCCAGCATGAACCGCTTCCCGGCCATCGGGAGGAAATAGGTGAGGACGCGGGACCCGTCGAGGGGCGGGATCGGGATCATGTTGAACAGGGCGAGTAGGACGTTGTAGATGACGAACATTCCGAGGAGGAAGAAGACGGCCCGCGTCAGGTTCGTCGTGAACGACGGATATCCGAACAGAATCGAGTTCGGGACGGCGAGGAGGAGGAGGCGGCCGAACCCGGCCGTGAAAAGGGCGAGGGCAACGTTCGTCCCCGGGCCGGCGGCGGCGACGTAGAGCATCCCGCGGAACGGATTCCGGAAGTAGTTGGGATTGATCGGTACCGGCTTCGCCCAGCCGAACAGGGGGAGATTGAGGACGGCGAGGACCAACGGGACGAGGATCGTCCCGATCGGGTCGATGTGGGCGAGCGG
>CAZGRE010000080.1:0-3636 GCA_964528085.1 uncultured Thermotogae bacterium | reverse complement strand
AAAGATTGAGATTCCAACCGAAGAAAGAGGAGCCGCATCCGACGGGCTTCCGACGTCCACCACCGGATTAAACTCGCAAAAGGGCGTGCCCGACAGACGCGTTAGGCTCGCTATGCCCTCTTTAAACATCTCTACTAAATATCTTGCTCTAGCGGGTGTCGAGGCCTATCTTACATGGACGGAGGTTCTCAATGGGAAGCATTCTCCTCTCATCCGTCACCGTCTCGTATCCTTCGTCGGGGACAACGGTATTCCGCGACCTGTCGGTCACCCTCGATACAGCGTGGAGGGCCGGGGTGATAGGTCCGAACGGGAGCGGGAAGACGACCCTCCTCAGGCTGATCGCCGGTGAACTCCGTCCGATGAAGGGTGAGGTGGTCCTCGACGGTGAGGCGTTCTACTTTCCGTATCGCCCGACTAACCCAACGGAGACGACCATCCACGTGGTAAAGGAGAGCATCGCACCATTTTTAGCCTGGGAGAGGGAGATGGAAAGGCTCCTGAAGGCGAAGGACGAGTGGAGCATCACCCGTTACGGTGAGATCCTCGCCGACTACGAGCGGCTGGACGGCTACCGGATCGATGAGCTGCTGGAGAGGGAATTCGCCAAGATGGGGCTCGATTCCGCCCTCCTGGAGAGGAGATTTGACACCTTGAGCGGCGGTGAACAGACGAGAGGGCTGATCTGTGCCCTTTTCCTGAAGCGGGAGGCCTTCCCGCTGATCGATGAGCCGACGAACCACCTCGACATGGAGGGGAGGGAAGCCCTAGGAGAATATCTGAGAGGCAAAGACGGGTTCATCATCGCATCGCACGATAGGCACTTCCTCGATCTGTCCGTAGACCACATCATCTCGATCGCGAACGGAAAGGTCTCCGTCCGGAGTGGGAACTACTCGCAATGGAGAAGGGAGGAAGATCTCAGGGAGCTCTTCGAACGGCGCCAGCAGGGGCGGCTGAGGCGCGAGATCGCCGAACTCGAGCGGGCGGCAGAGAAGAGAAGGTCTTGGGGGAAGAAGAAGGAGAAGGAGAAGATCGGCGGCGGGGACAAGGGGTTCATCGGCCACCGCGCTGCGAAGCTGATGCGCCAGGCCCTCTCCATCGAGCGGCGGATAGAGAAGAAGATCGAGGAGAAGAGGGATCTGCTGAAGGACGTGGAGAAACCGAGGCGGCTCAAGTTGCCGGCCGGCTCCAAGCTCCCCGAGACGCTCCTGACCGTGAGCGATGTCACGATCAGGTTCGGGGATAGAACCGTGGTCGAGCGGTTCTCGCTCAACCTCTCGCGGGGAGAGCGGGTCGCCCTGTTGGGTCCGAACGGGAGCGGGAAGACGACCCTCCTACGGGCGATAGAGGGCGAGATAGAACTCACCGACGGTGAGATCCACCTTCCGAAGCACCTCGTCGTCGCCCGCGCTCACCAGGACCCGCTCTGGAAGAGGGGCCGCCTGAGGGAGATCCTCATCGAGGGCGGGTTCGACGAGACAGGGTTTCGGACGGTCCTCTCCCTCCTCGGGGTGAAGGGGGAGATCTTCGAGCGACCGCTTGAGACGTTCAGCGAGGGGGAGCTGAAGAAGGTCGATCTAGCCCGCTCGTTCCTCGCAGGCGCCGACCTCTTCCTGTGGGACGAGCCGCTCAACTACGTCGACATCCCCACGCGGGACCAGATCGAGCGGCTGATCCTCGAGACGGAGCCGACGCTGCTTTTCATCGAACACGACCGCTACTTCGTCGAGCGGGTCGCAACGCGGATCGTCCGGCTCGACCATCGTTGAATCACACCGGTCAGACCGGCCCGTTTGATCGCCGTCACGCGGTTTCTTATCCTACGGCTACAACCGCTTCGAAGGGGGTTCACCGGATGGGCCCGTTCAACACCCCGTGGTCGACGTTCTCAGCCTGGATCGTCACCGGAGCGACGATCGTGGCCTCCATCGTCTGGGCGATCCTCAGCGGCCGCTCGCGGGGGAAGAGGGGATGAGCGAAACCGCGATCTACTCCCTCGTCGTTCTGATCTACCTGGCGCTCCTCGTCCTGGTCGGTGTCGCGAGCTCGCGTCGGATGCGAAGCGCGGAGGACTTCTACCTCGGGGGGAGGAAGATCGGCCCGTGGGTGACGTCCCTGTCGTTCGTCGCCGCCTACTTCTCCTCGGTCTTGATCATCGGCGGAGGCGGGTTCGGGTACCGCTACGGGATGGCAACGCTCTGGATCGGAGCGATCAACGTCCTCGTCGGGATATTCCTCGCCTGGGCGGTCCTTGGGAAGCGGGTGCGGGAGTTCACCTCCAGGCTGGGGACGATGACCGTCCCCGGGTTCCTCGCCGAGCGGTTCGCCGCCCCTGAGGCGCGGATCCTCTCCGCCCTGGTGATAGCCGTCTTCCTCGTCGTCTACAACGTCAGCATCCTGAAGGGGATGGGGCACGTCTTCGAGGTCCTCATGGGGATGCCGTACGCCGTCGGCGTCCTCGTCTCCGGCCTGATAATCGTCGTCTACGTCTCGTTCGGAGGGTACCTCGCCGTCGTCTGGACCGGGTTCTTCCAGGCGTGGGTGATGGGGGCGGGGCTGATCCTCCTCACGGTCGCGGCCCTCAAGGCAGTGGGAGGGCTGTCGGCGGCGAACATCGCCCTCGCTGCGATCGACCCCGGCCTGACAAGCACCCCCGGGGTATGGGGATGGGCCGGCCTCGTCTCGTTCTCGCTCGTCGTCAGCCTCGGGGTCTGGGGTATGCCGCAGCTCGTCGTCCGCTTCTACTCGATCAGATCGGTCGAGGTCCTCCGGATCGGAGCGGTCGTCGCGACCATCGGCGGTAGCATGGCGACCCTCCCTTACCTGATCGGAGCGATCGCCCGCGTCCTCCATCCCGGGCTGGAGAGCCCGGACCTGGCGATCCCGACCCTGACCAAGGCCGTTCTCTCTCCCTGGGGGGGCGCCGTCTTCCTCGCCGGGGTGATCGCCGCCGGGATGTCGACGTTCGCCTCGATCCTGATCATCGCCTCGAGCGCGGTCGTCCGTGACGTCGCGCAGAAGGGACTCGGCCGGACCATATCCGAGCGGGACTCGGTCCGGCTCAGCCGGGTGGTGAGCGCGGTCATCGGGGTGATCTCCCTTCTGATCGCCCTCCGCCCGCCGGCGCTGATCCTCGAGCTGACCGCATTCTCCTGGGCGGCGATCGCCTCCACCTGCCTGTGGCCGCTCTTCTTCGGGCTCTTCTGGAAGCGGGCGAGCCGGCTGGGGATCCTCGCTTCGATGATCGGGGGGCTCACGACGTCCATCGTCTGGACCGCTCTCGGCTCGCCGTTTCGGATGAACGGGTTCATACCCGCCCTCGGCGTCGGCCTCCTCTTCCTCGTCGGGGTGAGCCTCTCCACCCCTCCTCCTCCGAAAGGGGTGATCGCAAGGGCTTGGAACCATCCCACCGAGGAGGAGCCCCTCGCCCCTTCGTAACGGGGTCGCTACGCGGACTTGGCACGAGCTCCTGCCTCCGTTGTATCTTTTAAAAGAAGCCTCACCAGATTCTCGTGTCAGAAGGAGGAAGCGTGAAACGATCCGCCCTGTTCTACGCCTTGAGCTTGGCCCTCCTGTCGGCCCTCGTCATCGGAGCCCCTCAGCTGGCGAGAACAACGGTGACGAACCCGACGA
>CAZGRE010000079.1:0-3652 GCA_964528085.1 uncultured Thermotogae bacterium | reverse complement strand
GACCACTTCGCCGGCCACAGCTGCGGGTTCCCCCGGCCGGGGAAGGTGGCGATCCGCGAGGATGGGTCGATCGAGGTCTGGCGGGCCCCGGACCGGTTCGAGGACGTGTTCGGATCCCCGGAGGATCGGCTCGACCTAGGCTGAGCGCTTCGGCCAACGCTGAAACGTGAGCAGGTCGACGAGATAAAACCAGACGGTCGCCAAGAGCGTGTACAGGGCGATCCTCCACTGAGCACCGGGGGGATAGGCGAGCGCCTCCATCCCATCCTCATCTTCGGGCTCAGGTAGGTAATCGACCCCGCGGACGAGGACGGCCGGGGTCCTCTCGGTCGTCTGCCCCATCACAAGGCCGGCCATCCCGGAGATCGAGTCGACGAGGATGTCGATCCCGCCTGAGCGGGGGACGCCGAACAGATCATCGCTGAACGTCACCCGCGTCACCGGGTCGATCCCGGCGTATCCGATCGCCACGTCCTGCGAGCCGACGCGGCCGATCGCCGATACGGTGTCGGTGATGATCACGGCGAGATCCTTTTCGAACCTATCCCGGATCTCCTCTCGGATCTTCGCCGCTGTCGCGCACGGGTCGGGGGGGAGGCGGGACACGAATCCTTCCGGTAGATTACAGTAATCTATCCCGGCATCATCGAGATAGGCAGCATGGGAGCAGACGACGAACTCGTAGTTGTTCGTCCGCTCGAATCCGGAGAGCATCGCCTCCGGGTTCGCCGAGCGCCGCTCGAGCATCCGCCGGACGCTCGGGATCCTGACGATCCACTTCATCGGAACAACGGCGATCACCCTCCCTGACTCGAGGATGAGCTGAACCTTTCGCGGGTCCTTATTGAAGACACGCCCGAGGATCCGTGCCTTCCGCGACGGCCGGACCTCCGCCAGCCGGACCTGACCGCTCTCGAAGAACGAGGCGACCTTAGAACTGATGACGAGGATGTCCTTATCGCGGATCTCTACCCCCTGCTTCTCGATCAACCCGGCAAAGAAGTCGCCGACCGATCGGCCGGAGGCGTCCTCCGGCCGGATCGTATCCGACACAGCTAGGGGGATGAACCTAACCTCCCCGATCCTCACCGACCTGCCGCCGGTCGGAGCCTCACCCTTTCCCTTCAATCGACCCCCCCTTAATGAATGGATGGGATTATACCATGCCCCTCTCGGTTTCCCGCCGTCACCCGAACAGCCGCGGAGGGTAGGCCCCGTCCTCGATCAGCCTTTTGATCCTCTCCCGAACGTTTGTTAGATCCTCCGGATAAGTCAGCCCGAACCATTCCTCCTCCGTACGTATGACGCGGATCCGGAGCCTCCCCCCCTGAACCCCCTCGCCGATCACACCCGGAAGTTGATATTCGGCGATAACGGGATCACTCCGGCTGAGGAAGGGAGGAAACCTCCGCTCAAGCTCATCCAAGAACCGGAGGGGAAGCCCCCACATGTTCATCGAGGCGATCGCTCCTCCCGGGATCTCATGCCATCCGGATTCATCCTCATAACCGACGAGATGACCGCGTCGCATAACCCGGTTCCGCTCGACGACCTCGACGAGATATCCGGACCGATCGACGCGGCACACACCACGCGACACCGGTCCTCCCGCGGAGAGGGTCCTATCAAGCCGGTAGCCGATGAGGCAGCCCTCCCTCCCTCCGCCGTGCGCGGAGAGGAAGCGGGCGAGCGCTACGAACCCGCTCCGTCCGTAGAAGTCGTCGGCGTTGATCACGCCGAACGGCCCGTCAAGCTCCCTCCTGCAGGCAAGGAGGGCATGGGCGGTCCCCCACGGCTTCGTCCGGCCGGGAGGGACGGTGAACCGATCGGGAATGTCGTCGAGCCGCTGGGGGACGAAGAGGAGATCGCACCTGTCGGCAAGGGGGGAGAACCTCTCCTTGAAGGCGAATCCCATCCCTTCCTTTACCACGAACACGATCCTCGTAAATCCGGAAGCGAGGGCATCGTAGACGGAATAGTCGACGATGTACTCGCCGCTCGGGCCGACCGGCTCGACCTGCTTCGCCCCGCCGAACCGGCTCCCGATCCCAGCGGCGAGGATGACAAGGGTGAGCGGCGAAGTCCTATTCAAAATATGAGATCCTCCATTCCGCCATCATCTGAACGCATCGTTCGATCATACACGAGTCCACTCGGGCCGGCTGAGCGCACGGCGGACGAACATCACGAGGAAACCGAGGCCGGCGATCGCAGCCATGGTGAAGAACATCCCGTTGTAGCCGAGGAGGGGGGTGATCCCTCCGGCGAGGAGGGGGCCGACAAACCCGCCGAGCCCGCGGGAGGTCTCGTACAGGCCGAGCATCGCCCCCTGCCTCCTCTCAGGGACACGATCGCCGATGTGGGCGGTGGAACCGATGTAGAGCGAGCTGAACGACAGGCCGAGGATGCCGTAGCCGAGGGCCATCCCTCCCGCGCTCCGCGCAAGCGTAAACACGCACGGGGTGATCGCGGAGAGGGCGAACCCGGCCATAAAGATCCGCCTGCGCCCGATCAGATCGGCGAGCCTCCCGAACCCGATCAGGGCGGCGACCTGGGTGAGGGTGTTGAGGGCGGTCACGAGCCCCATCTGGGTCGGGGGTATACCGAGGGAGGCCATGTAGATCGGAAGGAGGGAGAACGTCCCATGGATCGCCATCTGGCGGAGGAGGGTGCTCAGGTAGAGATCGGCGAGCCCGGATGAGATCGCCATCTTCCACGACCCCCTCTCCCTTGACTGGGAAGGGACGGCCTCCCTCCGCGGAAGGAAGAGAAGGAACCAGATCCCGAGAAGGGGGAGGCCGGCCATGACGGAGAACGCCCCGCGGAACCCGAGCCGGTCGAGGACGAACCCGGAGGCGATCGCTCCGAGAGCGAAGCCGAGCGAACGGGCCGATGTCACATATGACAGGTTCCTCCCGCGCCGGGAAACTGCGCTCGCCCCGGAGACGATCGCCATGGTTATCGTCGCATAGCCGATCCACATGAACGTCCGGACGAAGACGCTCCCGAGGACCACGAAAGGAGGGGGAAGGATGATGAGAACGGAGACAGCGATCGCCGAGCCCAGGACCGTGATGACGAGGAGGGGCCTGCGCCTCCGCCGATCCGCCAGCCGCCCCCAGACGAGGCTCCCGAGGATCATCCCGATCGCGCTGACGCTGGTGACCGCCCCGATGACGATCGGAGGAAAACCCTTGCTCGTCAGGAAGAGCTTGACGATGAGGGCGAGCCCCCCGTTCGCCGCCATCAGAAAGACCGATGTCGCAGCAAGGGGGAGGGCGAAATACCGGCCGATGGGGCGTGAGTCCGATACGGGTTCCACAGCCGACCTGCCCTTATCCAAGGATGGTCCCCCTTTTTCTAGGGGGTCTCCGGTTCATCAAGATCGTTCAACTCGCCAGATACCCTGCCTTCTCGAGGAGCCCGACCCCTCGCACTACATCCCCTACAGGGAGGACCCGTCCGAGATCGAGGGAGAGCCGAAGCGCAATATCATCGACCGTATGATTCCCATCGCACAGGTTGAGGAGGCTCTCGATCAGGGCACGGTGATTAGCCGACAGCTTCTCCTTGAAGAACGCCTTCTCCTCCTCATCGAAGCGGTCGGTCACGGCGTAGACGAGCGGGCCATCGATCAGCCGCCTCGGCCGGA
>CAZGRE010000078.1:0-3654 GCA_964528085.1 uncultured Thermotogae bacterium | reverse complement strand
ATAGAGCACCGGTCTTCGGAACCGGGGGTTGGGGGTTCAAGTCCCTCCGGGCGTACTATTCCCGAAGACTTCGATCTTCTTGATCTCTCCCCCGAGCGCGATGGCGGCGATGTAACCGGAAGGCGGAGCGAGATCGACGAGGCTGAAGTGACGCCGCGAAAGATCGCTTGCGATGATCCGCGGAAGATCAGACTCGATCGAGACCGAAAACCGGGAGAGATCCGCGGGGACCGATCCGCCGACCCCCTTCAGGTACGCCTCCTTCCTCACCCAGGCGCGGAAGAACCCCTCCCTTCGATCGGAAAGATCGAGGATCGCCTCTACCTCCTCCTGCGTGAAGAAACGCCGTGCGATCGCCAGAGGATCGATAGCTCTATCGAGAAACTCGATATCGACCCCGATCGGAAGACGCGTTGTCACGGCGAGCGCCGCCTTTTCATGTGCATAGGAGAGGCTGAACGAAAGATCCGACCCTGGGAGGGAGGGCTTCCCAGAGGGGGGACGTACGACTCGCAGATCCTCCGGGTTACAGCGAAGGTAGGAGGCGAGGATCTCCCGCGCCCTCCCCCACGCAACGATACGCTCCTTCCCCCTTCCCGACTCATCAGGATGAACGAATCCCCTGAGGCGGCCTGCCTCATCAGCGCTTACCGCAAGGTCGATGTAGAATACGTAGACCTCCCCTTCGCCGGGAAGGTCGAGCGAGCGGCTACCCCTTCCCATCTTTGCTTCCCGGGCGATAGCGCGGGACGAGCTCGCGGAGGTATCGGAGGACCGCCTCGTCGTCCCCGGCGAGGGCCGTATCCTCGAGCCTCGACAGGGCATCGATCCAACCCTCCCCCGGCTCCTCCATCCGGGCGACGAAGAGGCGCTCGTGCGCCGTCGCCTCCGTCCCCTCCTCGGCTGTCAACAGCTCCTCGAACAGCTTCTCCCCCGGCCTGATCCCGGTGTAGACGATCGGGACATCCTTCTCCGGCTCGAGCCCGTAGAAGCGGATCAGCTCCTCGGCGAGCTCGACGATCCTGACCGGCTCTCCCATGTCGAGGACGAAGACCTCACCGCCGCGGCCGATGACGCTCGCCTGGAGGACGAGCTGGACGGCCTCGGAAGTGAGCATGAAGTAGCGGCGCATCGAGGGATCGGTGATCGTGATCGGCCGGCGGGCCTCGATCTGATCGAGGAAGGTCTGAAGGACGCTCCCCCGGCTGCCGAGGACGTTCCCGAACCGGACGGCGAGGCACCTCATCGAAAAACCTTCTGCGCGCGAGCGGACGAGCATCTCGGCCAGTCGTTTCGTCGCCCCCATCACCGACGTCGGGTTGACCGCCTTGTCGGTCGATATGAGGACGAACGTCGCGGAGCCGGCCCGGCTCGCCTCCTCGAGGACGTTCCGCGTCCCGAAGACGTTCGTGCGCACCGCCTCGGAGGGGAACGCCTCCATCAGCGGGACGTGCTTGTACGCGGCGGCGTGATAGACGACCTGCGGGGAGAACCCCTTCATGACGGCGGCGATCCGGGAGCGATCGCGGACATCGGCGATGACGACCTCGATCTTCCGGTTGGGGAACCGCCAATCGAGCTCGGCGCGAAGGTCGAACAGGCCCGTCTCGTTGAAATCGAGCGCGATCAGCCGAGCGGCCCCGAAGCGGAGGACCTGGCGGCATAGCTCGGAGCCGATCGAGCCGGCCGCGCCGGTGACGAGGACCGCCTTCCCGCTTAGGGAAGACTCGATCCTGTCGGTTTCGATCCTCACCGGCTCGCGCTTCAACAGGTCCTCGGGCCTGACCGCGCGGAGCTCCGCCGGGCCGACCCTCCCTGTGTAAAGCTCGCTCAGATAGGGGAGGATCTTTATGTCGCTCACCCCACCTTGCCGCGCCAACTCGACCGTCTCTTTGATCAGGGACGCCGGAGCGGACGGCATCGCGATCAGGACCGTCTCGACCCGGAGCGACGAGATCAACCGGGGGAGTTGCGCCCTCGGCCCGAGGACCCTCGCCCCCCAGAGGATCATCCCCTTCTTGCGCGGATCGTCGTCGACGAACCCGAGGATCTTAAACGCCCCTTCCTCCTTCCCGATCGCCCGGACGAGCTGCGCTCCGGCGTCCCCTGCGCCGACGACGATCGCCCGGCGGCCCTCCTTCCCGCGCCCGCGCACCTGCCCGATGAGGCGGGGGGTGAGGCGGGCGAGGACGATTCCGATCAGGGTGAAGGCGAAATCGATCCCGAGTACGGAGCGGGGGATCGAACCCCAAGCCGGGGAGTGACGGAGGAGAAAGAGACCGGCGGCAAGGACGGCGGAAGAGGTGGCCACAGCAAGACCCGTCTCGTACAGCTCGGCGAGGCCGACGTGGCGAAGGCTGAACCGGTAGAGGCGGAAGGCGAGGAAGACCGGGATCTTCACCGCGACGGCGAGTCCGATCGCCCGCCACAGAGTGGGGAGGAACCGCGCCGGGACCGCTCCATCGAACCTAAGGAGGAAGGAGAGGAAAAGGGAGAGTGCAACGATCAGAACATCGATCGAAAGCTGAAAGCTCGTCTCTCCGAAACGGCCGCTCAGAAAAAACCGCAGTCTCCTCACTGGCCTCTCCTCTCTTCGATGAGCTGAGCGAGGGCGGAGGAGACGATCTCCACCTCGTCCTTTGTCATCTGCGTATAAAACGGAAGCGCGATCGTCCGTGCGCTTATCTCCTCCGTCACCGGAAAGTCGCCGGCGGCTGTCCCGGCGGCCTCGCGGATATGCGGCTGGAGGTGGATCGGGGGGAAGTAATCGCGGCAGCCGATCCCGCGCTCGGTGAGGCCGGAGAGGATCGCGTCGCGGTCCTCGCGGTCGAACCGCTCGTCGAGCCGGACGACGTAGACGAACCGGCTTATCTCAACCCCCTCCTTCACGTAGGGGACGATCAACCCTTCGATGTCGGAGAGGGCCTCATCATACCAGCCGGCGATCCTGTTCCGAGCGGCGATTATCTCATCTATCCGGGAGAGTTGCGCCAGGCCGAGGGCGGCCGACATCTCGTCGAGCCGGTAGTTGTACCCGAGCCGGACGTGGTTCAGCCAGCCACCGTCTCCGCGCCCCTGATCGGCCATGCTCCGACAGATCGAGGCGAGATCCGGATCGTCGGTCAGGATCATCCCACCCTCGCCAGTCGTTATCTGCTTGTTCGGGTAGAACGCGAATATTCCGGCATCCCCGAACGAGCCGCAACGGCGGCCGGCAAGCCTCGAGCCGAGCGCCTCGGCGGAATCCTCGATCAAATGAAGGCCGTGCTCCTCGGCTATCTCCTCCAGCCTCGGCCAATCGGCCGGATGGCCGAAGATATCGACCGCGATGATCGCCCTCGTCCTTTCTGTGATCGCATCCTCGATCAGTCGAGGATCGATGCACAGGGTAAGGGGATCTATGTCGACGAAGACCGGCCTTGCCCCCTCGAACAGGATGCAGTTCGTCGATGAGATGAACGAAAACGGGGTGGTGATCACCTCATTCCCAGGGCCGATCCCAAGCCCCCTTACGATCAGGTGGAGGGCGCTCGTCCCTGAGTTGACAGCGACGGCGTGCCTTACACCGGCGTAATCGGCGAGGGCCCGCTCGAACTCCTCCGCCTTCGGCCCGAGGCTCAAGCGCGACGTCTTCAAGACTGAAGTGACAGCCGC
>CAZGRE010000077.1:2007-3767 GCA_964528085.1 uncultured Thermotogae bacterium | reverse complement strand
GAAGGGCAGCCGTTCTGCGCGCAGTCTCGGACCGCCGAGCGGAGCCTCAGCTCCTGGGCGAGCCCGGCTCCGACGATCGCCTCGTCACCGACGAAGATGACCGGGTAGCTCGTCGGGAAGATCCCGTACTTCGCCGAGAGGGACCACATCAGATCGGCGTCGGGATCCCCCTCCTCGATGAACCGGACGGGGAGGGACGGGTACTTACTCATCAGCTCGTGCATGACAGGCTCCATCCTCTCGCACTCGACGCACCCCTCGCGGTAGAAGAAGAGGACCTTCGGGTCCTCGCCCGCAGCGGCGAGGGGAATGAGAAGGAGACATCCGATCAGGACTGCGGTCGTCAGCGGTTTCATCCGATCACCCCCACGAATGATGACAGAAGCTCGCCCCTTCGGCAAATGGCACTTACCCCTCTTCTTCGAACCGACTGAGGAGGCGGCGGAGCTCGGGGAGGGCCTCCTCTGCCGCCCTCTCCCCGGCCTGGATACCGTCCGTCGCGTGGAGGTAGCCGAGGAACGACAGGGAGACATCAGGCCGGATCAGGATGTCGGGGGGAGAGGAGGAGAGCTTCTGCCTGAGGATCTCCTGGATCATTATCGCGATCGATTGGTTTAGGATGCTGTACAGGCCAGGGAGGGGACGGGAGGCCTCCGGTCGTTCGCGGCTCACCTCGGCGAGGAGCTCGCTCAACGTGTTCGGGATCCAGCTTCTGTTCGATACCATCTCCCGGAGGCCGTCTCCGATCCGCGCCCAGACGCCCCTCCCCTTTGCCGTCGTCGGTTGCGGCCTCTGCGTGATGTCGATCGCGATCACGAACTCCGCCCCCAGTTCGCGGCAGACCCCGACCGGGAGGGGATCGACCAGCCCTCCGTCGACGAGGAGGCGATCCCCCCACCTGACCGGGTGGAAGATTCCTGGGATCGCGGTCGAGGCCCGGATCGCATCGACGAGCGGACCCTCGCGGAGGATGACCGCCTCGCCCGTGTCGATGTCGCACGCCACAGCGGCGAACGGTATCGGGAGATCCTCGATCCTGATCTCGCCGAGGAGGCGGACGAGCATCTTCCTCAGCTCGCCCCCCGAGCTGAGCCCGGCGCGGGGGAACGTCGGGAGGAAGCCGCGGAAGAGCTTGGGAAGGTCGGTGGCGAGCCACTCCTTCTCCACATCGGCGATCGGGATCCCGGCGGCGTGGGCCGCCCCGAGGAGGGCGCCGATGCTCGAACCGGAGATGGCGGATACCTCGATCCCCTCGCGATCGAGGACCTTCATCGCCCCCGTGATCGCCGCCCCGCGTGCACCTCCGGATGCGAGGGCTAGCCCGATCTTCGGGTTGGCACTCCGTTTCCGATTCATCCTCTAAGTGAGTCTCCCCTGATTCACGCCTGCTTCGGCGCGAACTCCTGAAGCGCCTTCTGCAGCTCGGCGACGTAGGTCAGCGCCGGGCCTCCGCCCATCATCACGGCGACCATCGCGACTTCCCACAGCTCCCCTGGGGTGGCGCCGGCGGCGAGTGCCTTTTCGGTGTGGATCCCGATGCAGTACTTGCAGCGCGCGGTCAGCGCCGTCGCGAGGGCGATCAGCTCCTTCGTCTTCAGGTCGAGCCGCCCCTCTTTCAGAACGGCGTCCATGAACCCGGAGAACGCCTTCGCCTCGCCCGGGACCTGTTTTCCCAGCTCACCGAGGGCGCGTTTCACGTCGCGCATCGCTTCTCGCATCTCTCCCATCAGTACCACCTCGCAGAAAGATCACTCATTTTC
>CAZGRE010000077.1:0-1907 GCA_964528085.1 uncultured Thermotogae bacterium | reverse complement strand
TCGAGCTCTTCCGGCCATTCCCCGAGAAGGTCGGCTTGCACGAGCCTCGCGTGAGGCAGCCTCTCCCGCGCCTTTGCGAGCATCCCGGCTGAGAAGTCGATCCCCCAAAGATCGCAGTTAAGCTTTGCAAAGCGGCTGGCGAGGTTCCCCGTCCCGACTCCAAGATCGAGCAGGCTCATTCCTTTCTTGACACAAGCAGCGGTTACGATCTCATCGAGGACCCTTTCGTAGCCTGAAAACGGGAAGTCGCGATCGTGGACCGATCGGTCGTACCCTTCTGCCCAGTCATCGAAGAGGGAAGCGCGGTCTAGTCCTTTTATCTTCCACCTGCCTCGTGATTGTCGTGGAGGGCTGCAAGGAGCCTTTTTGCATCGCGCGGACGGCGAAGCTCGGTCAGGTGGAGATTCGGAAAGGTGCCACTGTCAAACAGCGCGCGGTAATTCCTCCGACGGCGCTTGAACGTCTTGATGACCCACCACAGGATCGACCCGCGGCTGAGGAACGCCTTC
The DNA here is from genome assembly GCA_964528085.1 of uncultured Thermotogae bacterium. Lineage (GTDB taxonomy): Bacteria > Bipolaricaulota > Bipolaricaulia > UBA7950 > UBA9294 > B2-G16. The sequence goes on along the minus strand of CAZGRE010000077.1, from coordinate 1,398 downwards.
CTGAACGACTCCCGATTCCCGTTGTAGAGGACCTCGCGCAATACGATCCGCTTCAGGGTTCGCACGAGCGCTCGGCTGAACACGACGTGAAACGGGTAGTTGAGCCAGACCGCATCCGTCGCCCTGTGCCACACGATATCCCGCACCACGCTGTAGTTCCCGTCGACCACCCAGCGATCCCCCTTGACGCGTTCCTCGAGCGCAGTCCGGAACGTTTCTGGAGGGACCTCGCTCCAGCCGGGTCCCCAGTGTAGGGCGTCGAGTTCGATATGGGGTGATCCGAGAACCTCGGCGAGGCGGCGAGCGAGGGTCGTCTTTCCCGAGCAGCTACTCCCGATGACGATGACGCGCTTCATGGCCCTGGGATTATCCTTCATACCTTCGGGGATGATCGTTTCATTCCGTCTGGATATCTAGCTCCCCCCTTCGGCCCAGATCTGTCTTAGCATTTCCTCGACTTCGGTCGAGCTTCCCAACTGATCCGGTTCCGACGCCCAGCTGTGGAGGAAGACGCCGGAAAGGCCGTATTGAGCCGCGATCTCAAGCCCGATCTCATACCCTTTTGCCCGGGTCGCGGGGTCGGGTTCCTCCCCGTGCCAAATGTCCATCCCGAGGGCGGAGATGAAGACGGATTCGATACCTTGTCGGTGGGCGATCTGGCGTGCGAGCTCGGCCCGTTCCGCCGCGTCGGCGCGGTAGTCGTCCAGGCTTCGCATGTCGATCTCATCACCGTAGCGTTTCCACGGAAAGACGGCGATTCCGAAGGAGTCGTAACCGACGAACGCCCCCTCCCGGTCGAGGACCTCCCATCGTCCTGTACCGATGTACGGATGCTCGGCGACGGCGATCCTTCCAGAATAGAGCTTGCGCAGTTTAGGGAGGATCTTCCTGTACCACTCCGCGGCCCGGTCCGGTTCGAATATCAGGCTCATCTCAAACCCGGGCGCGAAGAGCTCGACGTCGTGTTCCTCGGCAAAGGCGGCCCATTTGAGGACGACCTCGGTCCATACCTCCTCGGACAGCGCGCATTCCCGATCGGGCCAGAAGCAGGCCGACTCGACGTACGGTGTCAGGAAGACGCTGAACCCTTCCGCATGTGCGGCATCGATCGCCCGGCCCAAGTAGTCTTCCGCCTCGGCGTCGTTTCCCACCAGTTCCCCGCTCTGGCTACAACTGTAGAACGCCCTGACGAGGAGGAAGTTTGCCCCTGCCTCCTTTGCCTTGTTCAGAAGGCGGCGGTTGCTCGCCGGGTCGTATATCTCGGCGTAGATGCCGGGGTGGTAGTAGCGGTCGATCGTGCGCCAGATCAGCCCGCGGAATTCCATCCCCGCCGGGTCGGCGGTTCGCACAAGTTCGCATCCCCCTTCGACGTACCAATCCTGACCTTGGTTTTCGCTC
>CAZGRE010000076.1:0-4001 GCA_964528085.1 uncultured Thermotogae bacterium | reverse complement strand
GGCGGCGATAAGGAACGGGGTGAGCATCGACGGATGATTCCCGTAGAAGATGACCGGTGCGGACTTGAGGACGTCCTCACTCCCCTGCGGGAGTTGGTACTCCCAGTCGATACCGATCTCCTCCAGTGTCTCCCTGCTCGCCCGGCCGAGTCCGTCCTCGGCGATCCTCTGATCGAGGGATTCGGCCATCTCCAGCATCCCTGGGACCGGGTAGAACCGCTCGATCAAGCGCAATAGACCCTTAAGGAAGGGGTTCTTCTCCCGTGCCTCCGTGTACGTCTTGCGCAGGCCGGAGATATCCCCCGCCCGGAACGAGTCCCGCATCCCCTTCAGGGCTGAGGCGAACGAGATCCGCTCGCTTGACTTTCGAGGCCCCATAAAGATTCTCCCCTTGTTACCTCTACAGGATCGGTTGAAACGTAAGCCCCTCTTCCCATCGATCTTCGTCCTTTTCGGTCCCGGATGCAAGAGGATCGCCTCGTAGTAACCTTCTATTCTCGGTTACGCTTCTTTTTTCCGTGAACGGTCGTGTAGACTACGAATGCCAGTAGAAGAGCAAGCGCGATGAACGTCAGATTGGGGCCGTTGGTGACGAAAAACGAGTGTATGTAGATCGCTGCGGTGTGTAGCAACCGATCCCATAGCTCGGCCGGTGGGGGAGGGAAACGGATGACGGAGATGGTGACCTCACCCCCGTCGACGTTGACGACCATGTAATGGTAGAAGTAATGCTCAGGGTCGGTTCCCATCAGCTCAGCCCCTGCGCCACCGGTAATCGTGTACGGAACCCCCTCCCACTCTCCGGTGAAATAGCCATGGATATGGGAGGCGAACACCCGGGTGACGTGGTAGGCGCGGAACAGGGAGAGGAGTTCCTCTACCTGGTCTTCGTCGCCAAGGGAATGTGAAAGCTCCGGGCGCGGATCTCGAAGAGGGATGTGGAGGAAGACGAAGATAAAGGATAGCGCCCGGGCATCCTCCAGCTCTTCTTTGAGCCATTCCATCTGGCTGGGATCGAGCCGCACCTGATTCGCATCGTCGAGGACGATGAACCGTGCATTTCCCACGGTGAAGGCGTAGTAGAATGGACCGAATAACTCGTAGTATTCGGCCCGCCCTTCCTCGCGGATATCGTGGTTTCCGATGGCGACGAGAAACGGTAGTTGTACGTCCTTTATCTGGTTATAGAAGATACGATATTTCGCCCGTTCACCGTCGAAGACGAGGTCTCCGAGGTCGATGGCAAACGCCAGCCGATCACGGTTGGCGTCGAGATCGTGCAGAATATCCTGAAAAGTGGAGAAGCTATTCTTGTTATCCCCCAGAACAGCAAAGCTGAAAGGGTGCTCTTCTTTCGGGATGCGCTGAATTTGATGATAGTTCCAGTTGAATCCCTCCGGGGGCGGCCGGAGCCGGAATTCTCGGCAGTAGGTGAACGTCCCAAGGGCGATGATCGCCAGTCCGAGCACGATGAGGAAGGTCTTCCGCAATTGGCACCCCTTTTGTCCGATTACCAGAGGGTATCTCCATTCAACTACAAACGACAACCCAGTTCAGGAAGAGGAGAGCGCTGCGGAATACCCCCTCCACTGAGGTGTGGAGTTCTTCAAAAGATGGTTCATTATTATTTTCATACTTCAATCAAGCTTAGTTGTTGCATATACTGTTATTGGTCTAGAAGTATATCCGAAGGGAGATGACGGTGATAGGCCGAACGACCCTGGCGAGGAGCCTTAAGCGTAGTCCTTTGATTGCCTTTCTCTTTGTCCTCGTCCTTCTGATGGTTTCCATTGGCACGACCGCTGGCCGGGAAGGGTTTTCACTTGTCACGTGGAACGTCAGGGGCTATCCAGAGGCTACCCTCCCGCGGCGCGAATGGTTCAGCGAGCAACTCGACCGGCTCGACGCCGACATCCTGTGCATTCAAGAGATCGCCAATGACGAGCGGGTGGATCAGTTCCTGAGGGAAGAGCCGCTCTATGATAAGGTTGCCTTTTCCGATTCGAGCGATGGCCAGGACAACGCGATATTCCTCAAAAGTGACGTTCAGATGGTCGATTTCTTCGATCCTCCCGGCTTTCGCCATCCTGCTCAACTCGCATACGCGATATGCGATGGGGTCGGGTTCCTCGTCCTAACGGTTCATCTGACAGCGGGCGACCCGGCCGAGAGGGCGGAGGAGCGCGGAGCCCTGGCGCGGTTCGCCGATGATATCCGCGTCGATTATCCGGATACGCCCCTGATCGTCGCCGGTGACTTCAATACGAGCGGTTCAACCGGGGATACGATCGAAGAGCTCGCTGAAAGCACAGGGCTCGTCGCGATCGAGCCGGACGGATATTCCCCTACCACGTGTCACGGCTCCCATTTCGACTACATCCTCGTATCGCCGTCGATCGTCGAGGGATGGAGCGTGAACGCCAGGGTCGTCCAGTTCGATGACGATCAGATGGCGTGCGCGGTCTCCGATCACTACCCGGTCATTGCCGAGTTCGTCCCCGAGGTATCGAACGAGGGGAGTCTCCCCCTGACGATCGTCTCTCTTACCTCTCCCGTCTCCCCAGGGGCGGATGCGACCCTCCGAGCGAAGACCATCCCCAATGCGACCTGTTCGATCGAAGTCTATTACAAGACGGGTTTAAGCGAAGCCGCCGGTTTGGAGACGAAGTCGGCCGACGCCTCAGGCGATGTCTCCTGGACGTGGAGAGTCGGGAGCGGGACCGCTCCTGGGGATTGGAGGATCGTCGTTACAGCGACCCTGGACGGGCAACAGGCTAAAAGAGAGGCCTATCTCACGGTTGAGTAGGGGCCCCTTCTTATCCTACCCGCAGTCAAGCAGGATCGGGATCAGCCGATCTACCGGGATCGCCTCGACCGTCCGGCCGTCCCTTCCGCTCATCTTCTCCGCCCGGAAGAGGGAGTTGTAGATCGCCTCCTCGGTCGCTTCGATCGCCGCTTGAAACAGGGGGTTCATCAGCCCGTTCGGGAGGACATCGATCTGGGATACACCGCGGCTCCGTTCGGGCGTCCGTCGGACGGAGGAAGCGGTGGAGAACGCGATCGCGTAATCACCTGAGCCGTTCGCCATCGATGCCCCGGTCCGGGCGAGGCCGGCGAACGATCGGGCCGCGAGGCGGGTCAGGTTCCGGTCGGATAGCGGGGCGTCGGTGGCGATCACGATCACGATCGAGCCCATCTGAGGCGCGTTCTCCTTCTCGATCGGCCGGCCGAGGATCTGCAGCCTCCCGGGAAAGTTCGCTTGAACGAGGACGCCGATCGCGTATCCGCCCTCTTCCGCAGGGAGCGATCGGGAGCTCGTCCCGATCCCCGCCTTCCACCCGCAGGAGATCGTCCCCGTCCCTGCACCGACGGATCCCTCCCTCACCGGTCCATCCGTCGCTTTCTCGATCGCTTCTCTGACTGTGTCTGCGGTCAAAACCCGTCTCTCTATCGCGTTCAATACCCCGTCGTTCGTCTCCCCAACGATCGGGTTGATCGAGCGCGCTGCGGCGTTTCCCGGTTGATCGAGGGTCCAGTCGAGTATCGCATCGGCGGCCCGCGGGGCGGCGAGGGTGTTGGTCAGGACGATCGGTGTCTCGATCTCTCCGAGCTCGCGAAGCTGAGTCGCTCCGATCAGCTTTCCGTAGCCGTTTGCAATCGCCAGGCCGGCAGGGACCTTCTCCGCAAAGACGTTCCCGGGGTGGGGGATGATTGCGGTCGTCCCGGTCCGGATGTCGTCCCCTTCGATCAGGGTGATCTGTCCGATCCTGACTCCTTCCACGTCGGTGATCGCGTTCAGCGGACCGGGGGGGTAGATCCCGGGCGATACGCCGATTTCTCGGGCGCGCGGGCGTTCGCTCGCATCACCGATCTCCCATTCGATCGGGGTTTCGTTGTCAGAAGCGAACGTGAACCGGGCCCTGATCCTCTTTCCCGCAAGGACGAGAGGGAGCCAGTGGGCGTCGTCCCCCCACATCTTCTCGTGCGGTATCCGATCGACC
>CAZGRE010000075.1:0-4182 GCA_964528085.1 uncultured Thermotogae bacterium | reverse complement strand
CCTTCTCCTCCTCCAGCCGCCTCGCCTCCTCCTCGGAGTAGAACGGGCCGACCGGCTTGCTCGGGCTCTCAAATGCCGGGTCGTTCTCATCGACGACGACCTGGGTGACGACGGTCGCCACCGGGATATCCCCCTTCCCTACGTCCTGGAGGAGGTTGTGCAGGGTCTGCTGCATCATGTAACCGATCAGGCCCTGCGACTCGGCGCCGCAGACGTAGAGGGGCATCGGGGCGGCGACGTCCTTCGCCGTCTCGTTCTGCAAGAGGATGTTCCCGACCTGCGGGCCGTTCCCGTGCGTGATCACGATCTTGTACTTACCGGAGAGGACCATCTGCGTCAGCTGCTTGCAGGTCGTCTCCACGTTTTTCATCTGCTCCTCGAACGTCCCCTTCTGGCCGGGCTGGAGGATTGCGTTCCCTCCCAGCGCAACGACGACCACCTTCTTCTCTTCCATCAAATCACCTTTCTCTTAAGAAATTTCCTTAACCATCATCGCCGATCGAGGCGATCCCGCATCCGATTCACGCCTCCCAGATCTCGCGCATCCTCGTCCAGTGCTCGACCATCTTCGCGAACGCCGTCTCCTCGTCCCTCTTCTCTATCGCGGCGAGGACCTCGCCGTGGAGATCGACGACCTGTTCGAGATCCTCCACGTTCTTCAAGTAGTAATGCCGGGTGAACTCCCGGTAGACCTTCTGATCCATCGTATTGATCAGCGGGGCGAGGGCGGCCGTGACGAGCTGGTTCCCGGTCGCCTCGGCTAGGGCGCAGTGAAACGCCTTGTCCGCCTCGAAGTAGGCGTCGAAGTCGTCCTCGGCTGCGTGCTTTCGCATCGCCCTTATCGTCTCCCTCAGCCTCTCGATCCCCTCCTCGGTCCCCCCTTTCGCCACCAGGGCCGCCACCGGGGGCTCGAGCGCCCCCCTCGCCTCCATCACCTCGAGGCAGCCGGCCTCGCTCTCGATCAGGTGCGCGGCGTTGCTCCCGTCGAGCGGGCCGGGCATCCGGAGGACGTAGTTCCCGCTCCCCGGGCGCGACTCGATGATCGACATCGCCTCCAACGCCGACAGGGCCTCGCGGATCGAAGGACGGCTGACCCCCATCTGCTCGGCGAGGTCGAACTCCGATGGTAGCTTGCTCCCGACCGGGAAATCGCCCCGGTTGATCGCAGCGACTATCTGCTCGGCGGCGATCGCCGATACCTTCCGCGGTCGGACCTTCTCAAACGGCATCTAGCCTCCTCATGATCGGGCGGTCAGGCTGTATGATAGCTTTACGAGTCTTATCCCTGCAACCGGCCGGCCCGGAGGTACTCGCCCCGGCCCGGATCGGCCCTGACCTCCCCGTCACGATATATCACGTCCCCGCGGGAGATCGTCGCCGCGACCTTCCCCGTGACCTCCATCCCCTCGTACGGCGAGAAGTCGGTATTCATGTGCAGCCCCTCGGCCGAGATCGTCCACTTGGAATCGGGATCGAAGATGACGAGATCGGCGTCCGAGCCGACCTCGATCGCCCCCTTCCGCGGATAGAGGGCGTAGCGCCTGCTCGGCCCCTCGCTCAGGAGGCGGGGGAGGTCGGTGAGGGCGAGGATCCCCTTCCCTACCCCCTCCGAGTAAACGAGCGGAAGGAGGGTCTCGACGCCGGGGAGACCGTAGGGCAGATCGAGGAACGAGCCGCGCCAGGCCTTCTGCTCCTTGGTGAACGGGCAGTGGTCGGTGGCGAGAAAGTCGATGTCCCTCTTCTTGATCCCGTCCCAAAGGGCGGCGTTGTCCCCCTCCTCACGTAGAGGAGGGGTGGCGGAGAAGAGGTAGCCGTCCTCGCGATCGTAGGAAGCGCGCGTTAGAAGGAGGTACTGCGGGCAGGTCTCGGCGGTGAGGTCGACCCCGCTCCGCTTGGCCTCGCGGACGGCGGCAAGGCCGAGGGCCGAGCTTACATGGACGATGTGGACCGGACAATCGGCCTCACGCGCGATCCCCGCCACCTGGGATATCGCCGTCTCCTCGCAGAGCGGGGGGCGGGCGACGGCGAGGGTCGACATCCGGGAGAGGTCATCGACGGTGAGCCGCTCGGCGATCGATGAGATCAGCCCCTCGTCCTCGGCGTGGACGAGGGGAATCCCCCCCAGCCGGGAGAGGACACGGAACGCCTCCCTCAGGGTATGCGGGGGGGTCCACCTCCCTGAGGACTCATACGCCGTGTAGAACTTGAAGCTCATCACCCCGAGCTCGATCCCGGCGCGGAACTCGTCCTCCCGCCCCGGTCCCCAGCCGATCACCTCGGCGTGAAACGCGTAGTCGATCACAGCCGGTCCGGCGTCCTTCAGGCGCGATTCGATCTCCTCGGGGATCGTTGTCTCCGGCCGGCCGACGGTGAAATCGACGATCGTCGTCACCCCGCCGCACGCGGCGGCGATTGTCCCGCTCAGGAAATCGTCGCTCGAGCGCGTACCCGCAACCGGGAGGGCCATGTGGGTGTGGGCGTCGACCACCCCGGGGAGGACGAGCATACCGCTGGCGTCGATCTCCTCCCGCCCGGAGAGGTTCTCCCCGATCGCCGCGATCCTCCCACCGTCGATCCCGACGTCGGCCGAGCGGGTCGAAAGCGGGGTGACAATCGTCCCTCCCTTGATCACGAGCTCATGCATCGACCTCAACATCCTTTCGCTACGCGCATCTTGGAAATCGGTCAGACTGCATGATAGCATTACGGAAAGCGGCGTACAACAGAAACCCGATCAGGGAGGATGAGATGATCGACCTTACGATCAACGAGGAGCAGTTGGAGCGGACGGCGCAGCGGGCGCGGGAGCGGGGGATCATCGTCCCCACGTTCGCTCAGATGAAGGATCCGAACAAGATCCCACAGAAGATAAAAGATCGACTGAAGGACGTGGGGCTGTGGGACCTTCATCCGCTCAACCTGTTTAGGATCACGTGGAAGAACGAGCCGGTGAAGGACGGGGGCGGGTTCGACGGGGTGAACTACCTCGAGATCCCGCGCGAGCTGACCGGGACGCGGGCACGGATCATCTCGCTCGTCGGGAAGTGGTTCCCGACCGGGGCACACAAGGTGGGGGCGACGTTCGGATGCCTCGTCCCGCGCCTCGTCACCGGGCAGTTCGACCCGACGTTCCACAAGGCGGTCTGGCCGTCGACCGGGAACTACTGCCGCGGCGGGGCCTATGATGCCAACCTGCTTGCCTGTGAGTCGATCGCCATCCTCCCGGAGGAGATGTCGCGCGAGCGGTTCGAGTGGCTGGCGAAGGTCGCCGGCGAGGTGATCGCCACCCCGGGGTGCGAGGCGAACGTGTGGGAGATCTTCCAGAAGTGCAAGGAGCTCGAAGCGACGCGCGACAACATCATGATCTTCAACCAGTTCGACGAGTTCGGGAACCATCTGTGGCACTACGACGTCACCGGCCATGCGATGGAGGAGGTCCTCCGGCAGGAGCTCGGTGCCGACGGCCGCTACGCCGGGGTCGTCCTGACGAGTGGCTCGTCCGGGACCCTCGGCTGCGGCGACTACCTGAAGGAGGTCTACCCGACGAGCAAGATCGCAGTCGGGGAGGCGAAACAGTGCCCGACCCTCCTTTTGAACGGGTTCGGCGGACACAGGATTGAGGGGATCGGGGACAAGCACGTCCCATGGATCCACAACGTGAGAAACACCGACATGGTGATCGCCCTCGACGACAATGACACGATGAGCCTGATCCGCCTGTTCAACGAGCCGGCCGGGCACGAGTACCTGTGCAAGCAGGGGGTGCCGGACGGCTTCATCGAGAAGCTCGATCTCCTCGGGATCTCGAGCGTGGGGAACCTCCTCGGGGCGATCAAGTTCGCAAAGTTCTACGAGCTGACCGAAAAGGACGTCGTCCTCACCGTGTTCACCGATTCGATGGAGCTCTACCAGTCGCGCCTCCGGGAGCTGGAGGATAGATTCGGCCCCTACTCGGAGATCGACGCGGCGATCGACTACCACCGGCACCTGCAGGGGATCACCACCGACTGGATGGCCGAGCTCGGCTACTGGGACCGGCGGAGGATCCACAACCTGAAGTACTACACCTGGGTCGAGCAGATGGGAAAATCGGCCGAGGAGCTCGACGCCCAGTGGTACGACTTCCCCGGCTACTGGGACCGGATCCACGCCCTCGTCCCGGAGATCGACCGGCTGATCGAG
>CAZGRE010000074.1:0-4209 GCA_964528085.1 uncultured Thermotogae bacterium | reverse complement strand
GGGAGGCGCGATGCGCTCCGCGATTACCTAAAAGATGAGGGTATCGGGACGATGATCTATTATCCGCTTCCGCTCCATCTTCAGGAGTCCTTCTCCCGTCTCGGCTACCGCGAGGGAGACCTCCCCGAATCGGAGAAGGCTAGCCGAGAGGTCCTATCTCTTCCGATCTTCCCCGAGCTAACCGAAGCGGAGCAGAAGCACGTAGGGCAAGCGATCAAGGCGTTTTTCGATTAGAAGGGTTCAACGACCAGAACCCCCCAATCTCAAGGGCCCAACGGACTCCAGACCACGAACTAGCAAACTACGAATCGCAAGAAGTTCCTCTTGACGGATGCGACACTGTTTTGTAGACTAACTAGTGACGGGAAGGAGTGAGACGATGCCTAGCAGCACGGTGCGAGTAAGCGAGGAGACCAAAGAGACCTTACAAAAGCTGTCTGCTCATACAGGAAGGAAACTCCGAGAACTCCTGGACGAGGCAGTGGAACGCTATCGTCGCGAGCTTTTCTTGAAAGATGCTAACGCGGCCTTCGGAGCGCTTCGGGCGGACGAGGGTGCCTGGGCTGAGGAAGAGGAAGAACGCGCCGCTTGGGAGGCAACGCTCCCTGACGGGCTGGAGAAGTGAGCCTTAGCCAACCGTCACGGGGGGAAATCTGGTTGGTGGATCTCTCCCCGGTTAAAGGGCACGAGTCAGCGGGTCAGCGTCCCGGTCTGGTGATCTCGGTGGACGAGTTCAATCATGGGCCGGCGGGGCTTATAGTCATCATTCCCCTTACCACTAAGCAGAAGGGGATTCCGTTTCACGTAGAGATCCGTCCGCCTGAGGGAGGGGTTAGACGCTTGAGTTTCATCAAGTGCGAGGATGTGCGCTCGGTAGCTAAGGAGCGGCTGGTGGAACCGTGGGGAAGGGTCACACCGTCCACATTGGCAGAGGTGGAGGACCGATTGCGGCTCCTCATGGATCTCTGATCTCCTCCCGTACCTGCAGGCTGGGCCTTACGTGCAGAAGTAGTACCAGCTTAGAAAGAAGTGCCCACTGAGTAGATCCATCCGAAACTTAAGGGCCCAACGGGATTCAGCTTACGAACCAGAACCATAAACCGACCTAACGCAACGAACCAAGTAGGGGACCCCGCAGTGCACTATGGGGTTTTTACTTATTGGTAGGCCTTCTTCAGGATCTCCGCCACCTCCGGACGCGTGAACTCCTGAGGGAGGTCCTTTCCCTCTTGCAGCAGTTCCCTCACCTTTGTCCCTGACAGGAATATGTGATCTTCCTTTCCATGTGGGCACGTCTTACTGGTCGCCATCTGTTGGCACTTCGTGCAGTAAAAGGCGTGTTCGAACTTGAGGGGAACGATCCCCAGCTCTTTCGGGTCGAACCGGTCGAAGATCTCCTGCGCTGCGTAGGTCTCGTAGTAGTTGCCCACACCGGCGTGGTCCCGTCCGATGATGATGTGAGTGCATCCGTAGTTGCGTCGGCAGATCGCATGGTGGATTGCCTCTCTTGGACCGGCGTAGCGCATGGGGATGGGGAACGTTCCCAGTATAACCCGGTTCTCCGGGTAGTACTCTCTGATGATTTCCTCGTAGCATCTCACTCGGACATCAGCAGGGATGTCACCTTCCTTTATGTCTCCGATGAGCGGATTGATGAACAATCCGTCGACGATCTCCAGAGAGCACTTCTGCAAGTATTCGTGGGCGCGATGGATTGGGTTCCTCGTTTGGAAGGCTACAATAGTTTTCCATCCGCGCTCGGCGAAAAGCTTTCTGGTATCCGCCGGATCGAGATGAAGTGGGTGGGATGTGATAGGGGCTCTCTTCAGAAGGTGGATATCACCTCCGACGGCTGCTGCAGACTCGGAGTACAGGCGAGCGACACCAGGATGGTTTGTATCAGTCGTTCCGTACACAGCTGCCGCTTCCCGTTCGATGTTTCGAATGTACGTATCTTTGACCTCGATCAAGCCATACGTCTCACCAGTTTCCCCTTTCAGGGCGAGGACCATTCCTTCTTGGATCTTGCCGAACTCGGTTTGAGGCACAGGGAGAACCACTGGGATCGACCATACAGCTCCGTCGGGAAGGCGCATTGCTTCCACGACTCGATCGTACTCCACCTCGGTCATGAATCCGGAAAGGGGCGTATATAATCCACACCCAATAGCATCAAGCTCACACAAGAGGGCATTCGACAATGTGATTGAAGGACCATTGGGGGCGGGAAGATTCTCTGGATGTGCTGCGATCCGGTTGATCAACTCCTGGGGGGGCCGCACGACGGAGGGGCGTTCCTCAGCAAGGGCAACAAGCCTATGCTCTTCCAGGTAGTTGATGATCTTTCTGGTCGACTCTTCTATCGTTTCACGTCCGGTATGAGCGATGATCTCTGGTGCCTCCGGTGCTTCGTAGGGGGCGTCGATTCCGGTGAAACCCTTGATCTCTCCGGCCAAGGCCTTCTTGTAAAGCCCTTTCGGATCCCGCTTGATGAGAGTTTCGAGGGGACACTCTACGTACACCTCGATGAAGTTACGACATCTCGCTCGGGCATTGGCGCGTGCGTTTTTGTACGGTGAGATGAACGAGCACAATGTTGCCACACCGTTATTGGAGAGCAACTCGGCCACGAACGTTATCCGGCGGATGTTCTCGTCCCGGTCCTCCTTGGAGAACCCGAGATCGCGCGTCAAATCCTGGCGGACGACGTCCCCGTCGAGGCGCTGGACGTTGTAGATTCCGCGCCCGATCAGTTCTCTCTCAACCGCTTTTGCGAGCGTTGTTTTCCCAGACGCTGGCAGGCCGGTAAACCAGATTACGAAACCTTCAACCATTCAACCATTGTCTCCATTCCAGGCCGCTGCCACCAAGAAGAAGAGCCACTCCGGAAGCAAGCCCTTGTTGCGGCATCTTTGTCATTCGTTGTAGCGGCAGGTGGTGGATAGCTACGTTGTCGTTCACGGCCCGAAGTATACTCGAAGCGTCAGAAACTAACCTCACGTTGTTTGCCGTTCATGCTGGGCGAGGAGCTCGGAGCGTTCTGTGACCCAGCGTATCGTTTCCGGCTGGGGGTGCGTGCTACGAGCCAGCAGCACTTAAGGGTAAATGTGCATGGCTTCGCATCGAGAGAGAGCTGTTGCAGGGAGCGTCGGCGGATGCCAGTAAGGGGCCGACTGTTAGAAAGAGACGAAAGCCCGCGCTAATCTTCCCAGATAGCTGTTCCCTCTGGGGTAAGGGAGCGAGATTCAAAAGGGATCCGGTCGAGCCCGGCGCTACTTCCCTCCCAGAAGTGCGATGGAACTTTTCCTTCCGGAAAGGGCATAATAGGAAAGGGAGGGATATGCAGACGATCGGACGAAGTGTTGCGCGTTGGCTGCTTATTTCGCTGCTCTGCACGGCTTTTGGCGTTGTTGTGGCAGCTCAGGATTCCTCCTTCCGAAAGTCCATCCCCTCCGATGAAGTCAACCCCAAGCTAGAAACGGTTCTGCAGGAGCTTGCGCGTACGGCCCAGACCAGACCGGCGGCCGTCTCGGAGATAGCCCGGGAGAGGGGAATCCCCATGTCGGGCGACTTCGTCACGGTCATCGTCGAGCCTGTTTCCGGGCGAGTCTCTTCCATCGACAGAGCAGTGGTCGCCGCCCTTGGGGGGGTGGTGGAGGCAACCTCCAAGAGCCTAATGCGCGTCCGCGTTCCGGTGGACAGATTGGAGGCGCTCGCCGACCGGGTGGCCGGCGTCGCGTTCATCCGGCTCCCCTATCGTCCGCGTCCGCTGGCGCTGACAAGCCAAGGGGTCGCTCTCACCGGTGCGGATGACTTCCACGCTGCCGGTTACTACGGTCAAGGAACGAAGGTGGCGATCATCGACCTTGGATTCATCGGCCTTGCGGACGCTCAGGCTGCCGGTGAGCTCGATAACGTCGTCTATACGCACGATTACACCGGAAACGGCTTGGAGGAATACACAAAGCACGGCACCGGCGTGGCGGAAGTAGTCGCCGATATGGCCCCGCAGGCCTCGCTCTACCTCCTGAAGATCGGGGACTCGGTCGATCTTCAAAACGCCGTTGACTACTGCGTCGCCAACGGAATCGACATCATTAACCATTCCGTCGGGTGGTACAACACGAACTTCTACGATGGTACGGGAACGGTGGCCGGAATAGCCAACAATGCCCGCGACAACGGGATCCTGTGGGTGAACGCGGCCGG
>CAZGRE010000073.1:2185-4263 GCA_964528085.1 uncultured Thermotogae bacterium | reverse complement strand
ATGTACACACGGAAGGTGCAGGTCACCGGCGGCGGGACGTTCTTCGTCACCCTACCGAAGGAGTGGGCGGAGCGGGTCGGAATCCGGCACGGCGGGCCGGTCACCCTCGTCCCGGGTGAGGAGGGGCCGCTCCTCGTCCTCCCGGAGGGGCTCCGCGAGCACAACAGGTGCACCCTCCCCCTCGATGGGCGGAGCCGGGTCGAGCTCGAGCGGGACATCATCGCCCGCTACATCGCCGGGTTCGACGTCATCGAGATCACCGGACCGCGGGTCCGGCCGCAGGAGCGCCGGATGGTCAGGGAGATCACCCAGTCCCTGATCGGGGTGGAGATCCTGGAGGAGACACAGTCCACCGTGGTTCTGCACTCGGTGGTCAACATCCGCGATTTTCCGGCGCGGCAGACGATCCACCGGATCTTCGACATCACCCTGGCGATGCTCGACGACGCGGTGAATGCGTTTCTGAACGGGGACGACGAGCTGGCGCGGGACGTGATGGAGCGGGACGACGACGTGGACCGGCTCGTCCTCCTGGTCGCCAGGGAGTTCAGCCTCCTCCTCCGCGATCTGTTGAGCGAGGCGGAGGCCGGAATGTCGCGGTTTCAGTTCCTGTACTACCACACGGTCGCCGACCAGCTCGAGCGGGTGGCCGATCACGGGGCGAAGATCTCCCAGGCGGCGCTCGGCCTCCGCGCAACACTCCTCTCCGGGGTCGCCGAACGGGTGGAGGGGCTGCACAAGGAATCCCGCGGCGCGCTGGCGGGTGCGGTGCGGGCGTTCGAGGATGCGGACACCTCTGAGGCGAACCGCGTCCTCGCCGGTAAGGAGGACCGCGTGCGCCTGTTGGAGCTCGCCCAGATCTCGGCCGTCGACCAGCCGGAGAACGCGCCGGCGATCAGCATCGTGATGGACAGCCTCCTCCGGGTCCGCGAATACGGGTTCAACATCGCCGAGGTCGCCCTCGACGCCGCCGTCTCCCGTCCCGAGCGTTCTCCCGCTTAAACGCGTCTTTCTTTAAACTTTTTAGAAACTTTCGTTGGGCAATTGTCTCTTGATTTCGTTTTCTTCGTAAATTTCCCGGTTTTAACCGGTTTACCGCTGTTTAACCCTTGACTGGCGTCTCCATTTCTATATACTTTGATCTGCATCTTTAAGGAGGTGGGTCGATGTTGCGGACGATAGCGATAGTAGGGGCGGTCCTGGTGTTGGGATTCACCGCTTTTGCCGGCGAGGAGCTGACGCTGAAGGGGTCGACCACCGTCCTCCCGATCGCCCAGCTGGCGGCGGAGGCGTTCGCTGAGGTCTATCCGGACCTTGCGATCTCGGTTCAGGGCGGGGGCTCGGGGACAGGGATAGCAGCCCTGATCGACGGGGCGTGCGATATCGCCGATGCCTCACGGGGGATGAAGCCCTCCGAATGGGATAAGGCCGTCTCTAACGGAGTCCAGCCGTATCACTGGTTCATCGCAAACGACGGGATCGCGATCATCGTTCATCCGTCCAACCCGATCGAGCGCCTCACCCTCGGTCAGATAAAGGCGATCTACACAGGGGAGGTGACCGACTGGAAGGAGTTGGGCGGGCCGGAGCGCAAGATCGTCCCCGTCTCCCGGGATACCGCCTCCGGGACGTACGAGGTGTTCAAGGGGATCGTCCTGGGTGACGAGGAGCCCGGCGTCCGCGGGATGCTGTACCAGTCCTCCAATGCAGCCGTCGCCGACGCCGTCGCCCGCACCCCGGGCGGGATCGGCTACATCGGGTTGGGGTACCTGAACCCGTCCGTCAAGGCGCTCGCCGTCGCCGGGGAGGAGGGGGTCTATCTCCTCCCGACCGAGGAGAGCGTGATCGCTGGGACCTATCCCATCTTCAGGCCGTTGTTTATGATCACGAACGGCTTTCCCAAGGGAGTAATCCGCCGGTTCATCCTATTCGTCCTCTCCGACGAGGGGCAGAGGATCGTGCAAGAGGCGGGCTACGTCCCCATCCGCCGGCTCGCACCTTGCGAGGACTGATCGGGGAGGGGCTCATTGAGATGAGGGCGAGAGGGATGGCCGATCGAGCGGTGAAGTGGATCACCT
>CAZGRE010000073.1:0-2085 GCA_964528085.1 uncultured Thermotogae bacterium | reverse complement strand
CCGGAGGAGTTCCGTGAGGGGGCCTACGCCCTTGGGGCGAGCCGGTGGCAGGTGACCCGCTCGATCGTCCTCCCCGTCGCCCTACCCGGAATCATCACCGGTGCCATCCTGGCGGTGGGGAGGGCGGCCGGGGAGACGGCTCCGATCATGTTCACCGCCGCCGCCTACTACGCCCCCAGGCTCCCCCGTTCCCCTCTCGATGAGGTGATGGCCCTCCCCTACCATCTCTACGTCATGGCGACCGAGTCGACCTTCTTCTGGAAGACCCGTGACCTTCAGTATGGGACGGCCCTCGTCCTCCTCCTGTTGGTCCTCGTCTTCTACCTGACCGCCGCCGTGATCAGGGCGAGGATGAGGAGGAGGAAGCGATGGTAGTCCGAACAAGGACGGCCCGGCCGTCCCGTTCGACCTGCAAGCAGACGGCCTTCGCCTTCCGGGTGCGGGACCTCTCCTTCTTCTACGGCCGGGAGCGGGTCCTAAAGGGGGTCACGTTTGATATCCCCAGGGAGAGGGTGACCGCCGTCATGGGCCCCTCCGGGTGCGGGAAGTCCACCTTCCTTCGGGTCCTCAACCGTCTGTACGAGCGGACAGCTGGGGCGAAGGCGGAGGGTGAGGTTCTGGTTCGACGGGGTGAACGTCCTCGATCCGAGGGTGGACGTGGTGGCGCTGCGGGGGCGGATAGGGATGGTCTTCCAACGGCCGAACCCGTTCCCAAAATCGGTGTTCGACAACGTCGCCTACGGCCCCAGGATTCACGGGGCGCACCGGCGGGAGCTGAAGATGATCGTGGAGCGGGCCCTGTGCCAGGCTGCGCTGTGGGGTGAGGTGAAAGGGAAGCTCCGCCGGAGCGCGTTCGACCTATCCGGCGGCCAGCAGCAGCGGCTCTGCATCGCCCGGGCGTTGGCGACGAGCCCCGAGGTCCTCCTGATGGACGAGCCGACGAGCGCGCTCGATCCGGCGGCGACGGCGAAGATCGAGGATCTCGTGCGGACCTTCAAGGACGAGTTCACCGTGGTCATCGTCACCCACAATCTCCAGCAGGCGGCGCGGGTCTCCGATCGGACGGCATTCCTGTTGATGGGGGAGCTGGTGGAATACGCCCCGACCGAGGAGCTCTTCACCCGGCCGAAGGATCCGCGCACGGAGGACTACCTGACCGGGAGGTTCAGCTGATGATGGTGAGAGCCGAGTCGTTGGCGGAGTTGGAGAGGTCTGGGGGCAACGGTGATCCTCGCCCGGCTCGGGGTGAGCGGCGGCTCACTCCTCCTCAGGCGGGGTGATCGTCACCTCGGTGTTGACATCCGTCACGTCGGTCCGCCACTCGACCGAGCCGGTGTTCCCCTCCTCGTCCGTCCCGGAGGCGGTGAACACGAACCTCACCGGATACCCGGCCTCGGCGATCCAGATGTCGCCGCGGGCGTTCTCGAACCCCGCCTCGATCCTCTCCTCCCAGACCGAGCTTGTCGATGAGTAGTGGAGCGCCCTGACCCCGTTCACCGTCTCCTTGCCGACGTAGTTCGAATCGGCCGCGAGCCCCTCTGCCAGCGTCCCCCAGACGAAATCGAGGGCGAAGGTGAATATCGCCTGCGACATGGCGGCGGCTGCCGCTTCCGGTACCTCCTCCCACTCCCCTTCGTCGTAGACCCAGAGCGAATCACCGATCTTTATGAACTCGGTCTGCGTCCCCTCCGCGGAATCGATGATCGTAAGATGGTAGCGATCCGGAGCGGCGTACTCCCCGAGGATGGTGAGGGTCCCGGAATCCGCCTCCAGATCGCCCGTCCCTTCGTAGATCATGACGGTCTCGTAGCGGTAGCTGGCGAGAGACCGGAGGGCTGCAAGCGACTCGGAGAGAGGGAGGCTCTCCTCTACCTCGGATTCACGTGCCTCGGGCTGGATCGCCGGGGTCTCCGGCTCCTCCGGCGGGGTCGGTTCGACGGTGGGGGTCGTTGCCGGCTGGTTCGCAGGCGGCGTCGCGGTCGATGGCTCGGGGCCTGAGGGCTCCTTGGAGCCGCATCCAGCGAGCCCGAGGATGAGGCCGGCGGCGACGGCGGACAGGACGAGCAAAATGGCGGTCTTCTTCAT
>CAZGRE010000072.1:0-4388 GCA_964528085.1 uncultured Thermotogae bacterium | reverse complement strand
GGAAGACGAGGATGATCGCTGCTAGGGTCCCGAGATGAAGGAGCCCCTCGAGGATGACCCCGGGCGGATCGACCCCGAGGAGGCGCTCGGCGATGACGAGGTGTCCCGAGCTCGAAACCGGGAGGAACTCGGTCACCCCTTGAACGACCCCAAGGATCAGGTAGCGGATCAACCCTTCCTCCGTGGTGAGTAATGAAGCGTCAGGGCCCCGAGCTTGCAGGCCTCGACGCATGCCCCACACTTTATGCAGTTATGATCATCGTAGTCCTCGTACGGTTCGAGCCCCATCGGACATACGGAGGAGCAGACGTCGCATCTGTTGCACTTGTCGGGATCGAAGCGGAGATGGAGCAGGCTCACCCGGTTGAACAGGGAGAGGAGCGCTCCCATCGGGCAGAGGTAGCGGCACCAGAACCGCGAGATTATGATCATACCAACCAGCACCGCCGATAGGATCCCGAGGTGGACGAGGAACGGCCGGTTGAACTTCGCCACCCCGAGGAAGAAGTACGGGATCGACGCCTCGAGCCCGCCGGCCGGGCAGATCTTGCAGAACATAGTGTCTGCGAAGTACCAGGCGGCCAGTATCGTCCCGATCAGAACGGCGAACTTCGTGTAGGAGAACGACCGGCTTATCCTCGCCTTCCTGAACGACAGAAGGTCGTTCAGAAGGCCGAACGGGCAGAACCACCCGCAGAAGCCGCGGCCGGCGATCAGGCCGTAGGCGAGGATCGTTCCCAGCCAGAAATAGGGGGGTGTCCCGAAGATCACGAGGTTCTGCATCAGGCCGATCGGGCATACGGTGACGGCGAGGGGGCACGCGTAGCAATGAAGCCCGGGGAAGATCAGGTGGGTCATCCCGATCCCGCTTATCCCGAACAGGCCGAGGATCAGCCCCCCTCCCTGCATCGTCCGACGGATCCGTGTGAGCCTCACTCTCCCTCCTCGAGCAACTCGATCAGCCTCTCTTCGAGCTTTTCAATCCCGAATATGATCCTTCCCGTATCGACGCGGAGGACGGCGGGGACGATCGTCCTTCCCGAGCGGATGATCCCGTAGTAGGCGGCGAGCTCAGGGTCCTCCTCGACGTCGACGAAGCGATAGGAGATCGCGGGATTGTGCTCCGCCGCTTGGGCGACGATCGCCTCGGCGAACGGGCAGGCATGACACCAGGGGGCGTAGAAGACGATGAGCTCACGCGGTTCCGTGATCTTCGCGATCCGCTCCAAACCCGCCGTGGATATCGACGCCTCCCTCGAAGCAGCATCCTCGATCCCGATGCATGAGGTGCAGAGGACCGCCCCGATCCCCTGCGCCTGTTCGTGCTGATTCCGCGCCACCCCGTAGCCGAGGCTGGCGAAGGCGATGATTACGAGGATTAGGTAGATATACCAATCCGTCCCGGTCCGCCCCCCCTTGAGGAGTGCCCCGCCCAAGAGGACGATCGCCGCGCCGAACCCGATCCACGGCCAGGGGACCTCCCGGCGATGAAGCGGCGCAGCGACGCTCGTCGTCTGGACAACCTCGGAGACCGCCTCGACGGCGATGTCGAAGGTGAGGCTGTCTGCGATCTGGAAACAGAGCTCGCCGATGCAGTAGGTGTACACGATCGAAAGCTCGCCTTTGTAGTCCCCTTCCGCGATTCCGTCTTCGCTCCGAACGATTATGTCGATCGAGCCGGTCTCAAACGGGGCGATCACCTTCAGCGTCTCCGGCTCGGTCACGATTGCAAACCGATCCGGTGCAGTCAACGATGCGCTGAGACCGTCCGCCTCACGGACGGACGTGTTCTTTGCGATTAACAGGAGATGGGCCTCCCCGCCGGGAGGGATGTGAACGCTCCCCGGAGAGATCGACAGCTCGAGGATCGGTTCTTGCCCCACCGCGCAGGCGGCGATTGTGATCACAAGGATTCCAATGAGGGGGAGGGCCTTTCCCATCCTCATCATCCTTCCTTCCCGGCGTCGAGGAGTCGGTCGACCGCTTCGATCAGATCGTCCCCGCGCAGATCGCGGCCGCGGATGATCCCTTCCTCGTCGATCAGGTATATCATCGGTATCCCTCCGATCCGATAAAGGCTGCTGATCGGCCCCTCCGGCCCGTCGTAGATCTGCCGGTAGGTAATCCCGTGTTCGGAGACGGCATCGCGGAAGGAATCGATGCTCCTGTCGAGGCTGATCCCGATGAGTGTACCCCCTCCCTCTGCCAGCCTCTCAGCGACGATCTCAATGGTACCTAACTCCTCTATGCACGGTGTGCACCAGCCGGCCCAGAAATCGAGGACGACGATCTCCCCGCGGAAGGAAGCGAGGGAAAAGGGATTCCCATCGGCGTCCTCCCCCTCGAAGTCCGGGGCGGGGTAGCCGACAAGGAGGGGGGGCTTCGGATCGGCATGATCTTCGGATCGATCGACGGTCAGGTGCGAGCCGTCAGGGGAGATCGAGGTGACGACGTAGCTCGTCCCAGCGATGTTGAACGGCTCATCAAGGTTGAATCGCTCGTGCGAGTCGGCCGCTGCGAGGAGGGCTCCATCCCCGTCGACATCGATCAAAAGGGTGTCGCGATCCGGCTCATCGTAAAACCCGTCGCTGTTCCGGTCTATCACGGCGAGTCGAACTCCCCGCTCCGGGAGGGGGATCTCCCCGAGCCTGTAGGTGTCTGAGAAGTATGTGAGGACGGTCGGGATCGTCTCGTTCCACATCAGGTTGATCCGATATGCGGCCTCACCATCCCCGTTGGCGACCTCGAATCCGGCTTTCCCGACGAGGGTCAGATCGGGGAGGGTCGATTCCCAATCGATCGGCTCGAGCTTCCCGTCCCCGTCCGCATCGGCGTAGAGCCTCGCCCCATCCGAGGTTCGGTCGATGAGGACGATGAACCCCCTCCCTGCGATATTCAATCGCGCGTACGACGGGCTCCCCTCGAGATCGACCGGGTCGATCCCCGCAGGGACGCCGGCCTCCAGCTTCACCCCTTGAATGAGCGGGGTTTCAACGAGGAGGGAGGCACCGGCGACCGCTTCCAGTCGGACCTCGTAGGCCCCGGCAGAGAGGGCGAACCCAACCCCTGCAACGACGAGAAGGATGATCCATCTGATCATCCCCTCTTCCCCTTGCTGTACGAGCGGAGCCGCTCGCTCACGGTCTTCGCCCCGATCGGGGCGAGGACCTGAAACAGCCCCGGTCCGGCCTTCCTCCCGGTCACCGCGATCCGGCAGGCGAGGGCCACGTCCTTCAGCTTCGCCCCTTGGGAAGAGAGGTATGCGCGGATCGTCTTTTCGATCTCCTCGGGGGTGAACGGTTCGACCCCCTCGAGCGAGTCGGCGAGCCCCTCCATCAGCTCCGCCTGCCGCTCGTTTATCTCGATCTCGTCGACCGGATCGACCGGGATCGGAAAGAGGATCTCCATCGCCCACCCCAGATCCTCTAGGGTGTGCGATCGGTCGCGGAGGAGGTCGGCACCGCGGATCAACCGATCGTGTCCGATCCGGTTCCACATCTCCTCCGTCACCCTCCCCCGCCTCAGCACGAACGGCTTCACGAGATCGACGAGCCGGTCGAGGTCGGCCCGCTTCATATGCTGCTGGTTCAGCCAGCGGAGCTTCGCCTCCTCGAAGACCGAGGCCGAGCTCCCGACCGCGTCGAGGGAGAAGTGCTCGATCAGCTCGTCGAGGGTGAACACCTCCTGGTCGTCGTGCGACCAACCGAGCCGGGCGAGGAAGTTGACCATCGTCTCCGGGAGGAAGCCGCGGTCGCGGTACTCGAACAGGGAGGCCGCCCCGTGCCGCTTGGAGAGCTTAGCCCGGTCCGGCCCGAGGATTAGGGGTAGGTGCGCGAATCGGGGGATCTCCCGGCCGAGCGCCTGAAACAACAGGACGTGCTTCGGCGTGTTGTTCAGGTGCTCGTCCCCGCGGATGACGTGGGTGATCCCCATGTCGGCGTCGTCGACGACGACGACGAAGTGGTAGATGAAGCTCCCGTCCGACCGGCGGATGACGAAGTCCTTCAGCTGCTCGTTGGAGAATGAGACGTCCCCGAGGAGCTCGTCATGGACGACGGTCTCCCCCTCCTTTGGGACGCGGAACCACCATGCCCCTTCCGACTCGTACACGTATCCGCGCTCCTTCAGCGACTCGGCGGCGCGGAGGTGCTCGGGGTAGCGGTCGGTCTGGCGGTGATACTCGTCCCAGTCGAGGCCGAGCCAGCGGAGTGCATCGACTATCTGGGCGATCGACTCCTCGGTTGAGCGCTCACGGTCGGTATCCTCTATCCTGAGGATGAACTTCCCGCCGTGATGCCTGGCGAACAGCCAGTTGAATAGGGCGGTCCGTGCCAGGCCGACGTGGAAGTCCCCGGTCGGACTCGGTGCGAAGCGTACCCGTACCATAC
>CAZGRE010000071.1:0-4491 GCA_964528085.1 uncultured Thermotogae bacterium | reverse complement strand
AGGGTATCCTCGAACCGGATCCCATAGCGCCCGATGAGGATGGCGAGGAGGAAGAAGACGGGCGGGAGGATGAAGAGGACCCATCCCGCCCGAGTACGTCTCTTAATCACCTACTCAATAACGTCGCTATCTCTTCGTCGGTCAGCTCGTAGTCGTAATAGGTCGAGTAGAAGCGCTCAGCCTCTCTCGCAAGATCGAGCGGGACCAGATCCGAATAGAGGAGGTCCGTCATCCATACGACGCCGAGGAGCGACTCGGGGACCGGGGTGTCCATCGCCGAGATCACCCGCGGCATCTTGTAGACGCGGCCTGCCCTGACGGCGGAGATCGCCTGCCAATCCGGATCAGAGAGGACATCCTCCGGCGTCACCGGGCCGTAGGGGGCGATCACGATCACGTCCGGATCCCAGATCAGGATCTGCTCGAGGTTGACCTCGTTCCAATAGCCGGATAGACCGGATGTGACCGAGACCCCGCCCGCCGCCTCGATCAGGTCGGTCTGATACATATCACCGCTCGCCACCCTCAGCTTCTCGGTCCCTACGAAGAGGACCTTCGGCCGATCGGCGGCCGATAGATCGGCGAGGCTATCCTCGACCGCTTTGAAGACCCTGTCGTAGTCGGCGATCAGCGCCTCGGCCCGTGGGATCGCATCCCCGCCGACCGCCTGCGCGATGATCCGGAGGGCGTCCTTTATCCCATCCGGGGTCTCGACGAGGAGCTGGATCACCGGAACCCCGAGCCCGTTCATCTGTGTAGCGAACGCCCCATGCCGGGATCCGTTGACTATGATCAGCTGCGCGTTCAGCGAGACCATCTCCTCGACGTTCGGATCCCCGAAGCGGAGGATCTCGGCCAGGCGCGGCTCGAGGCGTAAGAGCGCCTCGGGGGCGTTCGCCAACCCCTTCACCCCGAGGTACCATCCAGCGACGAGCCGGTCCCCCGCCCCAAGGGCATAAACGTAGTAAGTCCCGATTCCATCTACACTTACGATCCGTTCAACCGGCTGCACAACCGTGACCGGATTCCCCGTCTGATCGATGACGACGATCGTATCTGCGCCGGCGAATAGCGAAAGACCGACCAGGAACGCGACGAACATCCCGATTCTCAACAATCCCTTTCTCATTCGATTTCCTCCTTTTCTAATAGCTCCCTATTCCCCTCTAACCAACCGATCACCCCTCTGACCTGGCTCTGCCTGAACGAGACCACGATCTCGCCGAAGCTCTCATCGTCGCTTTCGACCCGCGCACCGGCGAGGCGCTCGCTCAACTGAGCGAGGACCTCAAGCTCGGCATCGATCAACGCCGGGATCCTCTCCGGCGCAAGCCGGCGGAGGAAGTAGACCTTGGCGAGGAACTCGATCCGGATGTTCCGAAGCGGCCTGACCGGGGATGTTACCCACGCCCAGAACGCCCGCTCCCCCTTCGCCAGGATCCGATAGATCCGCCGCGGGGGCCTCCCTCCTTGCGGCTGTACGCGACAGGCGATCATCCCCTCCCCTTCCAGCCGATGAAGGACGCTGTAGAGCTGGCTCGGAGCGATCCTCCAGAGCGGGCCGAGGCCGGATGAGACCCGCTCGCTCAGCTCGTAGCCGTGATGATCCCCCTCGATCAGATAACCGAGGACCGCCCGATCGACCGGGTAGGAGCTCCGCCTCTGCCTGTATTCCATAATGGAATATTCTAACTCGGAATTCACCGCCGGCCAACCCCTGCGAATGAGGGCGGAGGAGCGGGTAAACTGAAGCTCAAGGGGGCGAGCGATGAAGGAGGAAAAGGATGGGCCGCGGATCCACCTTGCGAGCCTCGGATGCGCGAAGAACCTCGTCGATTCGGAGAGGCTCCTCGGGCTCCTCGCGACCGAAGGGGGGATCGTCGGGGCATCCCCGGAGGAGGCCGACTTCATCATCGTAAACACCTGCGGGTTCATCGCACCGGCGAAGCGGGAATCGATCGAGACGATAAGGGAGTACATCCGGATAAAGCGGCGGACCGGGGCGAAGCTGTTCGTCATCGGCTGCCTTGTAACCCGGGAGGGGGATCGGCTCCGCCGCTACGTCCCCGGGGTCGACCGCCTCTTCGGCCTAAACGAGGAGGAGGGGATCGCCGCTGCCTGCGGGCTTGGAAGGGAGGATCCGGACCGACCGGGCCGGCTCCTTCTGACCCCGCCTCATACCGCCTACCTTCGAATCTCAGAGGGATGCGATCACAACTGCACCTACTGCACGATCCCATTGATCCGCGGGCCGTTCCGGAGCCGGCCGGCGGAGGATGTGATCGAGGAGGCAGAAGAGCTCGTCGCATCCGGCGTCCGTGAGATCAACCTGATCGGACAGGACACGACCTCTTACGGGGTCGACCTCGACCCGAGGATAGGACTCGATGAGCTTCTAAGGAGAATCGCTAAGATCCCCGATCTTCACTGGATCCGCCTCCTCTACACCCATCCATCCGGATTCACCGACCCCCTGATCGAAGCGTACGCTGATATCGACAAGTTCTGCGAATACGTCGACCTTCCGCTCCAACACGCAAGCGATCGGATCCTGAGGAGGATGGGGCGGGGGACGACGAAGGCCGATTCCCTCTCCCTGATCGAGCGGCTGCGGGAGGCGGTCCCCGGGATCGCGCTCCGGACGACGTTCATCGCCGGGTTCCCCGGGGAGACGGAATCCGACTTTCAGGAGCTCCTCGAATTCGTCCGGGAGGTCCGCTTCGATCACCTCGGCGTCTTCCCCTACTCGCGCGAGGAGGGGACCCCGGCGGCGCGGATGCGCGGCCAGATACCCGGCTGGAGGAAGCACCGGAGGGTGAAGCGCCTGATGCTCACCCAGCAGCGGATCGTATTCGAGGCGAACCGGAGGACGATCGGGAAAAAGGCGGAGGCGGTGATCGACTCCCCGACCGATGAAGAGGGTATCTGGATCGGGAGGATGAGGACGCAGGCACCGGATACAGACAGCGTCACCTATATCGAGGGGGAGGGGCTCCGTCCTGGCCTGTTCGTCGATGTCGAGATCATCGGACATCAGGGCTACGACCTTATTGCCCAGCCGATCGTCGAAGGTTAGGCTATGAGCGCGGGGGCGATCGTCCGATGGATCTACCCGGCCTGATCGGGGATGAGGCGGATGGCTACGAGAGGATGGCCCGAAAGGGGCTCTCGGCATACGGCCTCTCCGATGCGCGGCTCCGCCTCGTCTCCCGCAAGAAGAGGGTCGTATTCTCCGTGATCGACGACGGCCCAGGAGGGAGGGAGGTCTACGCCCTTCGGATATCCGGGCGTGACGAATCGAAGAACCAGCTGATGCGCGAGTTCCTCCTATTGGGAGAGATCCGCCGCGGCTCAACGGTCGAGATCCCAGAGCCGGTCCTGGCGCGGACCGGGGAGCTGTTCCGGAGCGTGTCGACGCCCGGGGTCTCCGGCTTCCGCCTTTTGTCCCTCCTTCGTTGGGTGAGGGGGAGGCGGATCCCGATCGAGGACTGGACAAAGGAGGGCGCGCGCGCCGTCGGGCGGACGATCGGTGAGATCCACCGCTCTTGCGAGGGGTTCGACTGGCCGGCCGACCTGAGGCCGGCCGGGGAAGGAGAGGATCGAATCCCATCCCTCGACGGGCTCCTCTCCCCTTCCTATCGGGAGGGGTTCGAGCGGGCGAGGGAGCTCGCCCGCCGGTCGCTTCGCGCACTCGCCGATGATCCGACGGCGAAGGGGATCATCCACGCCGATCTGCGGGCGGAGCACATCCTGTTCAGCCGCTCCGGGGTCGGGGTGATCGGGTTCTCCTCCTGCCGGATCGGGTTCTACCTCTACGATCTTGCGAGCATCGCCCTCGAACTCGATGAGGGGCTTCGCGCTCAGCTTATCAGCGGGTATCGGGAGATCCGGCCGGTTCGAGTAGAGAACTTCGATGGATTTCTCGCCCTCCGGGCGCTCGACATCCTCCAGAAAGGCGGGGAGGAGGGCTCTCGGGCGATCGCCCTCCTCTGGAGGTTCTCAAACCGGGACTAGCCCTCCTCGATAAGCCCCCACTCAGCCGGGTCAAAATCGGGGAGGTTCTCTGGGAGGAAGACCTCACCTGGGATCTCCTCATCAGGCCGCCAGCGGCCGAGGAACGTGATCGTCGTCGTGATCCCAGCGCCGAGATCCTGGGAGAGGATCTCCTCGGCGATCAGGCGGTCCTCGAACTCGCCGAGGGAGAGGACCTCCATCGTCGTAGAGAGGTTACCGAGGTCGTTGTACCCCTCGATCCTGAGGAGGATGAAGTACTCGGAGTCGACCCACATCACCGTCCTTATCTCCTCGACGTCGGCATCCGGCTTCGCCGTCGACTCGATGACGTAGGCCGTACGCACCCTGTCGCCGATTGTCAGCTCCTCCGTCCCAATCAGAGTCGCATCGTAGTCGGCGCGGCGGTCTTCGGAGCCGATGTCCTCGTAGGAGAGGGAGCTCCCGGCGAAGCTACCCGAGCGCTCCTCCTCGGAGACG
>CAZGRE010000070.1:0-4956 GCA_964528085.1 uncultured Thermotogae bacterium | reverse complement strand
TCATCATCGTCGGGACCTACGCTCGGAGCCAGAAGGAGGCGAGCATGTACCTCCTCCCGGTCTACATGGTGATCGTCCTCGTCGGTATGGTGTCGATGACCGGCGGTGCGAGCTTCGAGGGGCTCAGGTTCCTGATCCCCGTTGCGAACGCCCTCTACGCCCTGCAGGGGATCATCCTCGGGGATGCCGCCGCCAGGGACCTTATCCTGACCCTGGTTGCGAACATCGCTTCCGGCTCGATCCTGATCGCCATCGCCGTCCGCCTGTTCAAGCGCGAAGCGGTCCTGTTCCGGAGCTAGTCCTACACCTTCTCCCCGCGGGAGTAGCGCTTCAGCGCCTCCTGTGCCCTCCTCTCCTCGTCCCTCTCCCGCAGCTTCCTCCGCTTGTCGTAGGTCGGTCTCCCCTTCGCCAGGCCGAGCTCGACCTTGGCGTAGCCGCGCTTGAAGTAGAGCCTGAGGGGGACGAGGGTGTAGCCCCGCTCGGCAAGCTTCGTCGACAGGCGGCGGATCTCCTGGCGCTTGAGGAGGAGGCGGCGGTCGCGGAGCGGATCGACATTGTAGATCGAGCCTTCCTTGTACGGGGCGATGTGCACCCCCTTGAGCGTCGCCTCCCCGTCCCGGATGACGGCGTACCCGTCCTGAAGCGAGCAGCGGCCGGCGCGGAGGCTCTTCACCTCCGTCCCGGAGAGGACGATCCCTGCCTCGATCGTCTCGGTGATCTCGTATTCGTGGCGGGCCTTCCGATTGGTGGCGACGACCTTACCCATGATGAAAAGAGGCTACTTACGGAAGGGGGATTGCGCAAGGATGAACGATGCGATTAGGATCTTCCTATGAGGATCAACGTCGCGACGGACAACCCTCTCAAGCTCCGCGGGGTGAAGGAGGCGTTCCGCGAGCTCTTCCCGGGGGCGGATCCGATCGTCATCCGCGTAGACGGCCCGGGGCCGGATCAGCCGATCGGCGAGGAGGTCATCTCTGGTGCGATCTCCCGTGCACGGGCTGCGATCTCGGCTGGCGAGGCGGACTTCGGGGTCGGGATCGAGGCGGGTGCGATCCGCTTCCCCGGCGCTTCCCGCTGGTTTGCTGTCCAGGGATGCGCGATCGTCGATCGGGACGGGAGGGTCTCCCTCGGCTTCGGCCCGGCGTTCGAGATCCCAGAAGGGATCAGCGAGCCGATCCTTGCCGGCGAGGAGATGCGGGATGTCATCCGCAGGGTCTACCGGCTGACCGAGAAGGAGGTGAGCCTCGGCCTGATTCACCTCTTCTCGTCCGGGAGGATCGATCGGGCCGATCTGACGAAACAAGCGGTGATGATGGCGCTCCTTCCCTGGCTTGCCTAAGGTGGTAAAACCCAACCAATGGGACCGACCAGTTAGCCCAACGGTCTGTCTGCTACGTTATTCCTCGATGCCAAGCTGTTTCTTGATCAACGCACACAGACTCTCTCTGATCTCTGAATGCCGAGGGATTGGGGCCTTCCGTCCGTTCTTCGGATTAAAGTATAGATCGTGGCGTTTACCATGCCGTTCTAGACGACAACCGGCGGCCAGTAGTTGGCGGATGAGCGCATGCCGCTTCAAACTTCTACTTCGATCTCCTTTCTCTTAACTTGAGTAGACGGGAGGCCTTCCTCGGATTCAACTATGAGGTGATACGCGTCACGGATGTTTTCTTCTAGCTCCTGAAGCGACTCCCCTTGGCTGAAGACGCCAGGGACCTCTCTCAAGCGCCCGACGTACCAGCCTTCCTCTACCCAGTATTCGAGTGTGAAGTGACGCAACATGGGGATCTCCTTTGTCCCACCGGCCGGTCTTCACCGGCTCCATACAACCAGTTTTAAGGATACGGTTTCGCGGGCTGCTGGGCAACTCCGAAGCCGGGGGCTGTCTCGATTTTGGGGTTTGCCGCCGGCTACTCCTTGGTAGACAGTGGGGGTGGTTGAGTTCATATTGACCGCGAAACGTGTGAACCGTAGAATGGAATCAAGCGAGGGAGGATCTGTTGAGCGGACGGGCGCAGGACTGGATCGATCAGGCAGAGCGGGATCTCAAGCACGCGGAGAACGACGTCAGCGGCGGATACTACGAGTGGGCATGCTTCTCCGCGCAGCAAGCGGCAGAGAAGGCCCTCAAGGGTCTGTATCAAGCACGTCATCAGGTCGCCTGGGGACATTCGGTGAGGGAGCTGTTAGAGGGGATAGCCGATCTGGTTAAGCCTCCTGAGAGGCTGATCGATGCAGGGAAGCTGCTCGACAAGTACTACATCATCGCCCGCTACCCGAACGGGTTCGCAAGCGGCTCTCCCAAGGATTACTTCAACGAACGCGAGGCGAATGATGCGATCAGCGCTGCACGTGAGATCATCCGGTTCAGTCAAGATCATCTCGCTTGATGTCGAGGCCGTCCGCAGCCGGCTGACCGAAGCGGCGCGATCCCTGAAATCCCAGGATCGCAACGTTGTATCCGTATGGCTGTTCGGCTCGCTCGCCCGCGGGGATTACCTCCCCGGAAGCGACGCCGATCTCTTGATCGTCCTCGAGAAGATCGCTGGACCGCTTTCTGCCCGTATCGATCGATTTGTCGATCGTTTCGCCGGTGTCGGGGTCCCCGTCGATCTCTTCCCGGTGAGTGAGGCCGAGCTTGTAAAGAGAGAGGAAGACCCGTTCTGGGCGAAGGTCCTCGCCGAGCGGGAGAGGCTTGCGTAGCCGGATATCCGGGGTTTAAGTTGCATCTTGTGAACGGACGCCCTCCCCTGGGCAGGGGAGTGAGGGATCGGACATCCGTCCCATCGTTTGGCGACAGAGATGTGAGATCGCGCGGACGGGACTCTCCCGCTGTTCTTTTGGGGAAACATATACTTTCCCCAGGAGCAGGCAATGATATTGAATATGTTCCTTGACCTTCGGACAGGAGGACGAGAATGAGGATCACTTGCCGGTACAGCCTGGCGGTCGCCGCTTTGATGGTCGTGGTGACATCGAGCGCGGCGCTCGCCCTTCCGAGCTTCTCCGACCGAAACATTGCAGCGGGGAACCTCAACCCGACCGATACGATCCTGGTGCAGGAGATCCGCGTGACGCGGAGCGCGGGTGAGGACGTGACGCTCGCTACGATCACGATCCGTAACCTGGGGACGGCGGACGGCTCGGATATCGCGAAGATCACGGTGAAGGACGGAGGGGACGTCCTCGGCGAGCTCGACAACCTCTCCGGAATCGACAGCGGCACCGGGGTCACGATCAACCTCGGCGGGTATCACCTCGACGGGACGACGCACTACCTGAAGATCTACGTTACCGTCGGGTCGAGCGTCTCCGGCGGGGAGACGGTGCAGCTGCAATCGCTCATTGACTACGTCCGCAACGGGGCGCCCGGTTCGAGCGCGTGGATCTCGGATCTGACCGGCGAGACGATCCGAAACGGCGGGTTCGACGAGATCGGCGATTCCTCTCCGGATGCCGGGTATCTCAATCCGGGAGACGAGGCGGTCGTCCAGATCGCGACGTTCAACGACAACGATGCCAATGGGAGCGCGGTCCGATGGGTTCAAACCGGTCCCCAGACGATCGTGCGGATCGAGAATCTCGGAAGCGCGACCCCGGGCGACATCGTGCAGGTGCGTGTGACACTCACGATCGGCGGAAACGACTACGTCTGGGGTTGGGGTGCTTGGAACCCCGCCAGCCCGATGACTTTCGAGCATGATGATTTTGAAGGTCCTGGGGGTGCTGGGGACAATCCCCCTGAGATAGCCGACAACGGCGGGGTGACGGTCAAGGTCGAAATGAAGGTCGCTCCGGAGGGAGACGTAACCGACGGCCGGACGGTCCGGACGAAGACGACCCTCCTCGTTCGGGAACAGGGTGAGGGAGACGATGGGGAGGACGTGGCCTACGAGCAATCCGTTACGTCCCGGACGACGCAGACGATCCGCAAGCAGGGGTTCGAGCGGATCGAGGACGAGAGCGAGAGCCTCGCCTCCGGGATCGCGGCGACCGATGATGTCGTGGTTCAGAGCGTCCGCGCCTACGACGACGATTCCAACAACTTCGATGTTCAGGCCCGGAGGGTCTATATACGAAACACGGGGACGGCCGACGGTGATGAGATAAAGAGGATCGTGGTCAAGGCCGGGGCGACGACGATCCTCACCCTCGACGCAGGCGAGATCGTCGATTTCAAGACCGGCCATTGGTACAACCTTGACCAGAACTTCACCGTCGTCGACGACGAGGATCAACTGTTTACCTTCTACTACACGATCGGGGTCCCCGATGATGGGCACACGTTCCGGCCCGCGGTCAGGATCGAAGGGCGCGAGAACACGACCGATTATCCGAGCGACGAGGTCGTGTATCCCGACACCCTCGGCCTCTACGAGCCGGGGTTCGAGTTCGTCGAGAACATGACCCCGCCGGAGGGGGGAACGGCCTACTCCGGCCAAAGGCTCCTCGCCCAACGGATCCGGCTTGAGGATCGCGACGAGGACGACGACGACGTCGCCATCGACCCGGTGGTGGTGAAGAACGTCGGGACGGCCTCCGGGAACCCGGACATCACGAAGATCGAGGTCTGGCGCCAGGACGAGGAGGGCGGGCCCGAGGTCAAGATCGGCGAGGAGACGGATCTCTCCGGCTTCCGTACGGGCGGGGTCAGGATCGACATAACGAACGACAACATCGTCCAGGACCAGCCGGGAGGAGCGGTGACGTATCTTTTGATCTATCTTCAGATCGCGGAGCCGGAGGATATGGTCGCCGGCCGGACGATCCAGCTTCAGACGCGGGTCCTGCACACCGAGCGCCATGGGACTTACGACAAGGCGGCCGACAGCAACCAGTGGGTCCTCGCGACCAATCACCGGCCCATCCCCGACTTCACGTTCGAGAAGGCGGAGAACGGGGCGGCGTCGGTCGGTACGAAGGCCGACTTCACCTACGAGGACACGATCCAGT
>CAZGRE010000069.1:0-5073 GCA_964528085.1 uncultured Thermotogae bacterium | reverse complement strand
TTCAGTCAAGAGAAATCGGTATCGCAGCGATCTACCAGGAGGTCAACCTCTTCCCCCAACTCCCGGTTATGTACAACCTTTTCTTTGGAAATGAGCCGACCCGTGGCAAGCTGGGCTGGCTTAGATCCCGAAACATTCGTAATAAGGCGGAGGAGTTGCTGGAGAGGTTTAGCGTTGAGATCGATCCTACCGCGCCGATCGGTGAGCTAGGCCTCGGCCAGAAGCGTATCGTTGAGATCCTGAAGGCGATCTCCCTAAACGCTAAGTTCCTGATAATGGATGAAGCGACCACCGGGATGTCCCGGGCAGAGATAGTCACCCTCTTTGACATTGTGAGGGATCTAAAAGAAAGGCACGTAACCATTTTATACATCTCGCACCATCTAGAGGAGGTCTTCGAGCTGGCTGACCGCGTCTCTGTATTGAGGGACGGCGCCCTGATCGATACGTTCGATATAGAGAGAACCTCGGTGGAAGAGCTATCGAGAGCCATCGTTGGTAGAGAGGTTGAGGATGTGCGTCTCTTGGAGCACAAAGTGACGGACGACGAACTCGCGCTTGAAGTGAACGAGCTTTGGATCCCAAAATTGAACGAGCCTATTAGCTTCACTCTGAGAAAAGGGGAGATCCTTGGCATTACGGGGGTGATCGGCTCTGGGAAGACGGAGATTGGGCGTGCCATTTTCGGAGTGGATCCCATCTCCTCGGGTTCGGTTAAAATCTTCGGCCGTGAATACACCTCGTTGACTCCTCAAAAGGCGAAAGACACCGGGCTTGCGTTAGTTCCCGAGGAGCGCAAGACTCAAGGGATTTTCCCGTTGCTCACCGTTGCAAACAACATCATCATGGTGAACATAAAGCGAGTACTCTTCGGGCTAGTTTTCCTGTCGAGTAGGAAGAAACGGCTTGTTAGCCAAGAGGCGATCGCCGCCTGCCGAATTGTACCGAACGATGGTGCTATACCCGTTCGGAATCTCAGCGGCGGTAATCAGCAGAAAGTGGCTATCGCAAAGTGGCTCATTGCGAAACCGAAGATCATCGTGTTGGACGAGCCTACCCGGGGAATCGATGTCGGCGCCAAGGTCGAGATCCGTAAACTGATCATCAAGCTGGCGCAGAGTGGGGTCGCAATTCTCTACCTGACATCTGAATTCAAAGAAGTTCTTGGGATATGCGATCGGATCATTGTCTTGAAGAAAGGGAAAATTGTTGGGATGCTCGGGGGGCGCGATGCTAAGTTAGATGAGATCGTCGCCCTAGCTCTGGGATAGGGGGTAGGAAGGAGAGCGGGTGATTCAATGGCGGGGAAGAGGTTCGGAGTGGATCGTTCGTGGCTGTCGAGGATATATAGGATCCTTTCGGGAGAGATCGGCCTGCTAGTCATTCTAATCTTGCTGGTTGTTGGTTTTTCCTCTGCGTCGGAGTTCTTCTTTACCTCGCGGAACCTGTTGAACGTTACACGGCAGGTGTCAATAAACTTCATCATCGCTGTCGGCATGACATTCTTGTTGTTATTGGGTGAGATCGATCTTTCCGTTGGCTCGACCGCCGCCCTTGCCGGGGTTGTGACCGGTGCAATCTTGACAACGACAGGGTCATTCGTACTTGCTATTTTGGGGGGGTTGTTCGCTGGAGCGGTGGTGGGAATGGTGATTAGTATCGGCGTTGTCTATGGGAGGGTCCAATCCTTTATTGTAACGCTTGCGATGATGGGAATCGCACGAGGGATCGCCTATGTTTGGACCCAGGGCTATCCGATCTCCGGTCTCCCTCTGAGCTTCGGCGTCCTTGGCGCGGGTTACGTCGGTAGCATACCCGTCTCCTCTATCATCGCGCTGGCCGTTTTTGCCGCTGCTTTTATTGTTCTCAACAAGACGAAGCACGGGCTGTATATCCGCGCGATCGGTGCCAACCCAGAGGCAGCACGTCTCTCCGCAATAAAGATCAAAAGATATAGGATTTCGGGATTTGTACTCACCGGCTTGCTGAGCGGTTTAGGCGGAGTCCTGATTACGTCTCGTCTGCTCTCTGCCCAACCGACCGCTGCCGTGGGGATGGAGATCGACGTCATCGCCTCCGCCATTCTTGGAGGTGCAACCCTGACCGGAGGCATCGGAACCATCCATGGGACTGCCTTGGGTGCTCTCATTATCGGCATCATCAGTAATGGACTGAATCTTCTAGGTGTCTCGCCCTTTTTTCAGCCGATCGTTAAGGGTTTGATAATCTTGATCGCCATTACCATGAAGCGGGGTAAGTAGTAGGAGAGGGACTTTACTATAGCTTTGTAAACAAATCGAAGAGGAACTGCATTCGCTTTCGATTCGCCCTCTCGCTCATCTTCATCCTCCTTGAGCTCAATCCGTTTTCGATAGTTTACGTCTGCGGAAGGTATCGGGCATTTCACCGCTCCCCAGTCTCGGGTAAGATGGGACGAGGGGGTTCGATGGAAGATCGCAGGGTTGAGAGTAGGGAGGCGGTCCGCGCCGTTCTCCTCACCCCTGAAGGGAAGGTCCTCTTGATTCAAGCGGAGGAACCGGCGAGCGGGTTTAGGCTCTGGCTTACACCGGGCGGCGGAATGGGCCCCGGCGAGGAGCCGGAATCCTGCCTCCGCCGGGAACTACGGGAAGAGACGGGCCTCGAGGAATTCCGCCTCGGTCCACCGCTTTGGATCCGGGAGCACACGTTCTCCTGGGCGGGCAGGAGGATAAGCCAGCGTGAGACCTACTACCTTGCGGAGACAGAGTGGTACGAACCGACGATGAAAGGAAACCCCGAGAAGGTTGAGATTGACGCTTTCGTCGGATTCCGTTGGTGGACGATCCCCGAGATCCGCGGCTCAAACGAGCTTTTCGTCCCTCAGCGGCTGGGCGAGCTTTTGGACGATCTCATCCGGCACGGACCTCCGCCGCAGCCGGTTCGCGTTGGGATATGATCGTGGGTACGCTGGATCTAGCAAGGAGGGAAGGATGAAGCTTTCAGGAAAGAGGGTCGCGCTTCTCGTTGCCGATCTCTATCAGGAGCTCGAGTTCTGGTATCCGTACTACCGCTTGCAGGAGGAGGGAGCCGAGGTCGTCCCAGTCGGGTCGGAGGCGAGGGTCTACAAGAGCAAGCTCGGCTATCCGGCTGAGGCGAAGCTCGCGGGGAAGGAGGCGAAGGCCGACGATTTCGATGGAATCGTGATTCCGGGCGGTTACGCACCTGATCTGATCCGCCGCGATGAAGCCCTCGTCGGGCTTGTGCGCGACGCCTACGAGCAGGGGAAGGTCGTCGCTGCGATCTGTCACGCTGGCTGGGTCCTCGCCTCGGCCGGGATCCTCAAAGGGAGAAGGGTGACGAGCGTCTCCTCAATCAAGGACGATCTGAGAAACGCCGGCGCGGAGTGGATCGATCAGGAGGTCGTCCGCGACGGTAACCTGATCACATCGAGGATTCCGATCGATCTTCCCGCCTTCTGCCGGACGATCATCGAGGCGCTGATCGGGTAGCGGATCGCAGCTCTATTCCCCGATGATTTTGATGAGCACGCGCTTCCTCCGCCGGCCGTCGAACTCGCCGTAGAAGATCTGCTCCCACGGGCCGAGATCGAGCTTTCCGTCGGTGATCGCCACCACTACCTCACGCCCCATGATCTGGCGCTTCAGATGAGCGTCGCCGTTGTCCTCCCCGGTGCGGTTGTGGCGGTAGCGGGAGATCGGCTCGTGCGGAGCGAGCCCCTCCAGCCACTCCTCGTAATCGGCGAGGAGCCCCGGTTCGTCGTCGTTGATGTAGACGCTCGCCGTGATGTGCATCGCGTTCACCAGGCACAGCCCCTCTTTTACTCCGCTCTCACGCACCGCCTCCTCCACCTGCGGGGTGATGTTGATGAACGCCCGGCGGGTCGGGGTCTCGAACCACAGTTCCTTACGAAGGCTTTTCATCTGGCATTCCTCCTTCCACTTCGTCGGGCAGGTACTCTCTGAACCGGGTACTAAGCTCGTGAAAAAGCCATTCATGGAACTCTTTGACCTCGGCTATGAGTTCTTGGACTTCACGGTTGCTGATTGCGCCGGCTTGATCGTACATCAGTGTGTGCCGCTTCCGCCGCGCCCGCTCGAACTCCAGAGCGAATCGCCGTTGTTCGGAAGGAAGGAGGCGCTTCAATTCCCGAAAGGTCCGGACATGGTGGGAATGCGCGCCGATGCGGATCTGCTGAAGGCGGAGGAAGATGGTTGCAAGCTGGAGGGCCGCGTTGTAGGCGAAGGCGAAACGTCCGTCGGGATAGAGGCTTCTGATATCAGCCTGAACTAGGTCCCGTCTCACTAGACGCAAGAGGTTCGCAATCTCCTCCCGCGAGGTGGGCTCGTGATGGAGACCGTCATCCCTCAGCAATGGATTCGAGTACCTCCTCATTCCCAATCAGGAAGATCTTCTGGCCGGCCATGACCGAGGAGACGAAGTGATCGCCGTTGTTCATCCGCCGGCTCATCTCCTCGCGCGTGAATATGGTGGCATTCAGCTCCCGTCCTATTTCCTCTTCGAGCTGTGAGAGGATAGGAGTCAACCGTCGCGGAGGTATATCCCCGACGATAAAGATGTCCACATCGCTTTCCAGGCTTTCTCCGCCCTTGGCGTATGAGCCGTAGATGAAGGCCGCGTCGATATCCCCCTCCTGTGTCAGCGCCTCCCTGAGCCGGTCGCCGATTCCGACCGTCCGCAGGATGATCGCTTTCAGTTCGGGAAAGATCGGGAAGTCACGGTTGACGCGGAAGTAGACGTTGTTCCCGCGGCGCTCACGTATGAGAAGGCCGATCTCCGTTAGGCGCTTGGTCTCCTGTGTCACAGCGTGCGGTGGTAGATCGAGCCTGCGGGCGATCTCCCGGAGGTAGAATTCAGATGCGGGATTCAACATGAACAGGCTCAGTATCCTCACCCGAGCCTCTGAACCGAATAACCGTTTCAGCATGGGGACCTCCGCCCGATTGTACAATAATTATGGTCGATTGTACAACTAAGTTATACAACGGCGGCCTTCACCTCTGCTCTTCCACAATTCTGATTTCTTCTTCCGTGAGCCCGTAAAGGCGGTAGACG
>CAZGRE010000068.1:0-5131 GCA_964528085.1 uncultured Thermotogae bacterium | reverse complement strand
CAGGATGACAGCGCTACCACCGAGGAAGGGACGTTGGTAACGATCCCAGTCTTGGAGAACGACTCGGATCAGGACAAGGACTTCCTCCTTGTAGAGTCGGTTGCGCAGCCCGCACACGGATCGGTCCTGAACGCCAAGACCGCGATCTCCTACATCCCTGATGAGGGGTTCAGCGGGGTTGAAACCTTCACCTACGTCGTCTCCGACGGGAACGGAGGTACAGATACAGCGACCGTTAGCGTTTCGGTCGCAGCGTCAAACGATCCGCCCCTCGCCCAAGGCGACGGTGCCGTCACAGACGAGGATACCCCGGTGACGATACCCGTTCTGTCAAACGACTCGGATCCGGATGGCGACCGCCTGGCGGTCGAATCGGTGGAACCCCCTGAACACGGGGTCGCTTCGAGCGATGGAACAGATGTTATCTATACCCCAGAGCCCGGATTCAGTGGGGTCGACACCTTCTCCTACACCGTCTCTGACGGGAAGGGGGGGACGAGCACCGCCGATGTGGTCGTCGCCGTCGCTGCGGTGAACGACCCTCCGCTCGCCCAGGATGACAGCGCAACGACCGAGGAAGGCGTTCCGCTCATCATCGACCCACTCGCTAATGACACCGATCCGGATGGGGATCCTTTGGCGGTGGTGTCCTTCACTCAGCCTGCAAATGGAACGCTCCGGAACGAGGGCGGGACGTTCACCTATACACCGGCTGACGGCTTCTCCGGTACGGACTCCTTCACCTACACGATCTCCGATGGACACGGCGGAACGTACACCGCCAAGGTGACGATCGGCGTGACACCGGTGATCGGCGGAGGCGGTGGGACGAGCCCCTCGGCAGCCGAATGCGAGGGGAGGGTGATCATCAATGAGGTCGCCTGGGCCGGGACGGCGGCCGATCCTCGCGATGAATGGATCGAGCTTCGGAACCTCGGAACGTCCCCCATCGATCTGACCGGCTGGACGATCCGCTGGCGGAGGACGAGGCCGACGACCGCCGAGGAGCAAGAGTGGAAGGTCATAGAGCTCTCCGGGATCATCCCGGGCGCATCGGTCCCGGCATGCGAGGAGGAGAAGAGCTACCGACCGATCCACTTCATCAAGGAGGAACCGAGCGGCATCTCATGGCTCGTGACGAGCGAAGCGGAGGAAGCGAACAGCGGGTACTACACGATCGAGCGCAGGGACGACAGGACGGTAGAAGACGTGAAAGCAGGCGTTCTCTATGACACCTCCCGCACCCTCGAGCTTGAGCTCTCCGACCGGGGTGAGGTCATCGCACTGTTCGATGCGGACGGGAACCTCGTCGACACGGCGAACACCTCCTATCTTGGACGCGACGGTTGGGCCGCTGGGAGCGCGAGCACGTTCGCAACGATGGAACGGATCGACCCCCTCGGGCCGGACACAGCGGACAACTGGCACACCAACAGCGGGATCCTCACCCACGGCCTCGATGAGAAGGGGCGCCCACTGGCCGGGACGGCCGGGGCATCCAACTCCCCTGCACTCGAAGACCTTGAACAGCTAGTCGGAATAGAGCCGGCTACGGTCCGTGCCGGTCAGGTGGTACAGGTCGGCTTCCCCCTACCGCGCCAGGAGCGGAGGAAGACCGGTTGGCCGTGGGTGAACGTCGACAGACCGGGATTCAACGGGGCCGGCGGTGGAGGGGAGCTCGACATGTCAGTCTACTCGTTCTCCGGCCATTATGAAAACGGGAACACGTACGTCCTCGACATCGGAACGGAGGACCTCCCACCGGGGAGGCACTTCTTCTGGATCGTGTTCGGACAGGGGAAAGCGCTCTTGGTCCCGATCATCGTGACCCCGTAAACCGAACCGACCGCTCAGAGCAGGGGGCCTGCCGGACAATCCGACAGGTCCCCTGCATTTAAGCTTTTAAGTCCAGCCCGACATCACGGAGCGGCGGTCGTCATCGATATCGATCTGGCTACTCGTCCCAAAGCCTGGGCGGACCGTCGGTGAGCCCGGGCGGCGGCCCGACGATCTCAGCGAGCACGATCGCTGCACGAGGGTCCTCGTGCAGGATCTCCCTTATCAAGCGGAACAGAGGGTGTGCGTCCCCCATCACTCCTCCTTCCTTCGCGACCCCTTCTCCTCTCCCTTGGCGAGGCCCTCACGCATCTCGGTATCGGCCTGGATGTTCTTCATCCGGTAGTAGTCCATGATCCCCAAACGCCCGCTCCTGAACGCCTCGGCCATCGCGCGGGGGATCTCCGCCTCCGCTTCGACGACAGCCGCCCGTCGCTCCTGGACGAGGGCGCTCATCTCTTGCTCCTTGGCGATCGCCATCGCCCGGCGTTCCTCGGCCTTGGCGCGGGCGACCTTCAGGTCGGCCTCGGCCTGATCGGTCTGAAGCTGCGCTCCGATGTTCTTTCCCACGTCGACGTCGGCGATGTCAATCGACAGGATCTCGAACGCCGTTCCGGCATCGAGCCCCTTCTCCAGGACGAGCTTGGAGATCGAGTCCGGATTCTCCAGCACCTTCTTGTGCGATGAGGCCGAGCCGATCGCGGAGACGATCCCCTCGCCGACACGGGCGATGATCGTCTCTTCGGTCGCTCCACCGACGAGGCGCTCGATGTTCGCCCTTACCGTCACCCGTGCCAGGGCGAAGAGCTGAATCCCGTCCTTCGCCACCGCCCCGATCTTCGGCGTCTCGATCACGCGGGGGTTGACCGACATTGCGACTGCCCCGTAGACATCGCGGCCGGCGAGGTCGATCGCCGCCGCGCGCTGGAAGTTGAGGGGTATGTTCGCCTTGTCCGCCGAGATCAGGGCCCGCACGACACGGTCGACGTTCCCACCGGCGAGGAGGTGAGCTTCCAACTCCGTGATCGATGGGCGGAGCCCCGCCTTCCACGCCGTGATCATCGGCCCGACCACCTTGTGCGGGTTCACCTTCCGCAGCCTCATCCCGATGAGGGTCATCGGACCTACGGGGACGCTCGCCGCCAGAGCGGAGATCCACAGACCGACCGGGACGAAGTAGAAGAAAATCCCAAGAACGAGGATCGCCAGTGCTAGAATAGCAATGTTAATAGTCATGCTTGCATCTCCTTATGCATTCCCTTGACCACCTTCCGATAGCCGTCGTCTTCCGTCACCACGATCGGCGTTCCCTTCTCCAAGAACCCCTCCTCACAGACCACGTTCACCCGTTCACCGTCGAACTCAGCCGTCCCCACCGGATGAAGGTCGGTGACGGCGGTCCCTTGTCTTCCCACCCATCGGCCCGTTTTTCCTCTCTTCTCCGTCCTATCGAACGCCCTCCCGGTGATCGCCGAGGAGAGGATCACTCCCCCCAACCGGAGGCGTGTCCTCGGGAGCCTTGTGACCAGTAAGACCGTCCCCACCAGGGCGAGGACGAGGCCTCCGGATACCGCGCCGACCGCCCGCATCGCCTCGGCCGAATCTGTCAGCGGGCCTACCATCGAGGTGTAGAAACCGAGACCGATCAGCACGAGCCCGACGATCCCGGCCAAGCCGAAGTCGACGGCGGTGAAGACGAAGATCTCAAGGAGGACCGCCACAAGCCCTCCTAAGAGGAAGAGGAGCGATTCCCATCCGGCCAGCCCGACGAGGAAGTGAGACCAGAAGAAGACGCCGAGACAGCCGAGGCCGACGATCCCGGGTAGGCCGAACCCAGGGATCATCATCTCCGCGATCAGGCCGAGCATACCGACGGTGATGAGGATGGCCGCCACCCACGTCTGGGTCAGGAGATCGACGACGTTGTCGACCCATCGCCGGGAGAAGTGGACGATCGACCGTCCGGCGAACCCCTCTGCCGCCAGGAGATCCTCCAGGCTCTCCACCTCTCCTTCCGAGTAACCCCATTCGGAGGCCTCCTGCGAGGTCAGGGTGAGTAGCTTCCCCTTCTCGATCAGCCCTTCGATCTCGCTGTCCTTGTCGACCATCGCCTCAGCGACCTCGGGGGGGCGCCCTCGCGCCTCGGCTGTGGCAGCGAACAGCTTGCGGATCGCTGAGACGACCTTCTCCGGCGACTCGATCATCCTCCCAGAAATGAAGTAGACCGGCGTCGCCGCCCCCATCACCCCGCCATGGGCAAAGTAGATCCTGTTACAGGCGATCGCCAGGAGGGCACCGGCCGAGTACGCCTCGCGGTCGATATAGGCGATCGTAGGGATCTCGGCCGCGAGGATGATATCGCGCGCGCTTATCATGGAGTCGAGATACCCCCCCGGGGTTGAGAAGGTGATCACCACCTCCGCCGCCCCGGCCGCCGTCGCCTCTGCCAGCCCCTCACGGAGATACGACACCGTTCCTCTACCAATCTCGCCATCGATCCCGAGGACCCAGATCGCCCCCTTCTCTTGAGAGAGGCTTAAGAAGGAGACGAGGACCAATAAGGCTATAAGAATAATGCGCATTTTCATGGATCTATCATAGGACGTCGCCACCCTCGCTGTCAAGACCAGTGAAGCCCAATCCTACAAAGTAGGTCGGTCAGACTCCCTCACCCTCAGTGGAGGTCGTGTTGTGTAAGAGTAGTGGCCATCAGCAGCTCCTCTCCATCTTCTGATTGACAGCAGGAGCCGAACACCTTAATTATTGCGCAGCATTTGCAATAATAAGGGGTGCGATAACCTTGGTGTGGTCTGTGGAAGTCGTAGAACTCAACGAAACGAGAGATGCTTAGCGCCATGGCGATAACCTTGCGTTCCTTGATCGAGTCCAGCTGAGGACATCCCCGGACGGGCCTCGGTTCTACGCGGGTGTAGCCCATCGATCCCGTACAACGTGAATCGCTTCTTCCAGCGGTAGAACAGCGTTCGCGAGATCCCTGCCTCACGGCACGCGGCACTGACGTTCCCCAACTCCTCGGCTCGCTGCAGGACACGGAGCCGAAAAACGTGTACGCTGTCTTCGAGGGTCATCGGCAGCCCTCCCAGGTTCCTAGATCATTACCTGGTGATCTTGCCTCGGTGACCCTCCTTTTTCTCCCTTCTTCTGCCCTCCACCTGTAAACAGTATTATGAAACTTGACATACTAGATGATCTCACCACGACGATCGCCTCCCTGAAGAAGAAGGAACAGGAGTGCATAACCCGGGCGAAGAAGCTCATCGCGAAAGAGGAGGTG
>CAZGRE010000067.1:0-5178 GCA_964528085.1 uncultured Thermotogae bacterium | reverse complement strand
CGTTCAGGGGGAACGTCATCACCCCCGCGCGCAAGGCGGCCGCCTTGCACATTCTCGGTAAAGACATCTAGCAAATCCTAGGCTCCTTGAGGTTTCCTGATCAATCGTCGACTTGCGGCCCGATGGCTGGCTGAATGATGCCATGTTGATAGTCTGAGTTTACGACTTGACAAGCGCCCCACTGAGAGATATTTTTACAGGTGTATGGGCATAGACAGCGGTAATGCTGGACAGGTGCTGATTCGTTTTGCGGGGAAGGGAACGATGCAGCCGCTCGATTACCCGCAGATTCCGTTATATCGCTCATTGACGTGGGCACTACTCGATTTCATCCAAGCGGGCTCGGACTGTTTGATTATGGGATCCTCTTACCGGCCCAATTCCGATTGGGAGGTTCATTGAACGGGAAGGAGATGGTATCGTGTCCAGACCGGATGTGGTTCTAGCACACGATTTGGGGACTACGGGTAACAAGGCGACCCTGTTCACCCCGGAGGGTGAATTGTTGGCCGCCCATTACCTCCCGTATCCCACGGAGTATCCGAAGCCCGGATGGGTCGAGCAGGATCCCGATGATTGGAAGCGGGCGTTCATCAGCTCGACCAAGGCGGTCCTTGAAAAGGGGAGGGTGCACCCCAAGGATCTCGCTGCGGTCACCTTCAGCGGGCACATGCTGGGCTGCATCCCGGTGGGGAAGGACGGGACCCTCTTGCGAAAGAAGGCCATACTTTGGCCTGACCATCGGAGCGAGGACCAAGCGAAGCTCATCGAGGAGCGGATCGGCTGGGAGGAGTTCTACCGCCGCACCGGTGGTGGCCTCGAGCTGGCCCTCTACCCTGCGGCCAAGTTGCTCTGGCTGAAGGAGAACGAGCCGGAATTATACCGTCAAACATACGTTTTCCTCGGGACGAAGGATCTGCTCGTGCACTGGTTGACCGGCCGCTTCGTCACCGACTACTCGGATGCCTCAAATACCGGGCTTCTAGACCTCACCGATCGGCGTTGGGCCGAGGACTACATCGAGATCCTCGGGCTGGAGCGTGAGAAGCTACCGGAGGAGATCCTTCTGAGTGCAGAGGTCGTCGGTCGGGTTTCCCAGGAAGCTGCGGATGAGACGGGGCTTGCCCCCGGGACTCCGGTTGTATTGGGGGGAGGGGATGTCCCGTGTGCGGCCGTCGGAGCCGGGGTCGTAACCGAAGGGAGCGCATACAACTACATCGGTTCGGCTTCCTGGGTGGCGGTGGCTGGGACGAAAGGGGTGTTCGATCCGAAGATGCGGCCGTTCACCCTCTGCCATCTCGTTCCCGGGATGTACGTGAGCCAACTGGCCACGTACTCAGCAGGGGTCGTCCACGAATGGTTCAAGGAGCATATCTGCGTAGCCGAGGTACGCGATGCAGAGCGCCGGGGTATCAGCCCTTACGACCTTATGGACGAGGCCGCGGCCGGTTCTCCGGCAGGAGCGAATGGGCTCATCTTCCTCCCTTATATGCGGCCGGGAGGTGCTCCGTTCCACGATCTCAATGCCCGTGCCGCCCTTCTCGGTTTGGAGCTTCGTCATACGCGGGCCGACGTACTGCGGGCCGTCCTCGAAGGGATTAGCCTAAACATCGGACTTGTGTGCAACGCCTTAGAGAAAGGGACCGGCTCTCCGTTCAAGAAGCTTCGGGCGATCGGGGGAGGGGCAAAGAGCCGCGTTTGGCTTGAGATTCTTGCGAGCGTCCTCGAGAAGCGGGTCACGACGCTCACTACATCCCAAGAGGCAAACTGCCTAGGGGCTGCGATGACGGCCTACGTGGCGCTGGGACGGTATGACGGGTTCCAACAGGCCGCCAGCGGGATGATCACCGTCGCTGAACAGATCGACCCCGACCCCGCGAGCGTTCCGGTCTATAAGTCCCTTAGGCGACTCTTTCCTAAGGCGTACGAACAGGTCTCTTCGATCCATGCCTCACTGGGAGATATCGATATAGGCGATAAAAGAATCAATCTAAATAAACAGTAAGGAGGTGGTGAGTATAGTCTAGACGCTGCTCGATGGTCGTGAGACGGACCGGATGACCGATTGAACATGGGAGGTGCTGTAATGAGTTGGAAGAGGGTTGTAGTTGTTCTTGCTCTGGGGTTGATAGTTCTGTCGCCCTTGGCCGCGTTGGCGGCCGAGCGGACGATCGGTGTGGGAGCGCAGGGCCTTTCTAGCCCGGTTCCAAGCCGGATGGCCAACCAATGGCGGAAGATATGCGACGAGAAGGGGTGGGAGCTTCTGACCGTTGACGGCGGCGGCGATATGCAAAAGGTCATCGATGCTGCCCTCACGTGGGTTCAGATGGGGGTCGACGCGATCCACATCTTCTTCCCGCCCGCCGGGTCTATCGGGGAGCTGGCCGATGCCTGTGCCGCGGCCGGGATTCCGCTGATCACTACAGGTTACGGCTGTGGACAGGGGCAGGCGTTCGATGTCGGAATGAGCGATTTCGAGGGTGGCGTCAAGATGACGCAGTGGCTGTTTGACGCACTCGGTCGCGAGGGTGAAATCGCGGTATTGCACTGGGATCAGGTCCCCTGCCCGCGGCAGCGCTACGCGATGCTCGAGGCGATGCTTCCGGAGTACCCAGAGATCAGCATCGCAGCGAGCCATGTGGCGAAGTTCCCGGGTGCGGGTGAGGACTGCCGCGCCGCCATGGAGAACATCCTCCTCGCTCACCCTGAGATCGATGGTGTATGGGGTGCGTGGGACGAACTGACGATGGGTGCTGTTCAGGCGATCGAGGCGGCAGGGCGTGACGACATCATCTGCGTCGGGATCGATGGTAACAAGTCGACCTTCGATGCGATTCGGAGCGGAGGGCCGTTCAAGATGACCATCGCCCCGGATTGGGAAGGTGGAGTGGACATCGCGGTCGAACAGTTGGAGACGAGGATCTGGCAAGGGGAAC
Source organism: uncultured Thermotogae bacterium (assembly GCA_964528085.1). GTDB lineage: Bacteria > Bipolaricaulota > Bipolaricaulia > UBA7950 > UBA9294 > B2-G16. The sequence goes on along the minus strand of CAZGRE010000067.1, from coordinate 2,242 downwards.
CGCCCCTGCAGAGCCAGTTCTACATCGATATTCCGATCGTGACCGCAGCGAACTGTCCGCCTGCCGGATGGTTCTACGGTGAATGGGTCGCTGCCGGTATGCCGGACGAACCCAAAAAGTAGTTGAGAAGCGGAGGCTCCAACCGGCTAGTGATGGGGCCTCCGCTTTGGTTGAAGATGCTGGGAAAGGTATAGTCGAGACATGGGCACAGGCGGATCGGATGTTCTCCGTCTCGAGATGAAGGGGATCACCAAGGTCTTCCCCGGGACCGTGGCGTGTGAGAATATCGACTTCGATCTCCGCAGGGGAGAGATTCATGCGCTCGTCGGGCAGAATGGAGCGGGCAAATCGACCCTGATCCGGGTCCTTGCGGGGATATATCCGCGTGACGCGGGCGAGATTTACATAGAAGGGAAGCCGGTTGAGCATCTGACCCCGTGGATCGCACACGACCTTGGTATGCGTTTCATCCATCAGGAGTTAAACCTCGTCCCTCAGTTTAACGTCGCTGAGAATATCGCCCTCGGTGATCCGTATCCCCTCCGGTTCGGACGGTTGATCGATTGGAGGAGGCTGAACAGGCACGTCGGGAACGTCCTTGCCGATCTCGGGATCTCGATCGACCCGCGTCGTTCGGTACAGTCCCTCAGCGTTGCCGAGCAGTGGATGGTCGCGATTGCACGCGCCCTTTACTCCCGCGGCCGGGTCCTCGTTATGGATGAGCCGACATCCTCGTTGTCACGGCGGGACGTCCAGGAGCTGTTCGACCTCGTTCGGTCGCTCGTGTCCAAAGGGACATCGGTGATCTACATCTCGCACCGGCTTGAGGAGATCTTTGAGCTGGCCCAACGCGTCACGGTCCTCAGGGACGGGCACAAGGTCACCACCGCTGACGTGGAGAGGATCGATCTGAGCGGATTGGTCCGCCTCATGGTCGGAGGCTCGCCGCAGAAGCTGTATCCGACGATAGAGGAGGAGCGCTCGTTTGGAGAGCCCGTCCTCCGGGTGGATCGGCTGAGTAGCGTCGACGGGAGGGTCATCGATCTGAGCCTGACGGTCCGTGAACGGGAGGTTGTAGGACTGACCGGTCTCCTCGGGGCGGGGCACAATGAATTTGCAGATTCGCTTTTCGGGGTCGGTTTTCGATTCGCCTCGGGGGAGGTACTCCTTGACGGCGAGCCGTATCAGCCGCGTGGGGCCCGCTATGCGATCTCCCGACGGATCGGGCTCGTTCCCGCCGAGCGGAGGAGCCAAGGTCTCATAGGAGAGATGCGAATCTGGGAGAACGTGATCCTCGCTCATCTCTGTCATTTTCTCATAGACCCGATCACCCGGATCGTTCATCGGAGGAGGGCGAATAGAGAGACGCTCGATCAGATGAGCGCCCTCCGGATTGTGGCGGTCGGCCCAGATCAGGAGGTACGGTTCCTGAGCGGTGGGAATCAGCAGAAGGTCGTCCTTGCCAAATGGCTCCTTCGCCGCCCCCGCCTCCTTGTCCTGAACGAGCCGACACGCGGGATCGACGTCTCGGCCAAGGCGGAGATCTACTGGTTGGTACGAAAGCTCGCCGATGAGGGGAGCGGGATCCTGTTCGTCTCTACGGAGGCCGAGGAGCTGGCAGGGGTCTGCGACCGGGTTCTCGTCCTTCGTCAGGGGAGGCTCGTCGCTGAGATCCCGCGGCGTGATCTCTCTCCCCAGCGGATCATGGAGGCCTGTTATGGAGGGTGATCGATGGGCCGGTTGACACAGCCAAGAAGTGGGTTGAAAGAGAACCTTCAGGGTGTTGCGTTAAAAGGAGGGCGGTATGGCACGGTCATCGGCCTTCTGATTCTGGTCGCGGTCTTCACGGTGTTGAAGCCGGCTGTTTTCCCAACCATCAGAAACTTCCTAAACATTTTTAATCAGATCTCCCTTCTCGGGGTCTGCGCCGCTGGCCTGACGGTCTGCCTCGTTATGAATGAGTTCGATCTCTCCATCGGTGCCATAGCCACCCTCGGCGCCGTCCTTACGGCCGGCTGGCTCCCTCACATGCCCACCCTCCTCGGGATCCTGGCCGTCCTCGGCGTTTGCGTCATTATCGGCCTGATCAACGGATTGATCATAACGACCCTCCGGGTTTCCTCATTCATGACAACCCTCGGAACGATGACCGTCCTGACGGGGTTCAGCTATTGGTACACGAGCGGAAGCGGAGCGATTCTCTATAGCGGAATTCCAGAGGGCTTCTTGCGCGTCGGTAAGG
>CAZGRE010000066.1:0-5275 GCA_964528085.1 uncultured Thermotogae bacterium | reverse complement strand
GGAGGGATCGGTGAGGCTGATCCTTGCCTCCGGCTCGCCCCGTCGGCGCGAGCTCCTCTCCGTACTCATATCGGATTTCATCGTCGTTCCGCCGTCGGGCGACAAGGAGGAAGGGTCGGGTATGCCCGAGGAGAGGGCCGTCTCTAATGCACGGGCAAAGGCGCACGGGGTCGCAAAGAGAGAGGGCGGGGTGATCATCGGCGCCGACACCATCGTCGTCATCGATGGGAAGGTCCTGGGGAAGCCCAACTCCGAGGATGAGGCGAGGCGGTACTTGGAGATGCTGAGTGGGAGGGAGCACGCCGTCATCACCGGGGTCTGCGTCCTATCGACGTGGGAGGGAGTGGAGGTGACCGGAGCGGAGAGGACGCTCGTCAGGTTCCGCCTCCTCAGCCCGGCTGAGATTGCGGACTACCTCGATTTCGGAGAGTACAGGGACAAGGCGGGGGGATATGCGATTCAGGGGCGCGGTGGGCTGTTCGTCGATCGGATCTGCGGGGATTACTCGAACGTCATCGGCCTCCCCCTCGGCCTCCTTCGGTCCCTCTTGCGCGAGGTGGGCCTCCGCGTGTAGCCTTTCAGACCCGACAAAGGGGAACCGAGGAGGTCGAGATGGCAGAGAAGAAGAAGCACAGCATCCATACGATCCAGAAGATGAAGGCCGAGGGAGAGAAGGTCGCATGGCTGACTGCCTACGACTACCCGACGGCGCAGTTCGCCGAGGCGGCGGGGATGGACATGCTCCTCGTCGGGGATTCGCTCGGGATGTGCGTCTACGGGTACGAGAGCACCGTCCCGGTGACGATGGATCAGTGTATCGTCCATTGCGAGGCGGTCCGGCGCGGGGCGCCGAACACGTTTGTCCTCGGCGACATGCCGTTTATGAGCTATCAATCGAGCGATGAGGAGGCGGTGAGAAACGCCGGGAGGTTCCTTAAGGAGGCCGGGGTCGACGGTGTCAAGCTCGAGGGGGGGAAGCGCGTCTTAAGCAGGATAAAGGCGATCCTCGACGCCGGGATCGTCGTCTGCGGTCACATCGGGCTCACGCCGCAGAGCTCGGGCCAGCTCGGCGGGCACAAGGCGCAGGGGAGGACGATCGCCTCGGCGAGGCTGCTGATCGAGGATGCCATCGCGATCGAGAAGGTCGGGGCGCATATGCTCCTCCTCGAGGCTGTACCCCCGGAGGTCGCAGGGTTCATCGCTAAGAAGCTCTCGATCCCGGTCTTGAGCATCGGTGCTGGCCCGTACTGCGACGGGCAGCTTCTGATCGTCTCCGATCTGATCGGCCAGTTCCAGGCGTTCACCCCCAAGTTCGTCAAGAAGTACGCCAACGTCGCTCAGGTGGTGACCGACGCGATGCGCGCGTACATCGCCGACGTCAAGGCAGGGAGGTTCCCGGCCGACGAGCATTGCTACCACATGCTGAAGAGCGAGGTCGACCGCTTCCCCGAGCTTGCGAAGGAGTTCGAGTAATCCGATCAGGAGGGATCGATGAACGACTTGCGGAGGATGCTTAGGATCGGGGAAGAACCGCTCAGGCGGATAAACGATCTCCTCCTCGATCCGGATTGCGAGCTCGTCAATCGCTTCTTCGCGATCGTCGAGAGATACGGCGGGCCGGATGAGATCAACCGGAAGGCGCGGGAGGCGCGCGCCCTTCCGAACCTCCTCAGGCGGCTGGAGGAGATTGGCTCCCCGTATCTCGATGACGTCGACTGGCTCGCCCGGATGCGGGATGAGGGGGCGTTCATCTCGGTCGCCGATTTCCGCAGGAAGGTCCTCGGAAACAGGGCCGATCGTATGAGCTTCAAGGACGACTACGCGGTGACCCTCGAGATAAGTGCCCTTCAGTTCTTCCCGTGGCTGATCTCCGAGGCAAGACAGGCGATCGAACAGGGAGAGCTGATGCCCGGCCGCTACATCCGCGTTCGGAGCATGAAGGAGCAGATTGCGGACAACGGGGACACCCTCGCCGTCGCAGCAGCGATGCAGATTGTCGGAGCGAGCTACGTCGAGACCCTCGACACGAAGGGTACGGACGGCTCGAACGTCCACCTCGGCGGGCCGGAGACGATCACCGGCTACTTCGGCGGGATAGGCCAGCCGAACGAGCACGCCCTGCAGTGGGTCGACGAGTTCCTGAACTACTACACGACCTACGGGATAAGGCAGGTGTTGAACATCAACCCGGGGACGGTCCTGCTCGGCTACTTCCTTCACAAGCTCGGGATCGACATCGAGTTCAAGATCTCGGTCTACATGGGGAACGACAACCCCTACGCCGCCTTGTGGACCCTGATCGGGGCGAAGCTGTTCGCCCGCGAGGACGGGACGACCTCGCTCGTCGGTTTCAACTGGTCGAACTCGGTGAACAACGCCACGATCGAGGCGACCGCCCCGATCCGCAGGGCGCTCGGGTTCGAGGACGTCGTCCGGTTCGAGCACCACATCACCGAGACCTACAAGTCGATCGTGATCCAGCCGTACGACCGGACGGATGAGCTCGTCGAGCTCGCCGACCACGTGAAGAACATCTCGGCGAAGCACGAGGGGGCCGGGCCGGAGGTCGACTCGCAGCGGGAGCATCCATCCGACATCCTCGAGTACTTCCTCACCAAGGAGGAGATCGAGGAGAGGGGGCTGATGCCGTACCTCGAGCGCAACTACCTCGACAAGCACGCCGCCCTCAACCGGACCGCCGCCGCCCTGACGGAGAAGGGGCTATCGTTCATCGCGGCTGGGAACCTCCATCACAGGGAGGAACAGTAGATGAGCGATTACGAGGCGTTGAGAGGGCTGATCGACGATGAAGGGATCGAGTTCGTCGATTTCCGCGTCACCGACCTCGTCGGTCGCTTCCGCCACGTCTCCATCCCCGCCGGTCGGTTCACCGAGTCGCTCGTGACCGACGGGATCGGGTTCGACGGGTCGAATTACGGGTATCGCGGGATCGGGGGGAGCGACATGGTCCTCATCCCCGACCTCTCTACCGCCTACGTCGAAGAGCGCGATGGAGAGAGGGTCCTCACCGTCATCGCTGACATATACGATGCGCGGACGCGCGATCCGGTGGCCGGAGACCCGCGCCGGATCGCGGCCGCTGCGCTCGCTCACCTGCGTGAAGCCGGGATCGCCGACGACGCCTTGGTCTCCCCTGAGTTCGAGTTCTACGTCTTTGAGGATGTTCGCTACGAGCTGACCGACAGGCGGACCCTCCTTGAGATCTCCCCGGTCGAAGGGGAGGATCGCATGGGCGGGGGGGTATCCGCCTATCATCTCCCCCTCCCCGAGGATAGGCTCTTCTCGCTTAGGTGCGAGATATCCCGGCAGCTCGAGGGTATCGGGATCAGGGTCAAGTACCACCATCACGAGGTCGGGCGGCTCGGCCAGCATGAGATCGAGCTCGGGTTCGCCTCCCTCCCCCGGATGGCGGATACGGCGTTGATCGTGAAGTCGCTCGTCCGGAACGTCGCTTGGGATCTTGGATTCACCGCGACGTTCCTCCCCAAACCGATCTACGACGAGGCGGGGAGCGGTATGCACCTCCATCAGTACCTGGTCAATGGGGAGGGGAACCTATTCGAAGGGAAGGACGATCGATTGTCCGACCTTGCGCTCTGCTACGTCGGCGGGATCCTGACCCACGGTCGGAGCCTGATGGGGTTGACCAATCCCTCGACCAACTCCTACAAGCGGTTGGTCCCTGGCTACGAGGCCCCGGTCAACCTTGTATTCGGCTCGGGGAACAGGAGCGCCGCCATCCGCGTTCCGGTATACGCGACCGGGGATAAGACGCGGATCGAGCTACGGACGATGGACGCCACCTGCAACCCCTACCTCGCGTTCGCCGCGGTCCTGATGGCCGGGATAGATGGGATCGAGCGGGACCTGAACGCACAGCGGCTCGGCCTCGGTCCCTATGAGGGCGATCTATACGTAGACGGAAAGGGGGAGGCCGCCCCGCAGACCCTGGAAGAAGCCCTCGCCGCCCTTGAGGAGGATCATGAGTACCTCCTTCAGGGCGGCGTGTTCAACGAGGAGTTGATCGCTCAGTGGATAGAGACGAAGCGGCAGGAGGCATCGGCCGTCGCCGTCCGTCCCCATCCGCACGAGTTTGCCCTCTACTATGACCTTTAGTCCTACTTAAGCTTTTTCTCCTCCCGATCGAGGTAGTGGAGGATCGCATCGACGACGAGGTAGTTGATCGATCGGTCGACCTTCTTCGCCAGGCGCTCCAACCGTTCGATCGGTTTCTTGTCGAGTTTGCTCTTCGGAATGTAGATCGATAGCGTAGCAACTTCACTCTTGCGGACCATTCTTGACACCTCCTCTCCTGGTTCCTAACGCTCCTTGTTTCATCCTGTAGTCTACAGCAAACAACCTACACTCGACAAGTCAGAGCCAAGTTCCGGAGGTCAAGGCCGGCTCTCCTACCCGTTGGTGGTTGCTATGTGTCGTTCAGCGGATCACGAACCGGAACGTGTAGTAGACGATCACGCGCCGGGAAAGGAGTCGTTTGGCGAGCTCCCATTCGATCGCCTTCGCCATCCCTTCGCATCCGCTCGCCTCGAGCCTCCGCCTCAGCTCTTCGCGGCCGGGTCCTGTCGGGATCCCCCTCTCCACCGCCAACACGAAGGTGAACGTCCCCGCATCGAGGACCCCGCTGGTCAGACTCCAGCCGCCGGCCCCGTCCGAGGAGATCTCGGTGATCGGGATGACGGCGTCGCGTAGACTCCCTCCCGGTGCGATCGAGATCATCCTTCCGAGCGGGAGGAAATCGTCGAGGCTCTCCTCGTTCAGCACCTTCACCGTCTCCCCGCTGGGGAGCTGAAGGGAGCAGCGGTCCCACAGGACGGTGATGGCATCGTCGGAGACGTTTTCAAGCCAGAACTGAAGGCGGCTCTCCGCTTCGTCACCGGCGAACGCGGCGTCGAACGCGATCCGGATCGTGTCGTCGCTGAACACGCCCTTCTCCGAGTAGACGGGATCGAGCATCTCGAGCGTCGGCTGTGCGACGATCGTGGTCGTCGAGACGACGGCCTGTTGATCGGTAGACGGAGCCGGGCTGAGTGCCAGCCCGACGAGGAGGATCGCACCCATGATGGCGGCGATCACTCCGATCTTTCCTAAATCGTTCACTCTTCCTCACCCCTTGTTGAGATTCGTATAGAGACTCAAGTCTATGCTAATCGACTCGATAGGAACGGCTCCGCCCGTCTGGGCGTCGGCGGATAGAAGAATGTCCCTGATTTCGGAAGTGCATGTGACGCTGAGC
>CAZGRE010000065.1:0-5379 GCA_964528085.1 uncultured Thermotogae bacterium | reverse complement strand
AGGCCCATCCGACGCATAAAAGCCCCTTTTGGATGGGTTTTGCTCTTGATCGCACGGGTTTGTGTCACGAGAGGCACACTTGATGGCTAAAAGCTGCTCGTTCGACGAATTTTTCTCGCGTCACTTCCTTCTTTCTTCCGGTGAACCAGATCCTAGCTGTTTGGTGTGCGCCGATACGGAGATCCCTCAGGTGGCTGGCACGCCTCACACGTTACCATGCCCGCAACCCTTTCGATGGCGCGCTCGATGGCCTCCGCGATCGCGGGCAGGCTCCGGCGCATCACCTCGTTGACGTCGTGAGCGCTGACGGTGTCCTCGCCAAACGCGTCAAGATCGGAGACCATGGCGAGCGTTGCATAGCATATCCCGAGTTCTCTAGCGAGGATCGCCTCTGGCATTGCTGTCATGCTCAGCAAGTCGGCCTTGAGGACGTCCCGGAACAGCCTGGACTCTGCCTTTGTAGAGAACCGCGGCCCTTCGAAGACCACTACCGTCCCTCCTTCGTGACAGCGCAGGCCGGTCTCTTGCGCGGCTGCTAAGAGCACAGAGCGAAGCTGTGGGCAGAACGGCTCGACAAACGGCGTATGCACGACCTCGGGGCCATCGAAGAACGTCTGGCTGCGCTGCCTGGTCCAGTCGATGATCTGATCGGGGACGGCGGCATCCCCGATCCGGTACTCGGGATGCGTCCCGCCCATCGCCGAGACGGAGAAGAGCCGCTTGACCCCGAGGGTGTGCATCACCCAGAGGTTTGCGCGGTGCGGGACGCGGTGAGGCGGGATCGTGTGTCCGGTGCCATGCCGGGGGAGGAAGCAGACGCGAATCGTGCCGATCGTCCCCGTGTAAAGCCCGGGCGAATGCGGCCCGTACGGTGTGTGGATCGTGAGTAGCTTCGCCTCTGTGAGGAGACCGAGTTCGTAGAATCCGGACCCGCCGATAACTCCGATCATCGCTTGCTGATCCATGATGATCAGTGTAACACCTCGGCGGCTGTGGGCAACGTGCGACCAGGTTTGGGGCGAGGGCAGTCTAAAGTTGTCTCAGCCAGTGGCTCCCGCCCAAATCTCCGACAGTGTCAAGTCTTGGCGCAAGTGCTACACTGGCACCATGTGAGGGGAGAGCTTGAGAGATCTCTTCCTCGAATTGATGGTAGCGTCCGAGGCCTCAACAGAGGGCGGGAAAGCCCGACTCCTCCCTTGCAAAAGGAGGGATTTCGATGAAGGCCTTAGGTGCGCTCTTGCTTGTAGTGATTCCTCTTTACCTCGGTTCGGCGGCAGCTTGTGGGGAAGGGGTGCAGATCCCGCTTCCTGAAGGGGCAGTGGCCCGACTCGGGATGGGGTGGATAACCCAGGTGGCTTACTCGCCCGACGGCGAGTACTTGGCGCTGGCGACATCGCTTGGGATCGAACTGCGAGATGAGGAAACCTTGGAACTGGTTAGGTTCTTCCGCGGCCATACTGCCCCGGTTCGCTCGGTCGCCTTCTCACCGGATGGGAAGACCCTCGCCTCCGCCTCAGGGGACCGTATGGTCAGGGGCTGTGGGACGTGGCGACGAGCGAGGAGATACGTGCCCTTAAGATCGATGCTGCCGAGAACTTGACTTTGGGGGTCTCGGTAGCGTTCTCTCCCGATGGGCGGTTTCTCGCCTCTGCCTCGGATGACAGAGGAATCATCTGGGATGTGGCAAGAGGTAAAGGAGTGCATGCTATTAAGGGTCACACTAGTTCAGTCAATGCGGTTGGGTTCTCCCCGGACGGTGGCGTTCTCTCCTGACGGAGGGCTCCTCGCCTCCGGGTCCTGGGATGGGACGGTCCTCCTCTGGAACATAACCCCTTCTTCTGGCTACTTGTTGGGTTGTTTTGCGGTCGCTGTAGACAAAAGGTAGACAATCGTCTATAAGATGTAGGCGGTGAGGGCTATGTTATGCACGATTGGAAGAAGAGGATCAACGTGATGGTCTCCTCCCGAGACATCAGCCGGCGCTCTCGCGGATTACCTCTTGCAAAAGGCGGTTCAGCTCCTCCTCTTCATAACGGAAGTTCCTGACGATCCTTCTTCCTCGCTCCGAGAGGCGGGAGTATCCCCAGAGCGACCGCCGTTTCGTCTCGTCCCAGCCTTCGCGTCGGTAATAGTGGAGGAGGTTGACGTCGAAATAGGAGATGGCATCAGCGTCCTTCAGAAGGTCGGATACAGGATCCCCTCCGACCTCGTGGTGTTCCACCAAGCGGCAGGCCGCATCGACGATATCCTTCTTCACGCCACATCCGATCAGGATCGGGCGGAGTATCCTCGCTCCGCTGCGGGCGTGAGCAGCCTTGAACCCGTCGTAATCCTCGAAGTCAGAGCGATTAACCTTCATCTTTTCGACGGCACGGTCGATGTCATGCCCGAGCGCCGCCAGCCGGAGTGCCGGGCCGGCATCCGGTGCCAACCGGAGGAGCCACTCGAGGGTGTTGTCGGCGTGGCGCAGGTCCTCTGGGACCGGCGAGGCCGCAATGACCCGTCGGATCTCCCGTTCGGCGCGTTCGATGCTAGTCGACATACGCGAGCCTAATCCGGCGGAGGACCTCGAGGTTCATCAAAACGGCGACCACCACCAGCGCCGGGAGGACCTGGTTCGTCACCGCGCCGAGGAAGATGAGAAAGACGCGCACGTCCCTTCCCAACCGGAGCCCGGCCCTCCCTCCTCCCTCGATCCGCCTGCGCATCAGGCTGTCGTACTTGTCCGCCGTGTAACTGAGCATGAACGAGCCGATGATCGCCATGAACCCGATGAAAATGACCAAACCGCTCGTCTTCGTTGCCAGGAGGTGCCAGGTCAGACCGAAGACCAGGAAGGCGTCGGCATACCGGTCGAGGACGGCATCGAACCAGCCGCCGAACTCGCTCGTCTGATACGTAAGCCGCGCCACCTCCCCGTCGCAGCCGTCGATGATCGAGGCGAACTGGGCGAGGAGACCGCCGAGTGCCAGGGGGAGATACCCGCCGAGTGAAAAGAGCCCGGCGGCGATAAGGGAGCAGAGGAACGAGAACAGGGAGATCCGGTTGGGCGTGATCTTAAATTTCACGAGATGGCGGGAGAGGAGAGCCGAGACGGGCCGGTTCAGATGGCGGGCCACCGGCCCGTCGTTTACCTTGTCGCGAAGGCGTCTGAGCAGGGCTTTCTCCGCCCTCCTCAGTCCCGCGGGATCGTCGATGTCGGTCCAGAAGCCGCTTACGGGTATCGCCCGTGCGCGTCCCTCCTTGGCGAGGATCCGCACCGCCCCGGATAGGGTCGTATCACCCTGGTCCATGCTTCGCTCCACGGCATCGAATATCGCCGGAGAACAGAGGAAGATCCCGGTGTCGAACCCGTTGAACTCGGAGAGCCCCTTGCCGATATCAAGGATCCTCCCGCCTTCGGCCTTGACGCGCGTGACGTCATCCATATCGACGAATGGATTGCGGATATCTTCGTCGACTGCAAGGGCGATCCCCCCCTCAGGGGGCGGTTCGGCTGTCAATGCACGGGCGATCTGCGGATCGAAGAGATGATCCCCCATGAAGAGGAAGAACGGCTCGTCCAGAACCTCCCTCCCCTTAAGTACGGAGAGACCGTTCCCCTTCTCCCATTCCTCGTTCACCAGCGGCGTGATCCGGATCGCGAGGCGCTCTCCGAGCCGGTTGAGGAGATCGCGGACCCGCTCGCCCTCATACCCGGTAACGACGTAGAATTCGTCCGCCCCGCTCTCCAATCCGGTCCGGATGACGCGTTCGAGAAGGGGGACGCCCAAGATAGGGATGAGCGGCTTGCTCTCTCCCATCTCTCGCAGTCGCCTCCCCTTCCCCGCTGCGAGGATCAGGCACTTCATCCCTGTTCTCTCATCCGCCTTGGATGAACTGCTCGGTCATCCGGAAGGCTTCGTCGTCGGTGTACTGGTGCGGCGGGTGCTTGCAGAAGTAGGCCGACGGCCCCTCCAGTACCCCGCGCTCCCCTCGCTCCAGCGCGAGTTTGACGCAGCGGATGGAGTCGATCACCACCCCACCTGAGTTCGGCGAGTCCTCCACCGACAGGCGTAGATCGAGGTTCATCGGCACATCGCCGAACAATTTCCCTTCTATACGGATGAAACAGATCTTGTTGTCGTTTTGCCAAGGGACGTAGTCGCTGGGGCCGACGTGGATGTTGTCGTCGACTATACGGCTTGCGGTCACGGCCTGGACCGCCTCGGTCTTTGAGATCTTCTTGGAAGCGAGGCGCTCGCGGGCGAGCATGTTGAGGAAATCGGTGTTCCCGCCCGTATTCAGCTGGTAGGTCCGCTCCAGCTTCACCCCGCGCTTGGCGAACAGGTCGGTCAGGACGCGGTGGACGATCGTCGCCCCGAGCTGGGACTTGACGTCGTCGCCGATGATCGGAAGGCCGGCGTCTGCGAACTGCCTCGGCCATTCCCCTTCAGGGTCGCTGGCGATGAAGACCGGGATGTTGTTGATGAACGCCAACCCGGCCTTCAGCGCGCAGCCGGCATAGAACCGGGTCGCCTCCTCGGAGCCGACGGGGAGGTAGTTCAGAAGGATCTCGGCCCCGGATTCCTTGAGTACCCTGACCACCTCTTCCTCGGTCGGTTCTGGCTCGTCGGCCGGGAGGAAGGTGCGGGTTTCGTCATAGCTTGCCATGTGATCCGCGACCCCGTCCAAAACCTTTCCCATTCGCACGATGACCCCGGACTTGGGGAGGTCGCGGTGGAATACCGTCGTGCAGTTCGGGGGGGAGAAGATTGCCTCGTGCACATCGAGCCCGACCTTCCGTCTGTCGATGTCGAAGGCGGCGACGACCTCGATGTCGCCCGGTTTGTACCCTCCGATCTCCCAATGCATCAGGCCGATCGCATCTTCCGGGCGCTTCTCCCGGTAGTAGTGGATCCCCTGGATCAGGGAGCTGGCGCAGTTCCCGATCCCGACGATAGCGATTTTGATACGGTTCATGGTTGCGAATCCCTCCTTTCGTCCTTTCGGTGAAACCGGTCTTTTAGGAGTACTTCCGTTTTTGCCCGATATCCGGTGGAACGAATCCGGCAACCTACCCTTTCTCGGTCGCACATAGTCGGTATCCCAACCCCTGCTAGCACTAAAAAATCCAACTGTACAGCAGATAGGAGCAGGCCATTTAGAGGCGGCTTCCCCTTCGAGGAAGCTGTGTGCGCGAACCCCCGCCCCCTCCGACAAGGGACCTCCGCCGCCAGGGTTCTACCCTGCGGCCGTCGCTTGCTCCGCGTACGCGTAGCTTATGTGGGAATAACCTGCCTTACCAGGTCAGCCTGCCTCCTCAATTTAGTTTAACGGATCACCCGGGTGTAAGCAAGGGAATAGGTGATTACGCATAACGGCGGCTTGCTAGACGGG
>CAZGRE010000064.1:0-5573 GCA_964528085.1 uncultured Thermotogae bacterium | reverse complement strand
TCGCACAAGTTCGCATCCCCCTTCGACGTACCAATCCTGACCTTGGTTTTCGCTCACCACGTTGTCGACGGCGCTCGCCTGGGAGCCCCCGGCGTCTTCGGGATCGATGGGAAAGAACTCCCGGCTCAGCGCCCCTTGCTCGTAGTTCCTCAGCACGACGCCCATCGCATTGTCGGTGACGGTGTTCTTTTCCAGCAATATTCCCCGTGCGTTCACGAGTTCGATCCCGGACCCCCTGTTGGCGATGATCGTGTTTCCGCGGACGGTAACATCGGAGGAGTCTTCGAGGAGGATTCCGTGCTTCCAGCCCTCCTCGTATGCCTCGGAGCGGTGTTCGTTTACCGGAAACTGTGATAGATCCGTGCCGGAGTAGGCGATGTAGTTGTCCTCGATCACCAGGTTGGCGTGGAAGCTTCCGTACTCGACCGTGATCCCGGCCCAGCCGGTGTAAAGGATCACGTTTCCGTGGATGCGGCTCGGCGCCGCCGAGGAGAAGTTCTCGACGTCGATCGCGTCCTCCACGCTGTATTCGATCCGGTTCTCGTAAACCTCAATCGCCCCATCAGGATGTCCGGTTCCGATGAGAACGGCGTGGGGAAAGCTGTTGTAGAAGTAGTTGTGGTAGATCTCTCCGGTCGAGCCGAGATCGATGGTGACGGCGTTGTGGCCGAGGTTATCGAGGAACGTGTTGTCGCGGATCGTCACCTCCCCGCTCTCGTGCACCCCGATCCCGATGTAGTTCCCCTGTATCAAATTGTGGGAGAGGGTGACGCGGCTGCCGCGGTACACCGTGATCGCCGCCTGCTCATGGCGGTAGAGGTCGCGGAATGCGGAATCCTCCACGCTCACATCGGCGGCGTTCTCGATGATCAGCTGTGCGTCGATGAACTCGCATCCCTTCACCTTGAGGCCGTCCTCGCGGATGAGGACGATCCCTCCCACGACCTTCGTATCGAGGAGGTCCTCGGAGAGGAGGAGGGGCCTGTCCTCGGGGATGGTTAGCACCGTCGTTGGGGAGACGTCGGGCGGTGATGGGATGTGAATCTCGGGGGGAGTGGGGCTCGCTTTCGGCGGCGGGAACACGAACCCACACGATGTCAGGGTGAGCAGCGCTAGCAAAAAGATCGCGATCAGCACCACCAGCGACGGTTTCAAGCGCGTATGCTCGCTCATCCGTTCCTCCTTTGCGCGGTTAACGGGCGATCGTCCGGCGCCACACTCCAGAGCCCAGGGTGGCGAAGTAGATCGTATTCCCGTCGGCGGAAAGGGCCAAGACGTTGGCGACGTTGTTCCCGTTCGTTCCGGCATTGAGGTTCCCAAGGCCGTCGTTCCATGGATCCCAGTGCTCACCCGCGTCGCGGGAGATCATCACACCGTCTCCTTGCGTGGCGAGGTAGAGGGTGTTCCGATCGACCGGGTCGACGAGGATCTTGAGGAACTCCTGGTCGACGCTGAGACCGTCGGTGATCGGGAACCAGCCTGCGCCTCCGTCGATCGATTTCATCACCGTCCCGTGGAACCCCGGTCGGCCCTCTCCCATGTTCTCGCCGTTCTTGGAGCAGGCGTACATGATCGACGGATCGATCGGATCGAACGCTATTGAAAACACCCATTGTTCCGGCGGCCAGCCCTCGTTCCACGTCTCCCAATGCTCTCCGCCGTCGAGCGAACGATTGATCCCGTTGTAGGTCCCGGCGTAGATGACGTTCGTATCCTCGGGATGGAACGTGAGACAGAAGACCCCGTCGTTCGTCCATCCGACGTTTGACTCGCGCCAGTGCTCCCCCCCGTCGGTCGTCTTGTAGATCCCGGCGGGGAAGGTGCCGAAGTACATCGTCTTTGAATCGACCGGATCGATGAGGAGCGTGGAGTACTGGTACAACGGACGGTTGTTCCAGATCGGCCAGAACGTTCCGAACTCCCGCAGGGGCGGAAGCTGGCCCCACTCGTTCCACCAGCGATTGTACTCGTAGATTCCGTACCCGAGCGTCCCGGCGATAAGTCGCCCCTCGGCGGTCAAAAGGAGGCTTTGTACCTGCGTCGTCCCCAGTCCGTCGTTCATCGCCTCCCACGTCGTTCCTCCATCGGATGTGCGGAACACCCCCTGCTCAGTGGCGACGTAGACACGGTCGGGATCATCAGGGTCGATCACGATGCGGTAGATCTCCTTCCCGAGCATCGGCATCCCTTGACCGAACGCCGGAATGTTCAGGAGCATCGCATCGAATGACTTGTAGATCCCCTTGCCCCACGTCCCCACCCACATCCGATCGGGATCGGTGGGGTCGATCGCGAACGCGTAGTACCCTTGTCTCTTGGGATCATCGACGACGACGCTCGGGGTGATCCCGTTTCTGTCCCGCCACGTCACTCCGCCGTCTGTCGAACGCATCAGCCCACCCGGATTGGCGGATACGAACAGGATGTCGGAGTCTGTGGGATCCACCTGGATCTCCATGCTGTGAACCGCGGGAACAGGCTTGTTGCAGCGATCGGGTTGCCACGCGATCTTCCCCGTTTCGAGGTCGATCTCCCCGGAGAAGACACCGCAGCCCTGCGTTCCGACGTAGACGGACGTTCCGCCGACGGCGCAGGATGTGGGAACGACGTTCTCCAACCCCTCGTTTCTCGCCGTCCACGTCCTCCCCCCATCGACGCTCACCTGTAGTCCATCAACGAGATCAGCGGCGAGGAGGAGGTTGGGATTCTCGGGATGGATGCGGATGACGCGGCAGCTCGGCCAGGTCTCCAGCACCTGTGTCCAAGTCTCTCCAGCATCGGTCGACTTATATACCCCAGCCGTGTCGGAGAACGCGACACCGTTCGGATGATCGCCAGAGATCGAAGTGAACCAAGCGGGAAGCGAGCCGCCTCGAGCGGAGGCGTACAGGATGTTTGAATCGCGTGGGTCGATCTCGATGTCGTAGGCGCCGACGTCCGGGAATCCGTCCATGTGAAGCCAGGTTTCTCCGCCGTCGGTCGACTTGTAGGCGCTGTTGATGTTAGTCGTTACGTAGACCACCTGGGGATTTCGCGGATCGACTGCGATATCGAGGATCCCCTTAGGGAGCGTTCCCGTGACGTCTTCCCAGGTCGCTCCATCATCGCTCGACCGGTAGAGTCTCCCTCCCCGTAGCCCGTGGTGGAAGGTGGAGGCGAAGACGACGCCGTCGTGGACCAGCACCCGCATCACGAGCAACGCACCGTCGGTTCGGAAGTCGGCGACCCGGACCCAGGACGCACCGCCGTCCTTCGATCTCCACACCGTGGGGGACGAGCGATCGCTCAGGTAGACGACGTTCGGATGAAGGGGATCGATCGATAGAGAGGTCGCCGAGACCGGTACCCCGGAAAGCAGGGTCCAGCTTCTCCCGGCGTCCGTCGTCTTCCACGTGCCGGCGAGCCACGTTCCGACGTAGGCGACGGAAGGATCCCTCGGATCGATCACAAGCTGCGGCTGTCCCCAGACGGTGCACATCGTGTAGCGTTCGTTGAGGACGCTCCACGTCTCTCCACCGTCGCGGCTGACGTAGACGCGCCCACCGTTCTCGCCGATGCTTCCGGCATAAAGGACGTTCGGGTTCGATGGATCGAATGTGATCGTCGTGATCCCGTCCGAGCCGTCGACCTTCAGAACCGTCTCCCAGGTGTCGCCGCCGTCGAGGCTTCGACGGATCATCGCGAAGTCCTGGAACGGCTTGGGGTTATAGCCGGAGAAGACGATATCCGGATCCTTGGGATGGACGGCGATCGTGTACGTATAGTCGATCCCTGACTGGTGCAGGAACCGCCAACGTCGGCCGCCGTCCTCGCTCTTGTAGATTCCGAACCCGTTCTTGCACGCGTAGAGGACGTCGGGGTCGGACGGAGCGGAGGCGAGGGCGTAGATCGAGCTGAACCGGAAGTCGGGCCAGGCCGGGTCCCAACTGTCGCCGCCGTCCTCGGAGCGGTAGACGTCGGCGATATCCACGGTTTCGTAGATCACCTCCGAGTTTGTCGGATCGATCGTCAGTTCGTCGGCCCAAGGATGCGGTAGTCCTCCCCCATTGAGCCACGTCCAGTGATCGCCGCGGTCGGTGGAGCGGAACGTCCCCTCCCCGCCGGCCGATGCGGCGTAGATCGTGTCCGGATCAGTGGGAGACGCGGCGAGCAAGCTGATCCGAGTGAGTATCATTTCCTCGCTCTCCACCGTCCACGTCATCCCGCCGTCTCGGCTCATCGCCCCGCCGTTTAAAACAGGGATGTAAAGGATGTTCGGATCCTGGGGGTGCACCGCCATATTCCCAAAATCGCCCGGCTTGCGCCCGTTCAGTCCCTCGCGAAACGGTAGCCTCTGCCATGTACGGGCGCGGTCGTGCGAGACGTAGAGGTTGTTGGCGTTGTTCACGTAAATCGAGCCGTCTGGTCCTTGTGTAAGCGGCCAGTAGCCGTTGTCCGGATCGAAACCTCCCCATACCGGCTGCCAGCTCCGCCCGCCGTCTCGTGTGATCCAGGAGTAACATTGATCGTCCGGCCTCCCCTCGTTGTGCACGTTGCGCAGCCCCACGAGGAGAAGACGCGGGTCATCATCAGCGACTAAGATGTGCGACACATCGGTGTCCGGAGGCTGAGGGAATGAGGCCTTCTCCCAATGCCGGCCTCCATCAGTCGTGTGGTAAAGGCCTCGCTTTCCCACCCAGTATTCCAATGGGCCTGCGACGGCCACGGTGTTGATGAATTCCCGCGGGAGATCCCCGGTGATATCCCTCCACGTCTTGCCGCCGTCGCGGCTCGCGAACACCCCCCCTTGGTCACTACTGGCAAGGAGGATATCCCCCAGTGTCCCGTAGTGGATCCCGGTGATCCGGGTCTCCGGGGCGACCGTGACCTCCTCCCATGAGACGCCGCGGTCCGTTGTGCGGTAAAGCACAAACCGACCGCACGCGACGAACACTCCATGGGGCGTGGAAGCAATCCCGCCGATCCACTCCCCGATCCTTGACGATGACTCCTCCCAGCTTCGACCGCCGTTCGTGCTCCGGTAGATCCCTGACTGATCCATTCCCGCGTAGACGATCGTCGGGTCCTCGATATCGACTGCCACGCAGCTTGCCCGCCCGCCGGGCGGACCGGCCGTCTGTTCCCAGGCGGTTGTCCCCTGTCCAGGGAGAGCGGAGGATGTCAGAAGAAGACTAAATACAATGACTACATACATCAGAGACCATTTAGTCATCGCTACCTCCTCGTTTGCGTGCTCGATCCTCACAAGGTGAGCCTAGCATCGCTTGTGATGGTAGCCAACTTCAGGTTTATTCAGTATCAGCCAAAAAGAGCGAGGGGCCCGGCTCCTGGGCCCCTCGCTCTCGCGTCGTGAAGGAGGTTTCATCTCTTCTCTTCACTCTCGTACGGAAAGAAGATTACCCCCTCCTTGTGAAGTCGGTGTGAACGCGTATTGGGGATTCGATGACGGCTCGATCATCCCTTCTGCACGCCGCTTTCCCCTCCCGATCAGCCCTCGATCCGCTCGAGGAGGAAGGAGACGGGTCGGAATCCGTCGCTGCAACAGGAGATCGCCGTCCCCGGCTTCGCCATCC
>CAZGRE010000063.1:0-5682 GCA_964528085.1 uncultured Thermotogae bacterium | reverse complement strand
GAACGTCCGCTCGAGCGGGGTGTACTTGTACAGCTGGTTTAAGACGACGTTCGGGTTCGCTGAGCGCTTCAGCTCGACGACGATCCTAAGCCCCTCCCTGTCGGATTCATCGCGCAGATCGGAGATCCCGTCGATCTGTCCGGCTTGGACCTTCGCCGCGATCGACTCGACGATCGTCGATTTCCGCACCTGATAGGGTATCTCGCTGATGATGATCGCCCCGTCCTCGATCTCCGCCTTCCCCCGCAGGGTGATCTTCCCCTGGCCGGTCCTATACATCTCCTCGATCCCCGATCTTCCCATGATCACACCGCCGGTGGGAAAGTCCGGGCCGGAGATGTACTCCATCAGCCCCTTCACCGTGAGGAACGGGTCGTCCATCAGGGCGATCGTCCCGTCGATCAACTCGGAGAGGTTGTGCGGCGGGATCTGCGTCGTCATCCCGACCGAGATCCCCCACGCCCCGTTCATCAGAAGATGGGGGACCCTCGCCGGGAGGACGACCGGCTCCTTCAGGGACTCGTCGAAGTTTGGGACCCAGTCGACCGTCTTCTCGCCTAGCTCCTCGAGGAACTCCATCGCGATCGGTGCGAGTCGGGCCTCGGTGTAGCGGGTCGCCGCCGCCGGATCGCCGTCGATCGAGCCGAAGTTCCCCTGTCCGTCGATCAACGGATAGCGGAACGAGAACGGCTGGGCCATGTTCACCATCGTGTCGTAGATCGCGAGGTCGCCGTGCGGGTGAAACTTACCCATCACCTCGCCGACGACGCGCGCCGACTTCCGGTGCGGCTTCCCCGGGGTGACCCCGAGCTCGTGCATCCCGTAGAGGATCCTCCGCTGGACCGGCTTCAGGCCGTCGCGGATGTCGGGGATGGCGCGGCCGCGGATGACGCTCATCGCGTAGTTGATGTAGGACTGCTCCATCTCCTCTTCGATGAACGCCCGTTCTATCCGCTCCATGGAATCACCCCCTCATCCGGTCGAGAGAACACGTGTTAAGGATACCGAAATCCCTATTCTGTTGCAAGCTTGCGCCGGATTTGCCCCGCACGATGGTGCTGCGATGGAAATCGATCGAGCGACCGGACGGATATCCCAGAGTCCCGACGGCAACGATGATATCGATTGACGGAGGACGGGGCGACGACTATACTCGATTGAAGAAGGGGGGCGAGGAGAGCGGGTGAAGGATGAACGATGGAGATCCTGAAGGTTGCGTCTCATTCGAGCCCGAAATCGGTCTCGGGGGCGATCGTCGGTGCGCTCGAACAGGACGGGGCGGTCGAGATCCACGCGATCGGGGCGGGCGCGGTCAACCAGACGGTGAAGGCGATCGCCATCTCCCGCCGGATCATCGAGGCCGACGGCTCACCCCCGATCAAGGTGATCCCCGGGTTCATCGAGCTTGAGATCGACGGGGAACGGAGGACGGCGATCCGGTTCATCGTCGAGAAGTGATCCCCCTCCCAAAAACAATGCCGACCTATTTGGAAAGCCTAATCATTAGGGAGCTTGCTGCGGCGTATCGGGCCGTCCTTCCGGGCGGTCCGGACGTCACGATCGAGGTCCGACCGTCCGACCGGCCTGAGTTCGGCGACTATTCGTCGAACCTGGCGATGGTCGCCAGTAAGTCTGCCGGGATCCCCCCGCGGGAGCTCGCCGAGCGGCTCGCCGAGCGGCTGGATCGGGCGGGGACGGGCTTCCGGATCGAGGTCGCCGGCCCTGGTTTCCTCAACTTCTTCCTCGATGCGGCGACAATCCACGCTGCTCTCGAGGAGGCGCTCGCCGCCGGCGAACGGTTCGGCCTCATCGATGCGGGGAAGGGAGAGCGGATGCAGGTCGAGTTCGTCAGTTCGAACCCGACCGGTCCGTTGACCGTTGGGCATGGGAGGCAGGCCGTCCTCGGCGACGTCCTCTCGACCCTGTACGAGCGGCTCGGCTACGATGTCGTGCGCGAGTACTACTTCAACGATGAGGGCCGCCAGATCGACCTCCTCGCCGAATCCCTCTGGGTCAGGTTCCGCGAGCTTCACGGGGAGAGCCGGCCGATCCCGGAGGGGGGATACGAGGGGGAGTACCTCCGCGAGATGGCGGAGGAGATCCGCTCCGAGACCGATCAGGAGTACCCAGTGTTCGATCCTCCAACGAAGGAGCTATTCCGGAAGGAGGCGGTCGCGCGGATAACGGGGTGGATCAAGGAGGACCTTGCGAAACTCGGGGTCCACTTCGATTCCTGGTTCAGCGAGGCGACCCTCCACCGGGAGGGGAAGATCGAGAAGATCCTCACCGAGCTTAAAAAGCGCGGTGGTGTCTACGAGAAGGACGGGGCAATCTGGCTTTCCGCCGAGTCGCACGGTGGGGCGAAGGATTCCGTCCTGATCAGAAGCGACGGCCGCCCCACCTACCTGATGGTCGACATCGCCTATCACATAGATAAGCTCGAGCGTGGGTTCTCCCGCGTGATCGACGTGCAGGGGGCAGACCATCAGATCGAGCAGAGCTGCGTGAAGGCGGCGCTTCGGATCCTCGGCCTCCCCGAGGGTTTCCTCAGTTATGCCGTCCACCAATTCGTAAGCTTGAAGGAGAAAGGGGAGATAAAGCGGATGTCGACCCGCGCCGGGAGGTTCTTCCCCCTCCGCCGGTTGATCGACGAGCTCGGGAAGGACATCGTCCGCTACTTCATGATCTCGCGGAAGCCGGAGGCGCACCTCGAGTTCGACCTCGACCTCGCTCGGAGCGAGTCGCTCGACAACCCGGCGACATACATCAAGTACGCCCATACGCGGATCGCATCGATATTCCGCAAGGCGGAAGGGTTGGGTCTCGAGCCGGACGATGTCGACCTTCGTCCGTTGCGTGAACGCGAGGAGCTCGATCTGATAAAGAAGGTCGATCGGTTCCCCGAGATCATCAGGGTCGCCGCGACGACGTTCTCCCCGCACACGGTCGCCGAGTACGCCCTCGACGTGGCCCGCTCGTTTCACGCCTATTACGACAAGTACCGGGTCTTGGGCGACGACCTTACCCTCTCCCGTGCGCGCCTCTCCCTCCTCTCCGCGGTCAAGCTCGTCCTCAAGGGTTCGCTTGAGATCCTCGGGATGGACGCCCCGGAGGAGATGTGACGGCCTGGTTCGACCGGCTGAAGGCCGGCCTCGCCAAGACCCGCGGTGGGCTGACCGGCTCGCTCACGTCGATCCTCCGCGGGAAGGGGCGGCTCTCCGCTGCGGACATCGAAGCGCTTGAGGAGGTCCTGATCTCAGGGGACGTCGGGGTTGACGTTGCGATCGACCTCGTCGAGGGTCTGTCCGCCTCCCTCAGACGGGGAGGGGGGGATCCGCTCCTTGTCCTTAAGGGCCTGATCCTCGAGCGGCTCGCTGGGAGCGAGCGATCCCTCTCACTCAGGGACGACGGATCCCCGACCGTGATCCTCGTCGCCGGGGTGAACGGGACGGGGAAGACGACGACGATCGCCAAGATCGCGAGCCTCCTCCGCTCAGAAGATCCGACCATCCCCTTGACGTTCGCGGCCGCCGATACCTTCCGCGCCGCTGCGATCGAGCAGCTCGGGATATGGGCCGAGCGGATCGGTGCCGATCTGATCAGGCATAAGTCCGGTGCCGATCCGGCGGCGGTCGCGTTCGATGCCGTCGACCATGCGATCCGGAAGGGAGGGGTCCTGTTCATCGACACTGCCGGCCGCCTCCAGACGAAGCATAACCTGATGGAGGAGCTGAACAAGATCGAGCGGACGGTGGAAAGGAGGCTCGGCCGCCATTCGGACGAACGTCTCCTTGTCCTCGATGCGACCACCGGACAAAATGGGATCGTCCAAGCGGAGCGGTTCCACGCGGCGATCGATCTGACCGGCCTCGTCCTCACCAAGCTCGACAGCACGGCGAAGGGCGGGGTCGTCCTGGCGATCCGGGAGAGGCTCGATCTTCCGATCCTGTTCGTCGGGGTCGGTGAGGCGGCGGAGGACCTGCACGCGTTCTCGGCCGAGGAGTTCGTCGAGGCGCTGTTTTCGGACTGAACGGACAAGCGAGCTACGGAGGTGCTTATGAAAAACGTCTACTTCTTCAGCAAGGGATCGACGGAGGGGGATGCCTCGATGAAGGACCTCCTCGGGGGGAAAGGGGCGAACCTCGCCGAGATGGCCGGCCTCGGGATCCCTGTCCCGCCCGGGTTCACGATCACAACAGAGGTGTGCAGATACTATCAGGAGCATGGCGGCTCCTATCCGGACGGCCTCCGGGAGGAGGTGGAGGAGAACCTGCGGAGGCTCGAGGAGGCGACAGGGAAGCGCTTCGGCGACCCTTCCGATCCCCTCCTCGTCTCGGTCCGCTCCGGGGCCGCCGTCTCGATGCCCGGGATGATGGATACGATCCTGAACCTCGGCCTGACCGACGAGGCGGTCGAGGGGCTCGCCGCTAAGTCGGCCAATCCGCGGTTCGCCTACGACTCCTACCGCCGCCTCCTTCAGATGTACGGGGACGTCGTCCTCGGGCTGAAGCCGGAGAGCGAGACCGATCCCGACCCGTTCGAGGAGATCCTCGCGCGGGTGAAGCGGGAGAAGAAGGTCGAGCTCGACACCGATCTCGATGCCGACGACCTGAAAGAGCTCTGTCGGCTGTTCAAGGGTCTGATCGAGGAGAGGACCGGCCAGCCGTTCCCCCAGGACCCGACCGACCAGCTGTGGGGTGCGATCTCGGCCGTGTTCGAGTCCTGGAACAACCCGCGTGCGATCAAGTACCGCGAGCTGAACGGGATCAAGGGGCTCCTCGGGACGGCGGTGAACGTCCAGGCGATGGTCTTCGGGAACATGGGTGATCGCTGCGGGACAGGGGTCGCGTTCACGCGTAATCCTGCGACCGGTGAGAACGCGTTCTACGGGGAGTACCTGATGAACGCCCAGGGTGAGGACGTCGTCGCCGGGATCCGCACCCCGCAGCCGATCTCCGCCCTGAAGGATGAGATGCCAGCGGCGTACCAGGAGCTCCTCGAGATTAGGAAGAAGCTCGAGGAGCACTACCGCGACATGCAGGATATCGAGTTTACGATCGAGGACGGAACGCTCTACATGCTCCAGACGCGGACCGGGAAGCGCACGGCGGCGGCGGCCGTCCGGATCGCCGTCGAGATGGTGGACGAGGGCCTGATCGACCGCCGTGAGGCGATCCTCCGCGTCAGCCCCGAGCATATCGAGCAGTTGCTGCATCCGACCTTCGATCCGAAGGCGCTTGCCAAGGCCGAGCTCCTGACGAAGGGGCTCCCCGCCAGCCCGGGCGCGGCGACCGGTAGCGTCGTCTTCTCGGCCGAGGCGGCCGAGGAAGCGGCGGCAGGGAAGAAGGTGATTCTCGTCCGGATCGAGACCTCCCCTGAGGACATCGGAGGGATGGCTGCTGCACAGGGGATCCTCACCGCCCGCGGCGGGATGACGAGCCATGCCGCCGTCGTCGCCCGCGGGATGGGGAAGTGCTGCGTCGCCGGGGCAGGGGACCTCGCGATCGATTACGAGGCGGGCGCCTTCACGGTGAACGGCGAGACGGTGAGGGAGGGGGATCCGATCAGCCTCGACGGCTCGACCGGCTCCGTCTACCGGGGCGAGATCGCGACGATCGAGCCCGAGCTCTCCGGTTACTTCGGGACCCTCCTTGACTGGGCCGACGGGATCCGCCGCCTCGG
>CAZGRE010000062.1:1647-5750 GCA_964528085.1 uncultured Thermotogae bacterium | reverse complement strand
AGGTGATCGCGGGTCAGGTTGGTGAAGACGGCGATGTCGAAGTCGATGGCCTCGAGCCTCTTCTGGGAAAGGCCGATCGAGGATGCTTCGATGACGAGGTTCACCTTCCCTTCATCGGCCGCCCGGCGGGCTATCGTCTGGACGATCGGGCTCTCCGGGGTGGTGACCCCAGGAAGACCACGGGACTCGTTGGTTACGGTGCTGATCAGCTCGGTCTCCGTCTCCCCGAGGACCTGTGCTGCGAGATGACAGACGGTCGTCTTCCCGTTCGTCCCGGTCACGCCAACGACGAACAGCCCCTCCGTCGGCCGGTCGTGCAGCTCGGCCGCGAGCCTGGCGAGCGCACTCCGGCCGTCGGGGACGGTCAGCTCCGGGACAGAGACCCCGCACCTCCGCTCGGTCACGACGGCGACCGCCCCGTTGGCGACCGCCTCCTCAAGGTAGGCGTGCCCGTCCTCTCGCACGCCGCGCAACGCGACGAACAGGTCCCCCGGCTCGACCAGCCGCGAGTCGGCGATGACCCGTGAGACGTAAACCCCATCCCAACCGGGCTTCTCCCGGGCATCGATCGATCGGGCGAGCTCACTCAGCCGCTTTTTCATCCTCCCCTCCGATCCGGTACAGGTAGATCGGGTAGCCGTCCCTCCCCTCACCGACCGCATCCGGCTTCCACCCCCAGATCGGATGGTAGTAGGAGACGACGCGCGCGCCCGGCCGAAGCTCGCGGCGGAGCCGGTCCTGAAGGCGGAAGTTCGAGGTCGCAGACAGGAAAAGGACGACGACGTCGGCGGATGAGAGATCGAACGTGTACATGTTCCCGCGGACGATCCTCGCCCTGTCCGACAGGCGACAGAGGGATACCCACGCTCTTGCCCACAGGACGCGGAACGGATCGATCTCGACCCCGATCGCCTCCGCCCCGAACTCCCGTGCGGCAGCGATAACGATCCTCCCGTCCCCGCAACCGAGATCGATCAGCCTCTCGCCCGGCTTGAGCCGGGCGAGGTGGAGGATCCGCCTCACCGTGACCCGGTCGGTCGGCTGCCAGAGAGCATCGAGGGTCAGGTTCCATCCGAGCCAGACGAGGGTTATCCCCCCGAGGATGATCCCGAGCGTCAGGCCCATCTAGAACCTTATCCCTATCCCCCCTTCGTAGACCGGCCCGCTCGTCCAGCCGATTCCGGTGAAGCGGGCGAGATAGCGGACCTGAACGAAGACGGTCAGGGGATCGAACGGGAATATCCTCACCCCGGCCACCCCCTCGAGGACGAGGCCGGTCGTGAACGGAGGCGGGGTCAGCGCCCCGCCGAGACCGAGGCCGATGAACGGATCAACCGATGGGAACGGGCGGTGATAGAGGATCGTCCCGCTCGCCAGAAGGAGGCCGGCCAAGTCCCCTGTGGCGAACCCACCTTCGGCGCGGAGGTCGAGGTTATCCCCGATCGGAAGCTCCACGATCGCGCTGAACATGTAGATCCCGGTCGGATCGACCCCTACCCCGATCCCGGCCGTCGTCCCGGCCGCGCTCAGCCCGAGCCCGAGAAGAAGGATACCGATGACCGCCAATACCGAATGACCCCTCATCTTCCCTCCTTTTAGATGTCGAGGGCTGTGATCTTGTCGCTGTTTTCCCAGATGAAGTCGCGGCGTTGGGCGACGTCGCTCCCCATCAGGGTCGAGAATATCTCATCCGCCTCGAGGGCATCGCGGATCTCGATCCTCTTTAAGACGCGGTTCTCCGGGTCCATCGTCGTCTCCCACAGCTCCTTCGGGTTCATCTCGCCGAGCCCCTTGAACCGCTTGACCGTGAAGTTTCCCGGATGTTCGTTCCGGTACTCCGCGAGCTCCTCGTCGGTGTGGAAGTAGACCGTCTTCTTCCCGTTCTTCACCTGGTAGAGGGGGGGCTTTGCGATGTAGATGTACCCGTTCTCGACGAGCTTCTGCAGGAAGCGATAGAAGAAGGTGAGAAGGAGGGTGCAGATGTGCGCCCCGTCGACGTCGGCGTCGGCCATGATGATCAGCTTGTGGTAGCGGAGCCGCTCGAGCGAGAACTCCTCGCGGATCCCCGTACCGATCGCCGTTATCAACGCCTTGATCTCAGCGTTATCGAGGAGCTTCGACAGCCGTGCCTTCTCCACGTTCAAGACCTTCCCGCGCAACGGGAGGATCGCTTGGAAGTTCCTATCCCGCCCCTGCTTCGCGCTCCCTCCGGCCGAATCCCCCTCGACGATGAACAGCTCGCTCTTCGCCGGATCCCGGTTCGAGCAGTCGGCGAGCTTCCCGGGGAGGGCGGTCGATGCGAGCGGACCCTTCCGCCGCGCCATCTTCCGCGCCTTCGCCGCCGCCATCCGCGCCCGACCGGCGCTGATCGACTTCTCGATGATCATCCGGGCGACCTTTGGGTCCTTCTGGAAGTAGAGGGTAAGCTGCTCCTGCAGCATATTCCCGACGAGGCTCGCCACCTCGGGGTTCCCGAGCTTCGTCTTCGTCTGCCCCTCGAACTCGGGGTTGGGGATCTTCACCGAGATGATCGATACAAGCCCCTCGCGGATGTCCTCCCCGCGGAGGTTAGGGTCGTCCTTCCTGAGGATCTTCTTCTCCCGGCCGTAGTCGTTCAGGAACTTGGTGAGGGCCGACTTGAACCCGGTCAGGTGCGTCCCGCCGTCGACCGTGTTTATGTTGTTGGCGAACGCGTGGATCGCCTCATCGTACGCACCCGTCCACTGCATCGCGATCTCGACCTCGATCCCCCCTTCCTTCCCGGAGATGTAGATCGGCTTCTGATGGAGGGGCTCCTTCTTCGCAGCCAGCTCCGCGACGAACGAGCGGATCCCGCCCTTGTTCTGGAACCGCCGCGTGATCCCCGCCGCCTCGTTCTCGAGGACGATCAGAAGCCCTCCGTTCAAGTAAGAGAGCTCGCGGAGGCGGTGGGAGAGCTTGGCGAAGCTGTAACTGATCTCCTTGAAGATCTGGGAATCGGGGAGGAAGGTGATCGTCGTCCCGGTTCTGTCCGTCTCACCGACGACCGTAAGCTCGGTCAGCTTCTCGCCCCGGGAGAACTCCTGACGGTAGATCTTCCCGCTCCGGTGCACCTCGACGACGAGGTGCTCGGAGAGGGCGTTGACGACGGAGACCCCGACCCCGTGCAGACCCCCGCTTACATGGTAGCTCTTGTTGTCGAACTTACCCCCGGCGTGGAGGGTGGTCATCACGAGCTCGACGGCCGGGACACCGGTCTCGGGGTGGATCCCGACCGGCATCCCCCGCCCGTTGTCCTCGACCGTCACCCGGTTGTCGGCATGGACGATCACCTTGATCTCAGTGCAGAACCCAGCCAGGGCCTCGTCGATCGAGTTGTCGACGACCTCCTCGATCAGGTGCATCAGCCCGGCCTGACCGGTGCTCCCGATGTACATCCCGGGCCGGAGGCGTACCGGCTCTAGATCCTCGAGAACCCTGATCTGATCGGCTTCATAGGCTTGCGCTTCCCGCGCTCGGCTTTCCATGTCACCACCCGGTCCAATTATAGCCAAATCCGCTTGGGACTTCAAAAACCTATCATTCACACCGACTATCCGAAAATGAGTACCCCCCGGCAAGGGAATCGGTCATCGATCGACGGGAAGAAGATCAAGGCCGTAGCGGTGAAATCCATCCGCCTCCGAGCGGGCCGATCAGGAACGTACCTCCGTCACCGACGGCTCGCAAGCCCCTAACCCTAATCTGAGATCACGAGCCTCCCGATGTAGTTCCCGGAACCGGCGGTGAACCAGACGGTACCGTCCCGATCGATCGCCAGGTAGAGCGGCTCCGAATCCGCGGAAAGCCTGTAGATCGCCGCCTCGCCCGTCTCCGTGTCGAGCACCCCTATCGCATCAGCGGTCCGATCGGTGTAAACGATCCTTCCATCGCCGCCGAAGGCGAGGTCGTATATCTCCCCGGTCCCGGGGATCCGCCAGACCTCGGAGAGCCCGATCGCCGGATCGAAGTGCCCGATCCCCCCCTCGACGATGTTCCCGAACCAGATGCTCCCGTCGGAAGAGGGGAGGAGCCCCTGGAAGATCGCGACGTTCTGGATCGTCTCCATCCATTGCAGGGTCTCC
>CAZGRE010000062.1:0-1547 GCA_964528085.1 uncultured Thermotogae bacterium | reverse complement strand
GTAGACCGCCCCGTCCGCCCCGAGGGCGATCCCGGCAGGGAACGCCTCTGCATAGGGGAGATCCCAACTCGTGAGCGACCCGGTCTGTAACGCAGCCTGAGCGGATAGGATGAATGTGATCAGTATCACAAGAAACAAACCAAGAAGTACGCTTCCTTTCTTCATATCGACCCTCCTTCGGGTACATCGCCATTCTATGAGGCGGGGTGGACCCCGCCAAACTGAGCCTCTGTAACGCGTATCACACCGGACGGAAGACCTTGACAACGGGACCGACCGGGACTATGGTCAGACCGATCGCGAAGGAAAGGGGTGGTAGCGATGAGAAGACCTAAGCGGCAGGTAGAGACCTTACTTTCGAAGTACCACTCCAATAATAATCCATCCACCCGCAATCCTAATGCCCCCTTCGGGGCGAATAATTAACCACTCCAGCTAGCTTTGCATTTGCAGCCGCGTCCTAAGCGTGGTTTAACAAACACCTTTAATAAATCTTATTAAGGAGAGTTACAATGTTGTTTAGTAAAGATGAGAAGCTGACGAGCGTATTGCGGGTGAAGAGCGAGATCATGCGCGCGGCCGGGGAGTACCTGCGGGATCAGGGGTTCGTGGAGATCCTACCGGTCATCATCTCCCCGGTGACCGACCCGCTTCATCACGAGACCTACGACGGGAAGGTCGATTACTACGGCCTCCCGTACACCCTGACGAAGAGCATGATCCTGCACAAGCAGATCGCGCTCCGCACCCTCCCGCGGATCTTCGCGTTCTCCCCGAACGTGCGGATGGAACCGGAGGAACGGGCGCCGCTCCGCCGCTACCTCGCCGAGTTCGTCCAGCTCGACCTTGAGGTGCGGGACGCGACCAGGGACGAGATCATGGAGATCGGCGAGGGGCTGTTCGTCGCGGTGCTAACCGGGGTGCTGAAGCGCTGTTCCGCCGAGCTCAACTCACTCGGACGGTCGTTGACCGTGCCGGAGAGGCCGTTTCCCCGCATCACCTATCAGGAAGCGGTCGAGCGGTTCGGGGAGGACTACGACGAACCCTTATCCTCCTCCCTTGCCGGACCGGCTTGGCTGATCGACTTTCCCCGAGCGGTGCGCGAGTTCTACGACCGCGAGGACCCGGACCGGCCGGGGATACTCCTCGACATGGACCTGATCTACCCTGAGGGGTACGGGGAGGCCTTATCAGGAGGGGAGCGGGAGCACACCCTCCCGAGGATCCTCAGCCGGTTGGCGCAGGACGGGATCCCGCCGGAGCGGTTCGCCGCCTACCTGCGGTTCGCCGAGGAGGGGCTTCCGGCCTCGGCAGGGTTCGGGATCGGGATCGAGCGGCTCACCCGCTACATCTGCGGGCTTGCCCACATAAGGGAAGCGCGCCTGTTCCCCAAGGTCCCCGGCGAGGCCGGCGCATTGTGAAGCGCTTGCGGCGCGGGATACCCCGCGCCGCAAGCGCTCAAAGAAAGGAGAAGGCAAAGCACAACGAGCGGATCTGTCAAGGGGCCTGCACTTGCGAATGCATATAAAGGAGGTCGTGGAGTTCCT
>CAZGRE010000061.1:0-5778 GCA_964528085.1 uncultured Thermotogae bacterium | reverse complement strand
ATCATCTCCCCGTCGGCCTCGTTGATCAGCCCCGACTCCTCGCTCGCGTCGATCAGGGTCTCGATCTGCTCGTCGCTCACCTCGAGCGGCTCCTTCTCCGAGAGGTCGATCCCGAACGTGCGGACGATCCTGGCCGCGATAGCGCGGAAGACGAAGATGATCGGCTTGAGGACCCGCGTCAGGGCGTACACCTGGTTGATCGTCGCCAGGGTGAACCGTTCCGGGTTGTGCTTGGCGAAGTTCTTCGGCGTGATCTCCCCGAATATCAGGAGGGATACGGTCATCACCCCGGTTGCGATCAGCCCTGCCTGGTAGCTCGGGATCGATCCCGGGAGGAGGCGGAGGAAGATCAACGTCATCAGCGAGCTCGCCCCCACGTTCGTCAGGTTGTTCATGATGAGCAGAGCGGTGATCGGGTCGTTCGGCTCATCGAGGAGGAGGGTGAGCCCCCGACGCTTCTTCTTGTGCGTGTTTATGAGGTAGCGGAGCCGACCGTGTGCGAGCGATGTTATCGCCGTCTCTGCGCTTGAGAAATAGGCCGAAAGCGAAATCAAAAATATTAGAAGCGCGATCTGAGCGCCTAACGACACAGTCTCAACTCACCTCATCATCATTATAGGTCCGAACTTTCCCGTTGCAAGCCGGCCGGAGCGTTGTTCGATCGGCCTTCGTCCCGGTACAATCCCTCAACTAAGGAGGGACGAGTGGAGATCGAGCGGTTGCGCAAGTTGATCGCCCTCCTCAAGGAGGAGGGGCTGACCGAGATCACCGTCTGGGAGGGGGAGGATCGTTACACCGTCCGCCAGGCTCCCGGTGCTCCCCCTCCCCCGTCGGTTGAGCGGGAGGAGTCTTCTGAGGGGACGTTCACCCTGACCGCCCCCCTCGTCGGGACCTTCTTCTCCCGTCCGTCCCCGGATGAGGAGCCGTTCATCTCCCCTGGGGATACGGTCTCTCCTGGGGATACGGTCTGCATCATCGAGGCGATGAAGGTCTTAAACGAGATCAAGGCCGAGCGGCCGGGCCGGCTGGTCCGCACCCTCGTTGAGGACGGGACGCCGGTCGAGTACGGTCAGGTGCTGTTCGTCTTCGAGCGGATATGAGCTTTGAGACCCTCCTCATCGCAAACCGAGGGGAGATCGCCCTCGGGATCATCGAGGCCTGCCGCGAGCTCAATATCCGGTCGGTCGCCGTCCACTCCGAGGCCGACGCCGATATGCCCTACCTTCGTCTCGCCGACGCCTCGGTCTGCATCGGCCCGCCCCCGCCAGCGAAGAGCTACTTGAACATCGCCGCGATCATCAGCGCAGCCGAGCTGACCGAGGCGGATGCGATCCATCCGGGTTACGGTTTCCTCGCTGAGAGCCCCCACTTCGTCGAGGTATGCGCCAGCCACGGGATTCAGTTCATCGGCCCCCCCCTTCCCGCGATGGCCCTTGCCTGCGACAAGATGAAGGCGCGGGATACGGTCGCCTCAGCCGGCGTCCCCGTTCTCCCCGGGGCCTTCCTCCCCGATGATCCGGAATCCCTCAAACGGAAGGCGGATGAGATCGGCTATCCGCTCCTGATAAAGGCGGTCTACGGCGGGGGAGGACGCGGTATGCGTTACGTCCCCTCCCCTTCCGAGCTCGAACAGGCGGCCCAGGCTGCGACGAAGGAGGCGAAAGGGGCGTTCGGGGACGGTTCCCTCTATCTTGAGAGGGCTATCCCCTCCCCGCGCCACATCGAGGTTCAGATCCTGGCCGATCCCGATGGGAGGATCATCCATCTCGGTGAGCGGGAGTGTTCGGTCCAGCGGAGGCATCAGAAGCTGATCGAGGAGGCCCCCGCCCCGTTCATCGATGAGGATCTCCGCGAGGAGATCTACGAGGCGGCGATCGCAGCCGCGGCCGCCGTCGGCTACCGGAACGCGGGGACCGTCGAGTTCATCGTCGATTCCGAATCGCGGTTCTTCTTCATCGAGATGAACGCGAGGATCCAGGTCGAGCATGCGGTTACCGAGGCGGTGACAGGGGTGAACCTCCTGAAGGAGCAGATCAGGATCGCATCCGGCGAGGGTATCGGCTTCTCGTACGCCGGGATTAACGGGCATGCGATCGAGTGCCGGATCTACGCCGAGGATCCGGATCGCGATTTCCTCCCCTCCACCGGGAGGATCAAGATCGTCGAGCTCCCCGGCGGGAATGGGATCCGCCTCGATACCGCGATCTATAACGGTATGGAGGTCTCCCCGTTCTACGACCCGCTGATCGCAAAGCTGATCGCCTGGGGGAGGGATCGGGAGGAGGCGCGGATCCGGATGATCACGGCCCTTGAGCGGTTCCGGATCGAAGGGGTGAAGACGACGCGCGATCTGAACCTGACCCTGATCACTCAGCCCGACTTCCGCTCGGGGGAGATCACGACCGACTTCGTCGAGAGCGTCCTGAACGGCGGTCGATCGGGGCAAGGGGGCGTACCCTCCGATGCCCCGTAAGGAGGTGAAGCGTGTTCGATTCGCTGAGTGAACGGCTGACCTCCCTGTTTGAGCGCCTGCGAGGGAAGGGGCTCCTCACCGAGGGGGACGTCACCGCCGCCCTCCGCGAGATCCGCCTATCCCTCCTTGAGGCCGACGTCCACTACAAGGTCGTGAAGGACCTGATCGAGCGGATACGGGAGAGGGCGATCGGCTCCGAGGTCTTCGCCAGCCTCACCCCGGGCCAGCAGGTCCTGAAGATCGTCCGCGACGAGCTCGCAGCGACGATGGGGAAAGAGCGGAAGCCCCTCTCGTTCTCCCGCCGCCCCGGGGCCGTGATGCTCGTCGGGCTGCAGGGGTCGGGGAAGACGACGACGGCGGCGAAGCTCGCTTTATCCCTGAAGAAGGAGGGGCGCAACCCGATCCTCGTCGCCTGCGACCTCCGCCGGCCGGCGGCGGTGGAGCAGCTCGAGCGGCTCGGCGGCGATATCGGGGTCCCTGTATTCTCCCGCCTCGATCTCTCCGCCCCGGAGGCCGCCCGCGCCGGGCTCGAGGCGGCGGCGGACGGGCTGTTCGATGTCGCGATCATCGACACGGCCGGTAGGCTGCAGATCGACGAGGGGATGATGAACGAGCTCGAGGAGATTTCCTCCGCGATCGAGCCGGACGAGAGGCTCCTCGTCGTCGATGCGATGACCGGTCAGGAGGCGGTCAACGTCGCCTCCGCCTTCGATGCGAGGATCGATCTGACCGGCGTGATCCTGGCGAAGGCGGACGGGGACGCCCGCGGGGGTGCGGCCCTCTCGATCCGCCACGTCACCGGTAAGCCGATCGTCTACCTCGGGACGGGGGAGAGGATCGACCGGCTCGAGCCGTTCCATCCCAAACGGATGGCCGAGAGGATCCTCGGGATGGGGGACGTCCTCACCTTGATCGAGCGGGCCGAGGAGGGGTTCGATCAGGCGAAGGCGGAGAAGCTCGTAAGGAGGATCCGCGAGGACCGCTTCACCCTTCAGGACTTCCTCGAACAGCTCGAGCAGATGCGCAAGCTCGGGCCGCTCTCCCAGATCATCGAGCGCCTCCCCGGCTCGGCCCGGCTCGGCGGAGGGGATGTCGAGGAGACGGAGCTGAAGCGGACCCTCGCCATCCTGCGTGCGATGACGGTGGAAGAACGGTTGAATCCGTCTATAATCGGTGGAAGTCGGAAGAAGAGGATCGCCCGCGGAAGCGGGACGAAGGTGCGGGATGTGAACCGCGTCTTGTCCAATTTCGAGACGGCGAGGCGCGCGTTGAAAGCGATCGGAAGCCGCCGGGGTAAAGGGCGCTTCCCGGCGGATCTCCTCGGGGCTCCTTGAAGGTCTCCGTTGGGTTTTTCACTGAATGAGAGGTGAGTAGATGGTAGCGAAGATTCGGTTGAAGAAGGTGGGAAGGAAGGGGCAGCCGTCGTACAGGCTCGTCGTTCTCGACGGGCGGAAGCCGCGGGATGCCAAGGTCGTCGCCGATCTCGGGTTCTACGATCCGAAGACCGATCCGGTGACGTTCGAGGTCGACGGGGAGGCGGCGCTCAAGTGGCTCCTCGACGGGGCGAAGGCGACGCATGCGGCGCGGAGGATCCTCTCCAAGGCAGGGGTGATGGCGGCGTTAGACGCGGCCAAGCGCGGCGAAGAGATAAAGATTGAGAAGAAGGAGCTGAAGCCAACGCCGAAGAAGGAGAAACCGGCCGCGAAGGAGGCCCCGGAAGAGAAGGAAGAGGCCGAGCCGGCCGCCGAAGGGGAAGAGGAGCCGGTGAAAGACGCCAAGGAGCCAAGCGAGGAAGAAGCCCCGCAGGCCGAGCCGGAACCCGAGGAGGCGGAGGAAGAGGCTCCCACAAAGGAGACGGAGGAAAAGGAAGCGGAAGGCTGATCCGGAGGGGAGTTGCTCTACCGACTGTGCGAATTCCTCGTCCGCTCGCTGATCGAGCGGGAGGAGGAGCTTAGGATCGATCGGATCGAGACCGAAAAGGTCGATATCTTCTTCCTTCACGTCGGGAAGGAGGACCGCGGTAGGATCCTCGGGAAGGGCGGGAGGACGATCGGCGCGCTACGTACCTTCCTCGAGGGGGTCGCCGCCCGGCTCGACCGCGAAGTCGTCGTTGAGATCGTCGACTGAGGCCGATGCATTTTTTCATCCTTACGATCTTTCCCAACGAGCTCGATTCGTTCCTTTCGATCGGGGTGCTCGGCCAGGCACGCAAGGCAGGGCAGATAAAGATCGAGGTCTTGGATCTTCGCGATTTCACCGACGATCCGCATCGGACGGTCGATGACCGGCCGTACGGGGGAGGGGCGGGGATGGTGATGAAGCTTCCCCCGTTCGTCCGCGGGATCGAGGAGATCCGCTCGCGGTTTACGGGTGACCTCCGCGTCGTCCTCCTCTCCGCTCAAGGGAGGCTCTTCTCGCAGGAGGATGCGATCCGCTACTCGAAGCTCGATGGTCTTGTCCTCCTCTGCGGCCGCTACGAGGGGGTCGACGAGCGGATCCTCTCGTTTGTCGACGAGGAGATCTCGATCGGCGACTACGTCCTCGCCGGCGGCGAGGTGGCAGCGGCGGCGCTCGTCGAGGCGACGGCGAGGATGGTCCCAGGGGTGATCGGTAAATACGATTCGGTCGAGAGCGATTCATTCTTCGGGAGAAAGAGGCTTGGCCCGCCCCAGTACACCCGCCCCCCCGTCTTCCGCGGCCTACCCGTCCCCGAGGTCCTGTTGACCGGCGATCACGAAAAGATCGCCGCCTTCCGCGAGGAGGAGGCGTGGCGGAAGACGGCGAGAAACCGGCCTGATCTGTTGGGACTTAAAGGGGATGACGATGGGTAGGCTGTACATCGGCCTGTTTCACTTCCCGATGCGGAGCCGGACGGGCGAGATCGTCGCCACGTCGACGACGTCGATGGATATCCATGACATCGCCCGCTCGGCCCGGACCTACGGGGTCGCCCGCTACTTTGTCGTCACCCCCCTCCCCTCCCAGCGGGAGATAGCCCTTAGGATCAAGGGGTTCTGGACCGAGGGCGAGGGGGCGATGGAGAACAGCCGCCGCGGCGAGGCCCTCGAGTACGTCGCTGTCGCCGCCGATCTCGACGAGACGATCGGGCTGATAAGGGAGGCCGAAGGGGTCGATCCGTTCCTCGTCGCGACCTCGGCACGGAGCCTCGGAGGGGAGGTCATCTCCTATGAGAAGCTGCGGGAGAGATTGCGAACCGACCCCACTCCGGTTTATATTCTCTTCGGCACGGGGTGGGGGATGGCCGACGAGCTGATCGAGGCGTGCGACGCGATCCTCCCGCCGAT
>CAZGRE010000060.1:0-5981 GCA_964528085.1 uncultured Thermotogae bacterium | reverse complement strand
GCACTTCAGGTGGTGCAACTTTTCAACCGCACCTCAGGTTCTGTTGACGGCACGGTTGATCGGCGACCTACAGGAGTTGGCACTGGCCGACGCAGGAGCCCTGTCGATCGAGCGGCAGGTGATCGATCTCCCTGCGCTTTTGGACCAGATTCGCGCCACCGTCGGAGTGCAGCTTGAAGACGTCGGGATCACCCTTTCGATCGCGACGCCAGACGATCTCCCTCCGGTCGAAGGAGATGAACAGCGCATCGAGCAGGTGATCCTGAACCTTCTTTCGAACGCAATGCGCTACACCCCGGCAGGTGGCACGATCAGGATCACCGCGCCGACGTCGCTCCACAAGCGGTTCAGGTAAACGTTTGCGACAGCGGTCCGGGCCTCTCCACCGCCGACCTCGCCTACGTCTTCGATCGTTTCTACCGCGCCGACAAGGCACGCGCGCGGGAAAGCGGCGGCACTGGGTTGGGGCTTGCGATCGCTAAGGCCCTCGTCGAAGCGCACGGCGGAAGGATCTGGGCGGAGAACGCCCCCGACGGCGGGGCGTGCTTCCGGTTTACGCTTCCGTTGGCACGCGCATCGCGGGAAGGTTAAACACGCGACAATACCACTCCGATCAACAAAGCCAGCCCCACCTCCGGAACCGCCGAAATCACACGAAATAATCCCCACGGCGCTTGTCAGTCATGAGACGTCGCCGTCGCTATGCAGGCTCCTAATATCCATCCCCTACGTCTTCACAAGTCCGCCACACCTTTGCCCTGCGCGGTTCACATCCGCAGGGGAAACTCGGGCACCTCAGGTTGAAAGGTTCCGTGAAGCAGGGAGGTGTAGAGAAAGTGAAGGGAACAAGGGTTGTGACCACAGTGGTTCTAATCGCCCTCGCGGCCTTGGTCACAGGTTGCACCGGGGAGGACAAGCAGCCGGTGGCCAATTCCCAGGAACGATTGGAGATCTTAGAATCGCAAGTGAAGCAGGTGCGTAGCGTCTGTTTGGCGAACAAAGAAAAGATCGAAGAATTAGAAGCGCGGATGTCCGAGCAGTGGGCTCAAACCGCAGCACCCACAGCGGAGCTCCCCACCAAGCTGGAACAACTGCAAGAGGAGATAGCGGCTTTACAGTCTCAGCTTGAGAGCCTGAGCAATGATTTCTACGCGCTCAAGGAGCAGATGGAAAGCCAGATGCAAAGAGGAGCTTCCCCGTCCCGTCCCAACAAGTAATTAGGAAGGAAAGACGGCTTGAGTGGCTTAAAGAAGCCACGATTTTAAACGGAAAGCGGATCCGACCTGAAGAATCAAGACAACTAGCGATGAAGAAGATATTCCATTTCACAAGGGGATAATGATGAGACGAAAAAGGAGACGGATTCTTGCGGCCTGGTTATTGGTAGCAGTCGTTACAACCGCCGCGGGGATCGGTGGATCAGCACAGGAAAGCTTAATTACCCAACTCACAATAGACCGGGCGATCGAGCTTGGCCTGGAGCACAACTCGCAGGTCAAGCAAGCAGAGCTTAGCCTTCAAATAGCGCAACTCGAGTTGGAGGCAACCAAAGCTAGATCGTACCTTCCGACGATTAGCCTCAACATCACCCCGCCCAGTCTGTCCACGACAGGGTCCACCGAGGAGATTAAGGGGACGCTCGGAGCGAGCTTCTCCTTCCCGTGGGGTGTATCCTCCGATCTCGCAGCACGCGTTGATCTCGATTGGAACTGGAAGCTGGGTGAATTGAGTGTGCCGTCGTGGGATATCACGCTGGCGCAGAAGCTCGACCTCGGGCAACTGAACAACGGTGTGAAGGAATTGCAGGATAAGGAACGCGCGGTGGTCAACGCCCAGCTTTCCTGGGAGCAAGCCAAGGATGACGTTGTTCTGGACGTCGTTCAACACTTTGGCAATCTACTGATCGAGAAGATGCGCATGGAGCAGGCGCAGGCAGCGCTGGAAGACGCGCAAGAGGAGCTTGCTGAAGTGAAAACTCAGGTCGAAACCGGACTGAAGGGTGAGTCCGCTTTGCTTGATGCACAACTGAAGCTCCTTGAAGCGCAGATCGAGCTGGAAGAGAGCACAGCCGAGTACGCCGCTGACAAGGACGAGTTCCAACGGGTCCTCCTCGGGACCGATCAGGAGTACGACCTCGTTTCGCTAGATCTTCCATTCGAAGAGCTCCTCCAGGCAGCGGATGATCTGCTGGCACAGGAACAGATCCCTACCGCTGCCATTGCAAACGCACCCGGAGTGAGGACCGCTCAAGAAGCGGTGGAAGATGCGGAGGAGAACCTGCACACTGCTCAACGTGACGCGCTTCCTGAAGTTTCGCTCGAAGCCAAAGTGAGTGAGAGCGGATGGGGAATTGGCCTTACAATTGCGTTCGATCTCTTCGCCCCCGACCGTTGGCTCAACATCGATATCGCCCAGGCGTGTCTGCAGCTTGCCCAAGAGCAGCTATCCGCAGCCCAGGAGCAGGTGAAAAACACCGTCCTCAACCAGAAAGCCGCTCTCAGGCAGGCGGTGCAAGACGTCAAGCGGCTCGAGGTGGAAGAGGAGAAGTGGAACCTGGAAGAGACGATCAACCAGGACAAGTTGGACGCAGGCCTGATAAGCAGCAAGGACTGGGACGATTTCCAAGCGGAGAAGACCGCGTTCTATAGTTCTGTTGAACAGAGGAAGATCGACTTGATCGTCGCTTACCTGCGCTATCGGAACAGTCTGGATCTTGAGCTCAACTGGGAGGAATGGTTGGGATGAAGTGGTTGAAGCGCTGGAAATGGGTGGCAATCGTTGTTGTTCCCATCGTGCTGGGACTAGCGATCTTCTTTGGTTGGCGATGGGGAACGGGAAACGGTTCTTCGGGAGAGGCAATTGATCTGGGGAGCCAGACGGTGACGGTTGAACGAGGCTCCATCGAGCAGTCCCTCACGGTTTATGGAGAGGTGGTTCCCGCGCAGGAGTACACGTTCACGTTCGATGGGGATGCGGTTGTCGAAATCCACGTCAAGGAGGGAAACCGCGTCGAGGAGGGGGACATCCTCGTCGAACTAGACAACGCGCAGGAGGAACTTGCGTTGATGCAGGCCGAGCGCGCGCTGCAGGAGGCCCGAGCCGATGGAATCCCGGCTATCATAAGAGAGAAGGAACTATCCTATCAGATTGCCTTGGAAAAGTATGAGGACACGACCCTTCGCGCCCCGTTCGCCGGTGTGGTCGCTGAGATCAATCAAGCAACCACATCGTCTGAGGCTTGGAGTCTTGTCCTCATCGACACGAGCGAGCTCTACGTCGAGGCCGACGTCGACCAGCTCGACGCCCCCAACCTCGAGGTTGGGCAGGTGGCTCGGGCCCTTATCGAGCCGCTTCCTGATCAAACGTGGCCGGTGGAGATCGTCGAGATCGGCGGAATGGCAGTGAAGAGTGGAAACAGCACCGTGGTCGTCGTGACCGGCAGACTCCCCGAAGCCGATCCGTCAATCCTCGTCGGATACACCGTGGAGATGGAGATCAGCACTGCGAGCGCGAGTGATGTGTTGCGCGTTCCGATCTCCTCATTGGGCGAAAGTCCGCGCGGGTGGATGGTGATGAAGATCGTTGACGGGGGGGCGATCCCCCAACCGGTGACGATCGGCGTGCGGTCGGACACCTATGCCGAGGTTACAAGTGGACTGGAGGAAGGGGATGTCATCCTCCTCTACCCCGATTTCTCCGGCGGAGAACGTGGCGAAGGGAAGGACAATGGGCGGGAACGGCCCAGCAATGGCGGGTTTCCAGGTAGGCCGTGATCGCGATGATCGAACTGAAGAACGTCACCAAGGACTATCCAATGGGCGAGGTCGTCTACCACGCACTGCGGGGAATCGATCTGAAGATCAGCGAACGTGAGTTCGTCGCGATCACCGGGGCGTCCGGATCGGGCAAGTCAACGCTCCTTCACGTGATCGGCGCCCTTCATCGTCCAACGTCCGGTCAGGCGCTGCTCGACGGCCATGATCTCGGAAAGCTGTCGCGCGAGAAACTGGCGGAGATTCGCAACGCCAAGATCGGATTCATCTTTCAGCAGTTCTTCTTGCTGCCGCGGGCAACGGCACTGGCGAACGTCGAGCTCCCGTTGGTGTACGCCGGCGTCTCCCGTAAGAAGAGGAGCGAGACCGCCCGTCGATGCCTAGAGAGAGTCGGTCTAGGGGGGTTCACCCATCATCGCCCGACGCAGCTGTCGGGAGGGCAGTCGCAGCGGGTGGCGATCGCGCGGGCGCTGGTCAACGACCCGCGCCTCCTTTTAGGCGACGAGCCGACGGGGAACTTGGACAGCCGAACGAGCGACGAGATCCTCGAGCTCTTCCGCTCACTGCACAACGAAGGAAAGACGATCGTGCTGGTGACGCATGAACGGGAGATTGGGGCGATAACGAAGCGCGAAATCATTCTTAAGGACGGACTAATCGAGGAGGATCGCCATGGGACTGCTTGAGATGCTGCGGTCCGCACTCACCGCTCTGCGGGCCCACAAGATGCGAACGTCGTTGTCGGTGCTCGGCATTGTCATCGGCGTCGCCGCCGTCGTCGCGATCATCGCTCTTGTTAACGGCGCGACTGCCCAGGTTACCGAGCAGATCGCGGCGCTCGGGATGCGCACCATCTCGATTACGATCTTTCCGCAGGCCATCTCCTCGGCGGCGTCGGCGCGTGCCCTCACCGAGGAGTTGACAAGCGACCTGTTGGCGGCGCCTTCCGTCTCCCAGGTGGTCCCAACCGCGATGAGTATAGGAATGGTCGTCATTGGCGATGAGTTGTGGACCACTCCGCTTATGGGCGTCACCCCCGAGTTCATGGGGTTGTTCGACGACTTCTATCTGGAAAGCGGGCGCTTCATCCACGCCCTTGATGAGGACCGCAAGGTGGCCGTTCTCGGAGCGAGTGTGGCCGCGGACTACTTCGGCGACGAAGATCCCGTCGGCGAGAAGATCACGGTGGTGATCTCCGGGCAGAAGGTGGCACTTCAGGTCATCGGCGTGATGAGCGAGCGGGGGACGGTCGGCTATCAAGATCTGGATGGCTCGCTCTACATGCCTCTATCGACCGTACAACTCCTCTCGGGATCGCGGCAGTTCAGTTCGTACATCGCGCAGGCGGCGGATGAAACGGTCATCGCGCAGGCGGCGGCCGAGATCGAGGAGATCCTTCTGCAAACGGTCGCGACCTCGAGTGAGAAGGGACCCATTTTCAAGGGGCGTACACCATACACGATCGAGATCCAGAAGGAGGCGATCGAAACCTATGAGGAGAGCGTCAATACGATGACGCTGATCCTCGGCGGCGTCGGGGCGATTTCTCTGCTGGTCGGCGGGATCGGGATCATGAACATTCTTCTCGTGTCGGTCACCGAGCGGACGCGGGAGATCGGGATCCGGATGGCGATCGGTGCCCGCCCGCAGGACATCCGCTGGCAGTTCCTCGTCGAGTCGATCCTGATCAGCTTCATGGGCGGGCTTCTCGGCCTCGGCCTTGGCTGGCTATGCGCTTGGTTGGGATCGCTGCTCGGCGGCTGGCCGTTCGTGATCTCCGTCTACCCGGCGCTCCTTGCCTGCGGGTTCTCGCTTTTGATCGGTGTGACGTTCGGCCTCTACCCGGCCCTGCGCGCTGCCCAACTTGATCCCGTAGAGGCCTTGCGTTACGAGTAATTGACGAACTCTGCTAAGTACGTCTTTCATTGCCCGGGAAGGAAGTGAGCGATGAACACGAAACGGTGGCTTATCGTAACAGCGGCGATGATTGCCGTCGAGATAGCCCTGTTCCTTAGCGTCTTCACGACACGGACTCCTATAAGAGTTCAGGACATAGTGAAGGATCTTTGTGCCTTATTGACCACAGCTGAGGGCGAGAACAGGTTGAACCGAATAAAAAGTACCCTCATAACCGGGCAAACAGAGCTTGAGGATCGGATATGAGGTTGAAATCTTGCACCAGTTTAAGTGGTTGGAAGAGCTAAGCCA
>CAZGRE010000059.1:0-6082 GCA_964528085.1 uncultured Thermotogae bacterium | reverse complement strand
AGCTCGACCGACTCGCCCGGATCGAGGGTCGACTTGGCGAGGGCGGTCGTCGTGCACCCGCAGGTGGTCCTCACCTTGGTGATCGTCAGGGTCTCATCGCCCGTATTGGTCAATACAAACGTGTGGATGACGAAGCTCCCCTCGACCACGGTTCCGAAGTCGAAGACCGGGTTATCGACGGAGAGCTCGACGGTCCCGGTGGCGAGGGCGCTCGCCCCGAGGATCATAACCAGTACAGCAAGGATCGTTCTACGCATGTTCCCTCCTTTTTCTGTGAGGCCCGGATCATACCCGGGCCTCACTCACCGAAGTGTACCGGATAAACCGCTTTTTCGTCCTGTTGGCAATAGCGACCAATGCAAGCATGATCGGGACCTCCTCCAGCACGCCGACGACGGTGGCGAGCGCCGCCCCTGACTCCAGGCCGAACAGGGAGATCGCCACCGCGACGGCGAGCTCGAAGAAGTTGCTCGCCCCGATCATCGCCGCCGGCGCCGCGATCGGATGGGGGATCCTAAACAGCCAGGCCGCGCCATAGCCGATCGCGAATATGAGGAACGTCTGGATCGCGAGCGGGACGGCGATTAGAAGGATGTGGAGTGGATGGGATATGATCCTCTCCCCTTGATAGGCGAAGAGTACGATCAGGGTGAGGAGGAGCCCGCCGGTCGTCACCGGCCTCAGCCGGCCGACGAACCTCGTTACGAACCATTCCTCCCCCTTGCGGCGGATGAGGCTTCGGCGCGAGACGTACCCGAGGATGAGCGGGATGACGACGTACAGCCCGACGGAGATGAGGATGGTGTCGTAAGGGACGTATATCCGCGACAGCCCGAGGAGGAGCTTGACGATCGGGGCGTAGAGGAAGATCAGGACGAGATCGTTCACCGCCACCTGGATCAGGGTGTAGCCCGGATCCCCGTGCGAGAGATAGCTCCAGATGAAGACCATCGCTGTGCACGGCGCCGCCCCGAGGAGGATCGCCCCGGCGTAGTACTCGCGGGCGAGCTCGGGGGGAATCCAGTACCTGAACAGGACGAACAGGAACAGGGCTGAGATACCGGCCATGGTGAACGGCTTGATCCCCCAGTTGACGAGCAGCGTTAACCCGAGTCCCTTTGGCTCCCTCCCCGCCTTCCGGATGCTCGAGAAATCGATCTGGACCATCATCGGGTAGATCATCAGCCAGATGAGGACCGCCACTGGGATCGATACGTGCGCGATCTCCGCCCGCTTGAGGATCGCGGGGAAGGCGGGGAATACCCATCCGATTCCGATCCCGATGAGGATGCAGGTCCCGACCCAGACCGAAAGGTAG
Organism: uncultured Thermotogae bacterium; assembly: GCA_964528085.1. GTDB lineage: Bacteria > Bipolaricaulota > Bipolaricaulia > UBA7950 > UBA9294 > B2-G16. The sequence goes on along the minus strand of CAZGRE010000059.1, from coordinate 4,764 downwards.
CGTTCGAATCTCGACAGACCCTTAACTCGGCTCACGCTTTGCCCTTCTCGGTTTGACGGTGCACTTTCCCCGATTGCGGAGCTCAAGCCGCTTATGAAGCCGGTCCAACTCTTCCCCCATCCCTTGCCGCGGGAGGGAATCGATCAGGAACCCGGCGAGCCTTCTCACCCGCTGCGTACGCGCGAGCGAGTAGTACGCCCATCTCCCCTCGCGGCGGCTCTCGATCAGGTTTAGCCCCCGGAGCGTCCGCAGGTGCTTGGAGACCTGATACTGCGGGAGTCCGAGCGCTTCGACGATCTCACAGACGCAGAGGGGCATCTCGCTCATAGCTAACAGATATACGATCCGGAGGCGATCTGGATTCGCTAGCCCGCGGAAAGTTCCGGTCAGTTTTTCCAAGCCGTTCCCTTTACATATGCAATAGATGGCATATGTTAGCCAGGGGACGATCTCCGTTCAACCCGATCTTCTCGGGGAGGGTTCCGCCGGTCAGTGTCGGTGCCCGTGCCCCTTGCCGTGCCCTTCCGGCTCGACCCATTCGATCGTCTCGAGGTTCCCGCGGATGTACCCCTCGACGACGTCGCGCACCGCTCCGGTGGCGCCGGTGACGACCTCGATCCCCAGCTCCTTAAAGAACTCGACCGCGCGCGGCCCCATCCCCCAGGCGAGGACGGCGTCAGCCCCCTGCGAATGGAGCCAGTTCGGAAGATCCCCCGGACCGTGTTCGGCGTAGGGGACGTCGAGGACCTCCGTTTTCACGATCTTCCCGTCTTCTACGTCGATCAGCGCGTAGTACTGCGCCCGGCCGAAATGCTCTTCAACCTGAGCGTCCAAGCCAGCGGTACCCTGCGTCGGAATCGCGATTCTCTTTTTCATTCTTCCCTCCTTACTCGAGTGTATAACAGGCTCAGCTTCCACGGAACAGATCCCCCTTGACGGCGTGTATCCCGGTATTGATCAGCGTCACCGACCACAGGAAGAACAGCATGATGTACAGCCCGAATCCGAAATGGTCGACGAGCTCCAGCGAGAAGCGCTGAGCGACGAGGTGGGTGGCGGCGACGTACGCCCCGAGCGGGAATGTGAACGCCCACCAGGACATGGCGTAGGGGAGCTTCAGTCGATGGATGTAGTGAATCGTGAGCATGATCGCCATCACGACCCACCATACACCGAACCCCCAGAAGAAGAATCCGATGACGAAGAACGGTCCTTGATCGGCGATGAAGCCGGAGTGGGTGACGAGGTTCAGCAGCGCGACCGTCCCTGCCCCGATCGGCCCCAAGTTGATCCATACCGTTGGGGCGAGGACGTTCGGAAGCGGCCGGTGGAGGATGAACCGGTACATGCACATCGCAAGGAGCGCCAAGTAGAGGAAGAATCCCGCCCCCCAGCCGAAGTAGTTCACGAAGATCACCCATTCGTTCGCCGCTCCGCCGAAGCGGCCGATGACGAGGCTCCCGGCGATCGGGATCACGATCAGCCCGACCGGTGGGATGAACCACGCCGGATTGATGTGCTCGAGCGTCACGTGGTCGCCCTTGAACATGATGTATGGGACGAGCAATCCGAATACGACGGTGATGGCGCTCCCGATGATCCAGAACCAGGCGCCGATTTGGAAGTCCTTCCCGATCACCATGAAGTCCGAGGCGAGGACGAGCATCCCCACTGGGAGGGTCGGGTAGAAGTTGGCGATCACCGGATGGTTCAGATCGCGGAGGGCATCGGCGCGGTAGAGGATCCAACGGAGGATGCACGGGACGAGGAGGACCCCGAACAGGACGACGTTGAAGTGGAATAGACCCTGCGCCACGTAGCGGAGGAACGGGAGGTAGCTCGAATAGAAAATGCTCGTCATGGCGAGGATCCCGGTTCCCATCACAGCGGCGAACCATGAAGGTGCAAAGTTCTTGATCGGGTTTACACGGTTCGGTTGTGGCATCGTCTAGTTTGTCTTCTCCTTATGCGATATCTCTTCAAGGAGGTGAAGGAGCTTCACCACGTGCGGGGAGGAGAGGCGCCAGTAGATCCGGACTCCGTCCCGGCGGGAGACGATCAGCCCGGCGCGGCGGAGGGCGTTTAAGTGCCGGGAGATCCCGGATTGGTCGAGATCGAAGTACGGGGCGATCTCGCAGCTGCAGCGCTCCCCTCCCTCGAGGAGGCGGATGATCTGAATCCGGCTCGGATGGGAAAGGGCTTGGCCGATCTCCGCTATCATTAGAGCATCGGTCGAATCGGCATTCTTAAATATGCCTTTATGCACCATGATGAATATATTGGCGGACCGCGGCCTATCCGTCAAGGTTTCCCTCCTTGACGGGGGGGGACCCGCCCCTTAAACTACTGCGACATTCCGCCGCACCCTCCCGTAAAGGGAGAGCGATCAGACGCAACGGCAGGAGATGACCGCCTGGGATGACGCAGCAGAAGACGAGGATGAAGCGCCTGATCAAGGCGATCTGGATATTCAACTGGTTCAATTCCTGCGGTTGCACCGAGCTCCTTCCCGTCGTCGGTTCGCGCTGGGACATGGAGCGGTTCGGGATGATCCTCGTCGGGACTCCCCGGCAGGCCGACGTCCTGTTCATCGCCGGGTATCAGACGTTCAAGTCGATCAAGCGGGCGCAGCGGATCTACGAGCAGATGGCTGAGCCTAAAGCGGTGATCGCCATGGGAGCGTGTACGATGAGCGGGGGGATGTACTGGGACTCCTACAACACGATCAAGCATCTGGAGGACTACCTCCCGGTGACGATCTACGTCCCCGGCTGCCCACCGCGGCCTGAGGCCGTGTTCGAAGCCTGCGCAAAGATCTTCGCTCACGTGGAGGGAATGGAATGATAGCGGAGTCCGATTCCATTCTCGCTGAGATCCGCTCCAAATTCGGCCTCGAGGCCGAGATCTACCGGCCGCGGCGGGGGCGGATGGAGGTCCCTCCGGAACGATTGCTCGACGTATGCCGCTGGGCGAAGGGGCGGGGGTTCGAGCATCTATCTTCCATCTCCGTCGTCGATCGGTTGAAGGATGACCTGTTCGATATCACCTACCATCTCTGGTCCTACCGTGATGGGCTCCTCCTTACGATAAAGACGTCGATCGATCGGGATGAGGCGCGGGTCGAATCGGTCGTGCCGATCTGGTTCGAGAGCGCCCAGGTGCATGAGCGCGAGCTGCACGAGGCGTTCGGGGTAGAATTCGTCGGGAATCCGGATCTCTCTCCCCTATTCTTGGAGGATTGGGAGGGTCCGCCCCCATTCCGGAAGGACTTCGACTGGCGGATCTATGTGAGGGAGAACCTGTTCGATCAGAATGATGAGAGGGAGAAACCGTACTTTGAATAAGCGTGAGATGATCTCAAGCGAGGAAACGGAGTACGAGCTCTTCTTCGGTCCGGCTCACCCCGGCTCCGGGAACTTCAGCGTCCGGCTGAAGGTCGACGGCGAGCGGGTCGTCTCCGGCCGGGCAGATCCCGGGTATCTCCATCGGGGGTTCGAGAAGCTGATGGAGTACCGCCTTCCGATCCAGAACGCGGTTCTGTCCGATCGGATCTGCGTCTTCGAGGCGCTGAACTGGAACCTCCTCCACGCCGAGGCGGTGGAAGAGCTGCTCGGGATCGAGGTACCCCGCCGCGCTCAGTACATCAGGGTGATGATGGCTGAACTTTCGCGGATTCAATCCCACATCGTCTGGTACGGGGCGTTCTCCATCGCCCTCGGATTCGACACCGGCTTTAAGATCGCGTTCGCTTACCGGGACTACATCTTGGATCTGTTCGAGGCGATAACCGGCGGGCGCGTATATCCGGCCGGGTACATCTGCCCGGGTGGGGTGAGGAGGGATCTCCCGGAAGGGGCGGAGGAGCGGATCCTCGCTGCCTTGGAGAAGGTGGATGAGATGCTCGCCTGGGAGGTGTCCGGCTCCCCCCTCTTCCCTGAGAGGACAAAGGGGGTCGGAGTTCTGTCGTTGGAGGATGCGATCCGGTTGGGTGCGACAGGGCCGGTCCTTCGTGCATCCGGGATGAAGACCGACGTACGGAGGGACGATCCCTACGAGGTATACGATGAATTCGATTTCGATGTCCCCGTCCTCACCGACGGCGACGCCTACTCCCGCTACCGGATCGGGCTTGCCGAGATCGCGGAGTCGGCGAAGATCGTCCGGCAGGCGGTGGAGAAGCTCCCCGAAGGGGATTTCATCCATCCTTCCCTGGCGAAGCCGGGGGTGAAGGTGCAGCTCCCCGAGGGGGAGGTCTACGTCCGGAACGAAGTGGCGCGGGGTGAGGGGGCGATGCACCTCGTCGGCGACGGCGGTACAAACCCTTACCGGGTCAAGATCAGGGGGCCGAGCCTCCTTCACATGGTCCCGGTTCTCGAACACCTCCTCGTCGGGGCGAGCGTGGCGGATGTCCCGACCATCTACTGGAGCTTAAACATCTGCCCGGCGGATATGGATAGGTGATCGGATGGGGATTGAGCTGCTAGGGAGACTCGTAAGGAACATGGTGGCAAGACCGCTCACGGTCCGCTTCCCCACCGAGTCGATCCCCATCCCCGACGGTTATCGCGGGGAGCATCGCTTCGACGCGGACAAGTGCATATCCTGCGGGCTCTGCGGGTCGATCTGCCCGAACAGGGCGATCGAGCTGGTGGAAGCCCCTCCGGACAAGCGGGAGGGGTACCCGAAGCGTTATCCGAGGATTGATCTGAGGAAGTGCTGTTTCTGCCGGCTCTGTCAGGATATCTGCCCCGTCGGTGCCCTCAC
>CAZGRE010000058.1:0-6089 GCA_964528085.1 uncultured Thermotogae bacterium | reverse complement strand
CGGTATTCAACACGATCTCAAGGGGATTCGAAGGCGCCGCCGATGAGTACGCCCTCGAGCTTGCCCACAAGCCGGAGGCGCAGGCGAGGGTCGATGTGAAGCTCTGCGATCAGAACCTCCGCTACGCCGCACCGCATCCGATCGTCGAATTCCTGTTCTACGACCACCCGGCAGGGATAAAGCGGGTGAGGCGCGCTCTCCGGTTTGCAGGAAAGGCCGCTCAGAACCCCTGATCGACCCAGTCGGGGCCGTCCCCTTTCTCTCCTTGCTCGGGATCACCGATCCCGAGCAAGGAGAGAAGCTCGGCCATAAGATCGCTCGGCCAGCCGCTCAAGCTCCAAGGAAGCTCCTCTCGCTTGATCGATCGACCATCGAGAGGGACGGTCGTAGCCGCCTGGAAGCTGATGCTCCCCGTCCCTGAAAGCTCCATGGTATAGGGATCCTCCGGCGGGACGAATGAGCCTATCGCACCGGCACTCGCTATTCCCCGCGCCATCAGCCTCTCATCCCCGACGATGATCAGGGCGATGAATAGCGCACTACCGGCCGCGGATCCCTCGCTGGAGATGGATACGTCATCGGTATCCGCGGCCAACCCGCCGTAGAGTTTGACCTCCTCGCCGGTTGAGGTCCTCCCTCTCCCGGTGAAGATCCCCCACCCGACCCCGGTCAGGGTCGCCGTATCCCCTTCCGCGGATCCATGAAGGCTCCCGTCCGCAGTGAACGGGATCGCCTCCCCGGCGACGGTGACGCTCCCGGATACGGAAAGCTCACCGGTGAAAGCAGCCGTCACCTCCTCCCCGTAAAACCAGAGGACGGCCGTAGCGGAGAAACCACCCCCACCCGCGAACTGAGCGCTCGCACAAACCGCAATAAGCCCGACGAACAGCGATGCGACAAACAGGGTTTTCTTGTTCTTCATCTCTCAAGAAGCCTATTACGAGGATCACTCCTCGCTCAAATCCAAACGGGCCTAAAAAACCGGAAGAATGACCGTAACCTCAGCGGCCGGGCGTCGATGGGGCAAGATCGATCAGAGGATTCAACGACCGCTCGGTGTTCCCTGTTCCGGAGTCAAAGCCCTTCCAGTGCGCGACCGAGCTCCGCGAGGGAGCGGATCGTCCTATCCGGATGGTGAAGCGGAGAGATCGGCTCCTGCTCCCGGTAGGGGCCGGTGAGGACCCGCACCGTCCGCATCCCCACGAGGTGCGCCGGGAGGACGTCGTTGTCGAGCCGGTCCCCGACCATCACCGCATCGTTGGGGGAGACCCCGATCCCATCCAAGATCATCCGGAAGAAGAGGGTGTTCGGCTTGGAGATGCCCATCTCCTCCGATACGAGCCGCCACCGGAAGAACCGGATGATCCCCTCCTCCTCCAGGTATCCCTTGATCCATGTAGGCTGGTTCCCGGCCAGGGCGAGGAGGAACCCCTCGGAGAGACGGGTTAACGCCTCCACCACCCCGGGCTGCAGACGGGGGGTGTACTCCTCCGCCAGATGCCTTCGCTGGAACCCCTGGAAGATATCCTTGATACGGCGGAACCTGGAAACGTCCGGACGGAGTAGCTCCCACAAAACGGCGATCCTGGGGCTCCGCTCACAGCGGCGGGTGGCGGCGACGATCAGGCGTACGAGCCTCTCCTCGTCGATATCGACCCCATCCTCCCGAAGGAGACCGACGAGGAACCGATCCCAGGCCACGTATTCGTGATCCTCGTCGAGGATCGGCCCACCGACGTCTATCAGCACCGCCTCTATCCCCATCTCGCCCCTGAGAAGGATCTTACCCGGGCCGACCGGCACCATCTACCGGCGGGGTTGAACGGAGCCCTCCGCCCCCTAACCTTGGGCCAAAGGAGTGAATCGTGAATGCAAGGATAATCCTCGTCATCGGAACGGCCCTGTAAAAGGAAATTCAAACTTTGCAAACCAACATTAAGCTCTGTTAATTCTTCCCTGTTTCGTTCTCTACAGATGTGGGGTGATGGTGGCGTAACGTCCCAAAAAATACTCGGCGCTCTCTTCAGTCGTCGCATCCCGCGGGATAGGGCTGGATCGACTGTCTTCCCCCTCCACTTAGAGAAACCTCTTACGGTCGATGTCAGCGAGAAAGATCTCTCGATATGTGTTACCACGGGCCGTGAAGTGGTACAGCACGCCTTCGTATTCGATCCGCAACGGGCGAATTATCCACCAAATACAACTGAATAATGTCGGATTTAAGTCCTAACCCTGACTCTTCCAATAATTATACCGCAAAAAAGCCGTTTTTAGTCGTGGTGGTACTAAACAGAGACCCAGCTGGCAGTCCACTCAAAGGCAGGCTGGCTGTTATCACTCAGGCGATTCCGACTCCGGGTCCGGGGGTAAGACCTCGATATAGAGCGTTAATTCGAGGGATAGGCCAAGAGCCAGTGTCATCGCTCGGAAGCGGAGCTCGGCCGTCGTTCCCACCGCCCCAAGCGGCGGGACGAAGGTGCAGGCCGTCGTCACCACCCCGTATCCGGTGACCGGATGGAACTCCGCCCACGTCGGGAGGGAGACGGCCTCGATCCTCACCGGATGCACCGGCGGCTCGATACGCGTGGTGAGGACCGCCCGTCCCTCCGATCCTGCCGGAACCCGGCAGCGGACCTCCTCATCCGAGATCCGGTGGCACTCACCGGGCGTGGCAACGTCCATCCCAAACGTGAAGTAACCGCCGGGAAGGTCGATCCTCACCTCCTGCTCTCCCTCCCCCAACAGGCTTCCCCGTACCCCTTCGGCCGCAGCCAGGGGATCGTCCGGCTCCCCTCCCTCGGGGCCGTAGGCCTTAGACAGGTTCTCGGCCGTCTCCCACTGGGGCTGAGCCATGGGCTCAGCCTGTTGAAACCCCCAGAAAAACCCGCAGAGAAGGTCGAGCAGATCGACCCGGTTGTGATTCCGCAACACAAGGTTGACCACAACCGGGAAGTCGGTCATCCCACAGGTAGTGAGGCAGTCCTGCAACCCGATCAGGACTCCGTCGTCAGGGAACTCGACCGATGAACCCGCTTCGAGCTGCGCGAGCTCGGGGGTGAGAAAGTTGAGAGTTCCGCATGGGAGGGCGACGGATCCGGCGAGGAAGAGGTCGCCTGGACCGCGTAGCCCAGGATCCCCATCCTCAGAGCCAAGCTCGATGCATTTTACGTAAACCTCGAACCTATACTGACAGAGCCCGCCGCCTCCGTCCCCCGTCGGGACGATCTTAATGAGGAGTGTGACTACCCCGTCCGGCTCACCATCCGGAAGCCTGAGCGGGACCTCGATCACCTTCAGGTACGGGGATCCCTCAGGCGGGGTACACGCCCCCTCCGTCGCAGGGGCCGGTACCGCCGGCGGGACCTGCGGTAAGTGGTCGATCAGCCCCTCGGCCGCAAGGTGCACATCGCTTGCGGAAGGGGCATCCTGCGGGGTTGTAGCAAGCGACCCGACCAGAACGAGTTCGGAACCGACGCGGAACATCTCCAGGGAAAGCCCGCTTTGGGGATGACTCAGGCTCACCCCTTCGTCTCCGAGATCGGATTCCGAAGAATCGGACAAGGAGGATACCTCTTCGACGAACCGCGCGTGCGCCGTCTCCGGATCCGGGAAGGAGATCACCTCCGCCCATATCCATCCCTCCCCCCTCTGCCAAACCGCCCCGAGGGTGCCGCTCCCCCCTTCTGGGACGGCATCGGAATAGAAGGAGGCCTCAACCTCCTTCCCCCAACCGGGGAGGATCTCCTCAGGGAGCCCACCAGGGGGCCTGACCAAGAACCATCCGCAACCGTTAAGGGCAAGGAGGAAGAACGCGACCAGCACCGTTCCCAACGCAACCTTTCGCATCGGCCTCACCTCCCGGTGTCGCTGCGAGCATCTGGTTAGGAGGATGTTTGCCTCTAGCGTGTGGCACTTCGGTTTGCTGCGTACGACTCAGATTATAGAACCAGCAATGGAGGGGACAAAAACGGACTGCCGGGAGGGAATCGGTCCCTTCGCGGGTCTCGATCCGGTAGGCCGGTACGCAAGAGTACTGAGGACCAGCAAGCGATTGTGGTTCAGATCTTGCAACCCAACATTAAGATCTAGTGATTCTTCCTTGCTCCGCTCTGCGTAAGCGTCGGCTGACGGTGGCGTAGTGGACTCCGAGGTGCTCAGCGATCTCTTTCATCGTGTAACCATAATCGCGGTAGGCGTTGAATATCCCTTCGTCCCTCGTCTTCGACTCAGCGAATATCTTCTTTAGGCTCGGACGGTTAAGGAGGCGCTGCCGGCGCGGAACCTCGCTCAATCGCGCCTTTGGTTTCGGAATGCTCGCAATGAACCTTTCGCTTCCCAGGTAGATCTGCCCCTTAAGATCCTCCCACGGTGATCTACCGACCCTCTTCGCCACGAACCTTCGATAAAGACGCTGCGCCTTGTCCCTTTCATCCGCGAATTGGCCGAGTATCCAATCGGTGGTGAGAAACGAAGGCGCTTCATCCAATCCGGCCGTCGCCCGATAGCTCGACCACTTCCACTCCCTTGCCTTCTCCACCATCTTCGCCCTGACCGGATTGAGGACGATGTACCGGGAAAGCTCGAGGAGGTATTCCTCCTTCTCCACCAGGATTGCCTTGTACCTTCCTTGAAACAGATGCCCTACCCGATCGTGTCGTCGGTTGAACGCCTGGGTGTACACCCCGTTGAGTTGCCGCATCCCGCGGGATAACGTCGGATCGACCGTTTCGATCAGCAGGTGATAGTGGTTCGTCATCAAACAATAGGCGTGGCAGAGCCAGTTGAACCGTTCAGCAGTCTCTCCGAGTACCTCGAGGAACTTCTCGCGATCGGTGTCGTCGAGGAAGATCTCCTGATATGCGTTACCGCGGGAAGTGATGTGGTACACCGCGCCTGGGTATTCGATCCGCAACGGTCGAGCCATGCATCGAATATACAGCGATCGATGTTGGATTGCAAGACCTGACCCCAACTGATTTGCTCGCCAAAGCCGACGAGTTTCTCGCCCTCCTCGTCGCTGGTGAAGGGGGGACGTTGATCGCTTACCGCTCCGATTACTTCCCCGGGGGGATCGAACTGCCGCGGCTCGATGCTCAATCCCCCTGACCCTGCGATGACGGCGTGCCGAGTGGGCTGCAATCCCGATCCTAACAAAGATTCGCCCCGCGCGCTCCCGCAGTCGATCGTGTAGAATAGCCCACGAATCCGTTGTTCCCCAGGGACTGAGAGAACGCGGCGCTCCACGGACGCGTGCTAACTCGCTCGTGAGGAGGAGAGAAGGGGCCCCGTCTCCATGCAAAATGCAGAGAGATCCCAACGATGAAAAGCTAGCCAACTACGGCTATAGCCAGTTCCGGCTAAAGGCCGCGAATCGCATCGAGGTCAGCTCAATAACACGGATACCTCACCTCCGTGCAAAATAAAGCGGTAGACCCCTAAAAAACCGTTGGCTGGACTCGATCCGATCGGATATCGCTCTGGGAGTTAGACGCACAAGAAGCCGCAGATCAGCAAGCGGGGGAGCAGTGAGATCCGTAAACGTCTGTACCAAGCAACTCCGTCAGCGGCGCGGTTCAACCTAGCAGTGAGAGGATATATCATCGATTAAAGGAAAGAGGAAAGCCGGAAAAGGTGGCGCGGATCGCCGCAGCGAGGAAGTTGTTACTCATCGCCCATGAAATCTACAAAAGCGGTGAGCAATACCGATCACCAATCACTGAGGAGGGTTAACTTTCAATACAGTATCTGAACATCCCTCTTGGATTTTCAAGTCATGGAGTGTAAGTCCTCCCGGATCTCGTAGTCTCGTCCGTCTCGAAGGATAGCCCAGATGACGCGCACCAAATGGCGACGACCGTGTAGTGTTTCGTGTGTAAAAAGGCCGGTGAAAGATTGAGACACCGGGTACCTCTTCCTCACAGCGTGTAGGCTGAAGGACATTCCGAAAGGAGGCCCTGATGTCTCAATCACGAAGCTCTCTGGAAGAGAAGCTACGGAGAAAGCTGGAGGAAGTCAAATTGGGGGAAGCGGGGACCGACTGGCTGCGAGATCTGGTGGAGTGGCTGTATCAGGAGATGCTGGAGATGGAG
>CAZGRE010000057.1:0-6297 GCA_964528085.1 uncultured Thermotogae bacterium | reverse complement strand
AGATAGACCTCTTCCACGCCCGGATGACTCCCCACCACCCCGGTCGCCACCCGACTCGCGAGCCTCCCCGCAAACAGCGACAGAACCTTGACCACGCCCTTACCCCACCCCCGCTGCCCTACCTGTGCGGCTCGATCAATCCGTAGTTCCCGTCACGCCGGTGATAGATGACCGCCACGTCATCCGTCTCGGCGTCGATGAACACCAAGAATCCCTTGTCGATCGCTTCCAGCTGCAGCGCCGCCTCTTCCGCGGTCATCGGCTTCTGGAAGTAAGTATTCGTTCTGATGATCCGTCTTTCCCCCTCACCATCTCCCTTAGCATCCCGGGCGAGCGGAGCCGACCCGCGCTCCTTCACATCCTGAAGCTGGTCCTTGAACTTGACGAGCTGGCGCTTCAGCCGATCGATCGCCTTGTCGATCGATGCGTACATGTCGGTCGATTCCTCATGGGCACTGATCGTCTTCTTGTTCGTCAGGTGAGCGTGGAAATCAGCGATCTGACGCTCCTTCTCCACCGACAACACGACATCGACGCTGACGATCCGATCGAAATACCGCTCGAGAGCCTGGGTCTTCTCCAAAACGTAAGAACGCAACGCCTCACTCGCCCCTGCATGACGTTCTACTATCTTGATCTTCATCGGTCCTTGTATCCCCCTCCTCCCAACGAGATTATAGCAGAAAAGGAGAAAACGATCAACGGGAGGGGCTCGTCCGAGAAAACTGCGGGGCTATCTAGGCTACAGCCACAGCGGACAATCTCTCTTGCAAAAGCCGGGTGACGGCATGCAGCCCGTCGCGTCCGATGTCGGGCTGATAGACGCCGAACTCCCGCAGGACGAACCCCTTCAGGCTGCTCCGGTAGTGGAGCCCATCCGTCCTCCGCTCGCGGGAGATCAGCCCTGCCTCGAGGAATCGATGCGGGGGCTCGTCCTCGATCAGCTCCTTGGCGCAGCCGGTCCATGCGGCGATCTGCTCGGCGGTATACGAACCAGGAGAGTGGGAGACGAGAAACGAGAGGACACGGCGATGGAGTACCCCCTCCTTCTCGATCCGCCCGACGATCCGATCGACGTGCCTGAGGACGGCCGGGGGGAGATCCTCAGACGGAGGATCACCGACGATGTCGATCACCGTTGCGGGGGATGAGGCCTCATGAACCTCAGCGGCACCGGTATGAACCGGGGCCGGGGCGGCGAACCGGCTGCTGGCCGCAGACCGCTCGATCACCCTCCTCCCCTCAGCCGGGCTAGCGGTGAATGGGGAGGGAACCTCGACCTTTATGTAGCCGAGGGTGCGGGCGACCTCCTCGAGCCTAGCGATCGTTCGATCCTTCTCAGCGAGCTCCTTCTCCAGCCTCTCTATCCGCCGCTTCAGCTCCTCGCTACGGGAGAGCTTCCTCTTCTCCCCCTTCACCCGCTCGATCGCCTCGATGATCGACGCGCTCACCCTCTTCAGCTCCGGGGGGGCGACCGACGCGAGCGATGGTGTGAAACCGGCGTGGAAGGTCTCCCTCTCACGGACGTAGATCGGAAGGATCTCATCCCCGTTGATGTAGATGCAATCCCCCGTCTCGAGCGAACCGACGATCTCCTTCACCTCGCTCTTCCTCCACGGGAGGAGCTCCCCGTACACCCGCATGTCGACCTCGTGCACGACGCGGTGGAGGAAGAGGATCCCGGCCTGGCTCAACACGTCCTTATCGACCTTCGCGCTCCGCTGCGAGACGATGATCGCCCCCAAACCCCGCTTCCGGCCGCGCAATGCGATCCGGGCGATCATCTCCTTCAGCTCCGTCTTCACCCCCTGCGGGATGAACTCGTGCGCCTCCTCGATCCCGATTATGTACGGCCGGCGAAGGCGGCCGGCGAGGTCCCAGAGGCTAGTCAGATACGCCTTGAGAAGCTCGGTCCGTTCATCGGAGAGGAAGCCGCTCAGATCGAGGACGACGGGAACGTTCTTCTCCAGGCTGACCTGAGCTATCTCCTCGGCGCAGCCGGGATCGATCTCGATCTCCACCCCGTCGCCCGTCCCGACGACGAGGACCTCGTACTTCTCCTTCAGCCCGAAGTATTCCCCTTCGATATCGACGATCGACATCGGGTAGTTGTGCCGGAGGAGCTCCTCGAAGATCACGCCGGCCGTATTCGACTTCCCCGACCCCCTGATCCCGAGGATGGCGATGCACTGGCCGATCAGCTCCTCCAGGTCGAGGCTCAAGTCGCTGCTGATGTTAAGCGGTGTTCCCATAGCAAAAGATACCCCCGGTCGCGTAATGAGCGGCTCCTACAATAGGATGGAAAAGCGATTCCGGAAAGGGCGCATGTCCCGTTGCACCCTCCCCTACTTCCCGCCCTCCCTCTCGATCAGCTCGCGGGCGGCTGTAATCGCCTCGTTGCGGTCCTTTATCTCGCCGGCGAGGATCCGGTCGTGGAGCGAGCTTAGGATCATCCCGAGCCTCGGGCCGGGCTTAAGGCCTAGGGAGATCAGGGTATTCCCGTCGATCATCTCCCGCGCCCGGGCGAGATCCCCGACGATCTCGATGTGTTCCACGACGCGGATCGTCTCGCGCAAGATCGGGGCCCAACCGGACGATCGATGGGCGCTCGCTTCGCAATCGGCGATCAACACGCGAAGGAGATCGAAGAAGAGGGGGTACCGCTCCGGGAGTGAGGAAGCACAGGGTGAGGCCCCCTCGCTTATGAACCGGACCTGCTTCCCTCTCCCCATCTTGGGGAAATCGGCAATCCGCATATGGTTCTTCACAAGGAATACGAGGCGGGAGTTCTCCTGACGGCTCAGCCGGAGGCGTTCGCCGATCGCCCGCGCCTTCCGCGCGCCGATCGCGCAATGCCCTCCCATGTTCGCACCCCCGCTCCGCCGGAGGGCGTCGGGTTTCCCCACGTCGTGAAGGAGGACGGCAAGCTTGACGATCGGATCGTGAACGAACCGATCCGCGACGCGGACGGCGGCGATCGTGTGGACGAAGACATCCCCTTCCGGATGGTACTCCTCCGGCTGCGGGACACCCTTGGTCGCGGTCAGTTCGGGGAGGATCTGCTCGAGGAGAAAAAGTCGGTCGAGGGTCTCGATCCCATCGGCGGCACGATCCGTCTTGAGCAGCCGGAACAGCTCATCGCGGATCCGCTCGCCGGAGATCTCGCGGATCCGTGGGGCGAAGGCGGCGATCGCCTCCTCCGTATCCGGATCGATCCTTCCCGGGATCTGACAAGCGAATCGGACGGCACGGAGCATCCGCAGGTAGTCCTCGCTGAACCGGACGCGGGCCTCGCCGATCGCGCGGACCCTCCCGGCGCGGAGGTCGGCGACCCCCCCGACGAGATCGATCACCCTCCCGTCCTCGGTCGCTGCCAGGCCGTTCACCGTCAGATCCCGCCGCTTCACATCCCCCTCGAGATCCCGGACGAGCTCCACCCTCCCCGGCCACCTCCCGTCGTACTCCCCCTCGACCCGGAAGGTCGCGACCTCGTACGAACGGCCATCGGGGGAGACGATAACGAGGACACCGAACTCCTCCCCTACCCTGACGATCGGCCGATCGGGGAAGAGGGAGCGGACCTCCTCCGGGAGGGCGGAGGTCGCGATGTCGACGTCCCTCGGCGGAAACTCGGCATCCCTCCCCCATGCATGGAGGAGACCGTCGCGGACGGCCCCGCCGATCAGCACCGCCTCGTGCCCCGCCTTCCGGAGGCGACGGATGATCGTCCTTGCGAACGGATGCGCCTCGAATACGGCGTCAGTATCGATCCTCTCTGGGGAAGTCATGCTCAAGCCGACTATACCGATCATCCCTTCAGGCTCGCAAACGGGCCGTCTCCCCTTGTCCGATACGCCCCCGTTGTGGTATGGTCATCCGGAAGGGGGTAATTGAGATGAAGAAGCTTCTTCTGGTTTTGGGGATCGGTTGTCTTGCGCTGATCGTTCTGGCAGGGTGTATCTACGTCGGGAATATGCGCCCAATCGCCAGTTTCACTGCTACGCCGAACAACGGAACGAGCCCGCTCACGGTGACATTCGACGCATCCGAGTCGTACGATCCCGATGGAACGATCGAGGCCTACCTCTGGGATTTCGGAGATGGGCAGACCGCTTCATTTGTCGTTCCGACCACGGTCCATCAGTACACAGTCCAGACCGACTCGCGGGTGTTCACGGCGATCCTGACGGTCACCGACAACCTCGGAGCCACCGACACCACGGTACGAAACATATCGGTTGAGCCGTAGAGGGATGAACCGCCGCTCCGTCAGCTCAACCCTGTTATCTTGCCGTCTTCGTCAAGATCGATGTGCATGAACGCAGGAGCGGCGGGTAGGCCGGGCATCGTCTGCATCCCCCCGCAGATCGGGTAGATGAACCCGGCACCGACGCTCGCCCGCACCTCACGGATCGGAAGGGTGAACCCGTGCGGCACCCCCTTCAACTCGGGGTCGTGCGACAGGGAGAGGTGGGTCTTCGCGATGCATACGGGAAGATCCTTGTATCCCTGCTCCTCATAGCGCTCGATCTGCTCAGCGGCGAGCTCGGAGATGGACACCCCGTCGGCCCCGTAGATCTCCCGCGCGATCAACTCGGCCTTTTCGACGATCGACAGATCAAGGCGGTAGAGGAAGCGGGGTGAAGACGGGGCAGAAGCCGCCTCCTTGACGGCGTCGGCGAGGTCGAGCGCCCCCTCTCCCCCCCTCGCCCAGTGATCGGCGACGGCGACGGCGTACGCGCCGGCCGATTCGGTGGCGCGGCGGACGATATCGATCTCACTATCCGTGTCGGTCGGGAAGCGGTTTATCGCGACCACGGCGGGTACGCCGAATTTCTTGACGATCTCGATATGCTTCACCAGATTGGCGCACCCCGCCTCCACCAGGGAGAGGTCCTCCTGCGCGTATTCAGGGGGGAGGGGCCTCCCCGGCGTGACCCTCGAGCCCCCGCCGTGCATCTTGAGTGAACGGACGGTGGCGACGATGACGACGGCGTCCGGCATCAGTCCGCTTGTCCGACACTTGATGTCGAAGAACTTCTCCATCCCGATGTCCGAGCCGAATCCGGACTCGGTGACGACGTAATCGGCGAGCTTCAGCGCGATCCGATCGGCGATGATCGAGGAGTTCCCGTGCGCGATGTTGGCGAACGGACCGGCATGGACGAACACCCCCTCCCCCTCCAGCGTCTGAAGGAGGTTCGGATGGATCGCATCCCTCATCAGGACGGCCGCTGCGCCGGCGACCCCGAGATCCTCGGCCGTGACCGGCTCCCCCGTCTTCCGGTAGGCGAGGACGATCCTCCCGATCCGCGCGCGCAGATCGGCAAGGTCGTCGGCGAGGGCGAGGCAGGCCATCAGCTCCGAAGCCGCCGTGATATCGAACCCTGATTCGCGCGGATAACCGTCCCGCTTCGTTCCGAGGCCGATGACGATCCGGCGGAGGGCGCGGTCGTTCACGTCCAACACGCGATTCCACGTGATCGAGTACGGATCGATCCCCAAGCGGACGAGGCCGCGGCGCTCCCACGCGGAATCGCTGAAGTTTCGCTCATGCATCAGCCGCGCGTCGAGGGCGGCGGCGATCAGGTTGTGCGCCGCTGTGATCGCGTGCATATCCCCTGTCAGATGAAGGTTGAAATCCTCCATCGGTACGACCTGAGCGTACCCCCCGCCTGCCGCCCCCCCTTTGATCCCAAACGTCGGCCCCTGCGATGGTTGCCTGATGCAGGCGATCGCCCGCTCCCCCCGGCGGCCGAGCCCCTGGACGAGGCCGATCGTCGTCGTCGTCTTCCCCTCCCCGAGCGGGGTCGGGGTTATCGCGGTCACGTCGATGTACTTCCCGTCCTTCTCCTCCCGGCGGGCGTCGAGGGCGGAGTTCCTCACCTTCGCCTTCATCTCACCGTAGGGGATGATCTCCTCCTCGGTCAGCCCGAGTTCGGCGGCGAGCTCCTTGATCGGTTTCAGCCTGACGCTACGGGCGATCCTAAGATCGCTATCCATGATCGTTCCTCGTCCCTCCCTCTCGGGTTCCGCCGGTGGGGCGGATCTCATCGTCCTCGTCCTTCAGGAGCTCATTGAGGCGAATCGCCTGCTCCACCGTCTCATCGATGACGAAACGGAGCTCGGGGGTATAGCGGAGGGAGAGGCGCTCAGCGAGGAGGCTCCGGTAGAAGCCGCGGTCGCGCGTCATCGCCGCAAGGAGGGTCTCCTTGTCAGCAGGGGCGGCAGCGGCCACGTACACCTTGGCGTAGCGGGCATCGACGGAGAGCCGGACATCCATCACGGTGGGGAACG
>CAZGRE010000056.1:0-6647 GCA_964528085.1 uncultured Thermotogae bacterium | reverse complement strand
GGAACCCGGCCCTGTTTTGGACGTACGGGGCGCATGGGGTGGAGATCGAGGTCGATACCCAAACCGGTGAGATCGAG
The DNA here is from genome assembly GCA_964528085.1 of uncultured Thermotogae bacterium. Lineage (GTDB taxonomy): Bacteria > Bipolaricaulota > Bipolaricaulia > UBA7950 > UBA9294 > B2-G16. The sequence goes on along the minus strand of CAZGRE010000056.1, from coordinate 6,570 downwards.
ATCTTGAACATTGTGACCGCGATCGACGCGGGGAAGGTCCTGAATCCGCAGCTCGCCCGCGAGCAGATCATCGGCGGGGTGATCCAGGGGCTCGGCTCGGCCCTATTCGAGGGGCTCGTATTCGACGAGAAGGGAAGGCTTCTCAACCCCTCGTTCGTCGATCACAAGATCCCGACAGCCAAGGACATCCCGGTAAAGACTGAGCAGATCTTCATTGAGACCCCGCAGCCGGACGGGCCGTACGGGGCGCGCGGGATCGCCGAACACCCGATGATCTCCGTCCCCTCCGCCGTGGCGAACGCCCTGTACGACGCCCTCGGGATCGACTTCAAGGAGCTTCCGCTCACCGCTGAACGGGTCTACCTCGCGATCAGAAAGAAGGGCGCATGAAATCGGTCAGGATCGAAAAGGAGCGCTACTACGATTCGGTCTTCCTGATGCGGATCTCAGACGCGGTGAAGGGGCTTCCCGGGATCGCCGACGCGGTCGTCGCGCTCGCCACCCCGACGAACGTGGAGAACCTGAAGAAGATCGGGTTCTCCTCTCCGGAACTTTCAGCGGCCGGGCCGAACGACCTCGTGATCGCGATCGACGCCGCGGATGAGGATGCCGTCTCCGCCGCTTTCGCCCGCGTCGAGGAGCTCTTGCGCGAGAAGGTGAAGGAGACGGGGAAAGAGGCCCGTCCCCGCCCGGCGACCCTGGCAAAAGCGCTCGAAGTCCTCTCCGATGCGAATCTCGCCCTGATCTCCGTCCCCGGCGCCTACGCGGCGCGCGAGGCGCGGAACGCCCTTCGCAATGGCCTCCACGTGATGCTCTTCTCCGACAACGTTTCAGTCGAGGACGAGGTCGCGCTCAAGGACGAGGCGATCGGACGCGGGCTTTTGATGATGGGCCCTGACTGCGGGACCGCGATCGTAAACGGAGTGCCCTTGGGTTTCGCTAATGCGCTCCGTAGCGGGCCGATCGGGATCGTTGGGGCGTCCGGGACCGGAATCCAGGAGATAAGCTCCCTCATCCACCGCTACGGCGGCGGGATCTCCCAGGCGATCGGGACCGGCGGCCGCGACCTCACCGAGGCGGTCGAGGGGAGGATGACTATATTCGGGATCGAGGCCCTGGCCGCCGATCCGAAGACGGAGGTCATCATCGTCGTCTCCAAGGCCCCGGCTCCTCCGGTGGCGGAGAAAGCGGTCGCCGCGCTCGTGAAGACCGGAAAGCCCAGGATCGTCCAGTTCATCGGGCAGGATGAGGAAACAGAGCGTGGGAACGTGAAATTCGCCGCATCACTTGCCGAGGCCGCCCGCCTGGCGTGCGATGCGGTCGGGATCCCGGCGGAAGTGGGAAAGATCGATGAGGCCGGGATCTCCCGGATCGCGGAAGGGGAGGCGGCAAAGCTCCTCCCGGAGCAGACCCGACTTGTGGGCCTTTTCTGCGGTGGGACCCTGGCTCAAGAGGCGTGGCACATCCTGAGGGAAGCGGGGATCCCGGCCCGTTCGAACGTCGCGCTCGATAAAGATCTGAAGATAGCCGGTGATGAGACGGTCGAAGGGCACCTCCTCTTGGACCTGGGGGATGACGTCTTCACCCAGGGGCGACCGCACCCGATGATCGAGCCGTCGCTGCGGGACGAGGGGATCCCGGAGGTTGCGAAGGATCCGAAGGTCGGGGTCATCCTTCTCGACCTCGTCCTCGGCTACGGGGCGCACCCCGATCCTGGGACCGGTCTCGCGGAGAGGATCCGGGAGGCCAAGGGGATCGCGGCGGCCCGCGGCGGGCATCTTACGGTCATCGCCTCGATCACCGGGACGGATCAGGACCCGCAAGGCTACGGGAGGCAGCGGCGGGCGCTCGAGGAGGCCGGGGCGATCGTGATGGATTCAAACGAGGAGGCTGCACGCCTCGCCGCAGCGATCATCGAAGGGAGGGGCCGATGAGCGATACGAGCCGCGTTCTCAAGCTCTTCCAAGAAAAGCTCTCCGTCGTAAACCTCGGTCTTCCCGGGTTCGGGGAGACCCTGGAAGGGCTCGGCGTCCCGGTCGTGATCGCGGACTGGCGGCCGCCGGCAGGCGGCGATCCGGAGCTGATCGCGCTGATCGACCGGCTGCGCGATACGAAGACGGGCCGCTGGATCCCCGAGATCGAGAAGGCGAACGAAGAGGCGGTATCCCGTCTCCTTTCCGCCAGGCCGGTGGTGAAGGGGATCGGGATCGCGCGCGAGGTCGTTCCCGGAATGACGGAAAGGACGGTCCTCCACGCCGGTCCGCCGCTCGACTGGGAGAGGATGTGCGGGCCGATGCGCGGGGCGGTGATCGGTGGGCTGATCTACGAGGGGCTCGCCAAGGATCCGAAGGAGGCGGAGGAGCTCGCCGCCTCGGGGGAGATCGGATTCGAGCCGTGCCACCACCACAATGCTGTCGGGCCGATGGCCGGGGTGATGACCGCATCGATGCCGGTCTGGATCGTGGAGAACGAGACGTTCGGTAACCGCGCCTACTGCACCCTGAACGAGGGACTGGGGAAGGTCCTGCGCTACGGCGCCTATTCCCAAGAGGTGATCGAGAGGCTGAACTGGATGCGCGACGCCCTCGCCCCGATCCTCCAAGGTGCGCTCGAGGCGCACGGCCCGCTCGACCTAAAGACCCTGATCACGCAGGCGCTGCAGATGGGAGACGAGGGGCACAACCGGAACCGCGCCGGGACGTCCCTTCTCATCCGCGAGCTCGCCCCGTTCCTCGTCCGGCTATCCGAACCGCGGGAGGAGATCGGCAAAGTATTCGAGTTCCTACATGGAAACGACCACTTCTTCCTCAACCTCACCATGCCTGCGGGAAAGGCCTCACTCGACGCTACAGCGAACATCCCCGGTAGCTCGCTTGTCACCGTGATGGCCCGGAGTGGAACCGAGTTCGGGATTCGCGTCTCGGGTACAGGGGACCGGTGGTTCACCGCTCCGGCCCCGATGGTCGACGGTCTATACCTTCCCGGGTTCTCGGCCGAGGACGCCGCGCCTGACATCGGGGATTCTGCGATCACCGAGACGACCGGGTACGGTGGATTCGCCATGGCGGCCGCACCGGCGATCGTCCAGTTCGTCGGCGGGACCCCGCAGCGGGCGATCGAGTTCACAAAAAGGATGTACGAGATCACCCTCGCTGAGAACAACGCCTACCAGATCCCGGTCCTCGGGTTCCGCGGCACCCCGACCGGGATCGACGTCCTCAAGGTCGTGGAGACCGGGATCGTCCCGGCGATCAACACCGGAATAGCACACAAAGAGCCGGGGATCGGGATGGTCGGGGCCGGGCTCGTGACCCCGCCGATTTCCTGCTTCCGCGACGCGGCGCGGGCACTTGCTGAAACGCTGGAAAAGGAGGTAACATGAAGGTAATCGATCTGACAATCCCGCTTTCCATCGCCACCCCGCCGTGGCCGACCTACGAGCCGCTCCAGGTGAAGTACTTCAAGCGGCTCGCCCCGAACGGGGCGAACGGCCAGCTTCTGACCCACTCCAACCACGTGGGGACGCACCTGGACGGCGAGATCCACTTCTACACCCCGGGAAAGGACATCGCATCGCTCGACTTCGACTTCCTCGTCCACGAAGGGGTTATCGTCGATCTCTCCGACGCCGTAGGCGATTACGACATCTACACCCCGGAGATGATCGAGGAGCGGGTCGAGGTCAAGGAAGGGGACGTCCTGATCATCCACACCGGTTATCACCACTACGGCTGGGACCAGCCGACCGCTGACGAGATCCGCTACATGGTCAAGCACCCCGGCCCTGATCGCGAGTTCGCGCAATGGTGCGTGAAGAAGAAGATCCGCTGGATCGGGGTCGACTGCGGGAGCGCCGATCACCCGATGAACACGATCATCCGCGACTGGATGCCCCGCCAGGCGCGCGAGGCCGACGCCCACTTCCGCGCCAAGTACGGGGTACCGCTCGCCGAGCGGTTCGACGACTCCAAGTATCAGCTGATGCATATCGAGCTGTTCGACAAGGGGATCATCCACGCCGAGTGCCTCGGCGGGGACATCGACCTCCTCTTGAACCAGCGCGCGACGATCGGCTGCTTCCCGTGGCGGTTCGTCGACGGGGAGAGCTCGATCGCGCGGATCGTCGCGTTCGTCGAGGACGATCGTTACGAGGAGCTGATGAAGGTGAAGAACGAGTGCGTCCTCACCAAGTTCGGCGACATCGCCGGGGCGAAGAACCCCCACCTCCATGAGGTCGGGCGAACGTAACGGATATCACGTTTCAGCTCCGCCGGTCCGCGCGACCCGGATCGGCGGGGCCGCTTTTCGTTATCTGGTGAGACGCCCGCACCGCGGCCGCGTCGTCTCCCGGTTCTCCGGCGGGGCCAATCTGCTGTTCGAGGATGGTGAAGCGTTCGTCCCGGTCCAGACGACGGCGGTTCCGCTCCATCCCTGGGCGATCGAGATTTTGGGAGAGCCACTTCGGTTACCGGAAGGAACGCTGGTAAGCGCGGAAGAAGAAGGACTTTCGCTCGGGGACACGCGTATCCCGCTCTCCGACGCCCAAATCGAGGAGCTATCCCTCCCTCGACTCTCTGGGGAGGAGGCCGCGATCGCCCGGCGGAACCTCCCGATCCTCGCCCGATTCGTCGAGGAAGCGCGGAAGACGCGCCCGCCCGATCCGTTCCAACCGAAGATCGACGCGATCGTCGAACGCTGGCACGAAACTGGAGCTCCCGGAGTCCTCCTCGGGCTGATCGGCCTCGGGGCCGGCTCTACCCCCTCTGGCGACGACGTCCTCGTCGGGATCATCGCCGGGATGTCTCTCTTCGAACACACAGACGATCAAGTAAAAGAAGCTCTGGCCCAACTCCACACCGGGGTTCAGGAAACCGCGCGCGTCCGCACACCGCTTCCTTCAGCCCAGATGCTCTTCTCCGCTTGCGCCCGCTCCTTCCCCGAGCCGCTCCTCGCGCTGCTGGAAGAGCTTGTCTCGGTAAGCGCCTCAGAGGACGTTCTTCTGGAAAGAGCCGCCCGCGTCGCTCAATTGGGGCAGCACTCCGGGATAGCCATTCTTTCAGGCTTAATCGGCTGTTTATCCGCTTATGTAATGTTGGATTGCAAGACCTGACCCCATTCTGTTCCTCCCCTCCGCCCAGATGCTCCTTGCCGCCTGTGATAGATCCTTCCCCGAGCCGGTCCTCGCGCTGCTGGGAAGCCTTACTTCCTCAAACGTCACAGAGAACGATCTTCTGGAAAGAGCCGAGCGCGTCATCCGACTGGGGCATCAGTCAGGGCTTGCCGTTCTTGTTGGTCTGATAGTAGTTTTGAATCTCGGACTATAAGGACGGCATCTCAGAGCCGGGCAGTCAAAGAGTGCAAACCCCGTGAGCCACACCCCCGTCAGGCTCAGTTTACATCAACAGGGGTGCCCCCGTCTCCGGGCAAAATACAATGGTAGACCCTGAATAAAACTGGCCGCGGATCGGGGGGATTAAGCCAAAGCCGGCAACCATAAGCCATTCGACCGATCAACTGAAAGCCACGCCAATCACTTGAAACAGTTGCTGCCTGTGTTGTACAGTGTGCCGGTAATAAGAGGGCTAATTTAACAGATCGGTTAATATCCGGTACTTGGCCGGAATAAGGGAATCGATGATGAGAGATAGCAGAAGTAGAGTCTGGCTTGTGCTTACCCTTGGTTTGCTGGTTATCGTTTCACTGGGCAGCACCGGCCAAGACACGCTGCTCCCGGATCGATTCGTTTGTATCTACTACGACTCCCTGGAAATTCCTGTCCCATCAATTTCATCAGAACAGCTTATCTTTGTGGGAGACATTCCATTCGTCCGGCTTCCATGGATGAGCGTGTGGGAGTGTCCTGGACCGACAGACTCGATGGGGGGGTGGAATTATCCTTTCCCTTCCGGCCTAACCGAAACGTTTGGTAAGTTGCATGTCCTTACGAGCTTGGGATTTGCCACGGCTCTCCCTGATGGCTATGTGGCCGGACAGCTTGTTGTAACGTACGTCGACGGTTCGGAATCGGTTCTCAACTTGGTTGCTGGAGTGAATACAGCTGAATGGGCCTATGATCGAGCGGACAATCAGAAGTGTCTTGCGCACAGAAAGATACCACCTGCTTACTCCTACTTGAGAAGGGATAACAGAAATTCGCCTTTCTATGGGCATGAATTTCTCGTCACCCTTGATCTTGAGGCTAAGCCAATCAAGTCCATTGAGATACGGATGCCTCCTGAAGCCTGTAAACCCCGGCCCACCTGCGGCGGTGATCTTACGACTTGGCTGCGCATACACGTTAGCGCAATGACGCTCGAACGTTAGGCATAGAAGACTTTGGGGTCTACCATTGTATTTTGCGCGGAAGGAAACGGGGTCTACCATTGTATTTTGCACGGAGACGGGGACACCCCTGTTGATGTAAACTGAGGTTGACGGGGGTGTGGCTCACGGGGTCCGCGGCCTTAGCCGCTCGACTCTGAAATGCCGCCCCCGTCGTCTGTGCCATCCAGGAGCGTCTGCCGGGATGGTGCCAACCGTGTGGCTCTGAGCAGTAGACGAGATCGCCTG
>CAZGRE010000055.1:3145-7011 GCA_964528085.1 uncultured Thermotogae bacterium | reverse complement strand
TCTCCGGTTACTTCGGGACCCTCCTTGACTGGGCCGACGGGATCCGCCGCCTCGGCGTCCGGACGAACGCCGACACCCCGCACGATGCGGCGACGGCCGTCAAGTTCGGGGCCGAGGGGATCGGCCTCTGCCGGACCGAGCACATGTTCTTCGAGGGGGATCGGATCGTCGCCATGCGGGAGATGATCCTCGCCGATGACGAGGCGGGTCGGCGCGAGGCGCTCAAGAGGCTCCTCCCGATGCAGAGGGGGGATTTCGAGGGGATCTTCCGGGAGATGAAAGAGCGGCCGGTGACGATCAGGCTCCTCGATCCCCCGCTTCACGAGTTCCTCCCCCACGATCCGGAGGGCCAAGAAGAGGTGGCGGAGGCGATCGGGATACCGGTCGAGAGGATCCGGGAGAAGGTGGAGGCGCTACACGAGTTCAACCCGATGCTCGGCCACCGCGGCTGCCGGCTCGGGATCACGTATCCCGAGATCTCGGAGATGCAGGCGCGTGCGATCATCGAGGCGGCGTGCAACGTCTACAAGGAGGGGATCAAGGTCCATCCCGAGATCATGATCCCGCTTGTCGGGAACGTGAACGAGCTTCGGCTCCAGCGCGAGATCGTCGAGAGGGTCGCATCCGAGGTCCTCTCCGAGAACGGCCTTGACAAGTCGGATATCCCTTATTTGATCGGGACGATGATCGAGGTCCCCCGTGCCGCGGTGACCGCCGATGAGATCGCGGGGGAGGCCGAGTTCTTCAGCTTCGGTACGAACGATCTCACCCAGATGGGGTGCGGGTTCTCCCGCGACGATGCCGGCCGGTTCCTGAAGGAGTACGTGGAGAAGGGGATATACGACGCCGACCCGTTCCAGGTCCTCGATCAGGACGGGATTGGGAAGCTCGTCAGGATGGCGTGTGAGCTCGGGCGGAAGGCACGGCCGGATCTCCACCTTGGGATCTGCGGCGAGCACGGTGGCGAGCCGCGATCGATCGCGTTCTGCCATAGGGTCGGGCTCGACTACGTCAGCTGCAGCCCGTACCGTGTCCCGATCGCCCGCCTCGCTGCCGCGCAGGCGGCGGTGAGCGAGGAGGGCTGACCCTTGTCCGGGGGGAGGGCGGGGGCGTAAAATCGCCGCGTTCTGTGGGAGGAGCTATGAAGTTCGAACGGGACCTCGTTCTCGGCGTGTCGGGATCGATCGCCGCCTACAAGGGGGTCGATCTTGCGAGCAGGCTGACCCAGGCCGGCGTCTCCGTCCACACGGTGATGACGGAGAACGCGACGAGGCTCGTATCCCCGCTCTCGTTCAGCGCGATCACCGGCCGGCCGGTCGCGGTCGATCTGTTCGCTGAGAAGCCCTTCTCGATCGGGCATATCTCCCTCGCTGAGCTCGCCGACGCGGTGTTGATCGCACCGGCGACGGCGAACGTCATCGCCAAGCTCGCCTGCGGGATAGCGGACGATCTCCTGACATCGACCGTCCTCGCCTCGAGGGCCCCCCTCATCATCGCCCCGGCGATGCACACCGCGATGTGGGAGGATAAAGCGACGCAGGCGAATGTGGAGACTCTCCGCAGCCGCGGGGTCGCGTTCGTCGGCCCTGCCGTCGGGCGGCTTGCATCCGGTGGGTTCGGAGCGGGGAGGTTCGCCCCGATCCCAGAGATCCTCGGCGTGACGCTCAAGGTCCTCGGGCGTAACGGCGACCTCTCCGGCCGGAGGATCGTCGTCACCGCCGGGGGGACGCGCGAGCCGATCGATCCGGTCAGGTTCATCGGGAATCGCTCGACCGGGAGGATGGGCTACGCGATCGCCGAGGCGGCGCGCGACCGGGGAGGGGAGGTCGTGCTGATCTCCGCTCCGACCGAGCTTCCCCGTCCGGCCGGGGTCGAATCCGTCGAGGTCTCCTCGGCGAATGACATGCACGAGGCCGTCCGCTCCGCCCTCCCGGCCGATACCCTGATCATGGCGGCCGCGGTGGCGGACTACGCGCCGATCGAGGTGGCGAAGGAGAAGATAAAGAAGGGGCCGGACGGGCTGACGCTCACCCTCAGGCGGACTGCGGACATCCTGAAGGGGGTCACCGACGTGCGGGTGAAGGTCGGGTTCGCCGCGGAGAGCGGGGATCTGATCGAAAACGCAAGGCGAAAATTGGTCGAAAAGACCCTCGATCTCATTGTCGCAAACGACATAACCGAGGCGGGGAGCGGATTCGGCTCAGAGAATAATCGGGTCCTGATCGTCGATCCCAAGGGGGTCGAGGAGCTCCCCCTCCTATCGAAGCGGGAGGTCGCCGACCTGATCCTCGACCGGGTCGTCCGGCTCCTCGAGGGGGGATGAGGTGGACCGGCCGCGGCTCGGGTTCATCGGCGTGGGGATCGTCGGGAGTGCCCTTTCAACCCTCCTTTTCGAGGGAGGCTACCCCATCACTGCCGTCTACAGCAGGACGAAGGGAAGTGCCGAGCGGCTGGCACGGAGGGTCGAGGGGGCGGCCGTTGCAGAGGATCCGCAGCGGGTCGTCGACTTGTCCGATATCGTCTTTCTCACTGTCCCCGACGATGCGATAGAGAGGGTGGCGGAGGGGATCTCCTGGCCCCCGGGGAAGGGTGCCGTCCACTGCAGCGGCTCCCTGTCGATCGAGCCGCTCTCATCGGCGAGGAGGGCTGGCGCGTCGGTCGGGGTCCTACATCCGCTGCAGGCGTTCGCAACGAGGGAGGAGGCGAGGAGGAACCTGAAGGGGAGCGCCTTTGCCATCGAGGCGAGCGACGAAGGCCTCCGTGCCGAGCTCTTCCGGATGGCCGAATCCCTCGGGGGGAGGCCGTTTTACCTCTCCGGGGACGAGAAGGCCATCTACCACGCTTCTGCGACGATCGCGTCGAATTACCTCGTCACCCTCCTCGACCTTTCCTCCGGGCTGTGGGAGCACTTCGGGATCGCGAAGGAGGATGCCCTCTCCGCTCTCCTCCCCCTCGTCAAGGGGACGGTGGCGAACCTGGAGCGGGTCGGCCTCCCCGCCGCCCTGACCGGGCCGATCTCCCGCGGGGACATAGGCACGGTCGCAAGGCATATCCGCGCCCTCTCTCAGGTTGCGCCCGACCTTGTCGGGGTGTACAAGGGTCTCGCCCGTGCCACGCTCCCAATCGCGGTTGCAAAGGGGAGGATCGACGAGGGGACGGCGAGGGCGATCGAACGCGTCCTCGACGGGGAGGAAGAGCGATGAGGGTGACGATCGGCGACATCCAGAGGATGAAGGAGGAGGGGGTTAAGTTCGCCGCCCTGACCGCCTACGATTACGTGACGGCGAGGCTCGTCGACGCCGCCGGGATCCCGATCGTCCTCGTCGGCGACAGCCTCGGGATGGTCGTACTCGGCTACGAGAACACGATCCCGGTCAGGCTAGACGACGTGATCTACCACACCCGGGCCGTCGTCCGTGGCTCCTCCCGCGCCCTCGTCGTCGCCGACATGCCGTTCCTGACCTATCAGAAGTCTCCCGAGCAGGCGCTCGAGAACGCCGGCCGCTGCATCCAGGAAGGGGGGGCGCAGGCGGTGAAGCTCGAGGGGGGCGTCCGGGTCGCGAGGACGATAGAGAGGCTCGTTAGATCCGGGATCCCGGTGATGGCCCATATCGGCCTCACCCCTCAGTCGGTCCATCAGCTGAGCGGGTTCAAGGTGCAGGGGAAGACGTTGGACGACGCAAAGAGGCTGATCGATGACGCCCTCGCCGTCGAGGATGCAGGTGCGTTCTCCGTCGTCCTCGAGACCGTCCCCGCCGATCTCGCTCGGCTGATCACAAACAGGCTCTCGATTCCGACGATCGGGATCGGTGCGGGGGCGGACTGCGACGGCGAGATTCAGGTCGTAAGCGACATCCTCGGCTGGT
>CAZGRE010000055.1:0-3045 GCA_964528085.1 uncultured Thermotogae bacterium | reverse complement strand
TCGGTCGCTGTCAGCATATTCGTCAACCCGGCGCAGTTCGCCCCGGACGAGGACTTCGCTACCTATCCGCGCGACCTCGAGACGGACCTCCGCCTCCTCGAGGAGGAGTCGGTCGATCTCGTCTTCACCCCGTCCTCGGACGAGCTCTACCCGGATCGGTACAGCACATGGGTCGAGGTCGAAGGGCTGACCGCAAGGCTCGAGGGGGCGGCGCGGCCGACCCACTTCCGCGGGGTGGCGACGATCGTGACGAAGCTGTTTAACATCATCGCTCCGCAGCGCGCCTACTTCGGCCAGAAGGACGCCCAGCAGGCGCTCGTCATCAGGCGGCTGATCCGTGATCTGAATCTTCCGATCGAGCTTCGCGTCTGCCCGACCGTCCGCGAGGAGGACGGGCTTGCGAAAAGCAGCAGGAACGCCTACCTCACCCCGGCCGAGAGAAAAGCGGCGACCGTCTTGTATAAGGGATTGAAGCTTGCCGAGCGGATGTACGTCAAGGGGGAGAGGGATGCAGATCGGTTCAGGGATGCGATCCACGGGCTGATCGGATCCGAGTCGCTGGCCAAGATCGACTACGTCAGCGTCGCCGACATCGAGACGCTCGATGAGCTCGATGCGCTCGATCGGCCGGCCCTCGTCTCCCTTGCCGTCCGGTTCGGTAAGACGCGCCTGATCGACAACACGATCCTTCCTCCCGGTTATCGGCTTTAAGAAAGGGGGAATATGCTTCTTGTCTACGACATCGGGAATACGAACATCGTCGTCGGCCTGTTCGACGCCGACAGGCTCATCGGGCATTGGCGGCTCACCACCGACCCGTTGAGGACGGCCGATGAGCTCCGGTTGAGCGCGCGGAGCATCCTCGATGAGGCCGGCATCGACGGAGATGGGATCGCAGGGGTCGCTGTCGCGTCGGTCGTTCCCTCGCTCAACGCCCCGCTGAAGGACGGCCTTCGGCCGCTGATAGAGGGGGAGATCCGGTTCCTCACCCCCGCGAACTCCCCGATCCCCCTCCGCGTCGATCGGCCGGATACGGTCGGTCCCGATCGTATTGCAAACTCCCTCGCCGCATTCTCTTTTTACGGTGGGCCGGTCCTCGTCCTCGACTTCGGGACAGCGGTCACGTTCGACCTCGTCGGGAAGGACGGCTCGTTCCTCGGCGGGGCGATCTCCCCGGGGATGCACCTAGCCGCCGGGGCGCTGGTCGAGCGAGCCGCCCTCCTCCATTCGGTCGAGCTGACCCCTCCGTCCTCGGTGATCGGGAAGACGACGGCTGAGAACATCCGCGCCGGGGTCGTCCTCGGCTATCTCTCCCTCGTCGATGGGTTGATCGCGCGGTTCAAGGCCGAGGTAAAGGGGGATCTCAAGGTCGTCGCCACCGGCGGGATGGGCCGGCTGTTCCACCGGGAGCTTCCTGCGATCGAGGACTACGACCCGTTCCTCACCCTGAAGGGCCTTGCGATCGCCTGGTCGCGGTTGGACGGCTAGTACGGGGTGTCCCCTCCGTCGGCGTTGATCGCCTGACCGCGGATGATCCCCGCGTGATCGGAGAGAAGGAAGGCGACGACGCGGCCGATCTCGATCGGTCGGACGTGGCGGTCCATCTGGTGCGGCTTCATCGTCTTGTAGATCTCGTCCGGATCCCCTCCGAACCTGTCCGCCGCCCACTCCGCCGCCTGGCGGAGCATCGGGGTAGCGACCCCGCCGGGGCAGACCGCGTTGACGTTGATCTTGACCTTTGCCCATTCCGCCGCCAGTGTGCGGGTCAGGTTGATCACCGCCGCCTTGCTCGCGTTGTAGGCCGCCATGTTCGGATATCCGACCTTACCGGCGTTCGAAGCGATATTGACGATCGATCCTCCTCCCTGCGCGATCATCCGTTTTGCTGCGAGCTGGCAGCAGATCATCATCCCGCGGACGTTCACCGAAAAGTGAAGGTCCCAGTCGTCCGGGGTCAGCTCGAGTGCGCTTGCCATCCTGATGATCCCTGCGTTGTTCACGATCCCGTCGAGCCGGCCGAACCCCTCGACCGTCCCGTCGATCGCGGATCTCACCGCCTCCGGATCGGTCACATCGGCGACGAACGACACCACCCTACCCCCCGCCTCCTCGACCAGCCGCGCCGTCTCTTCCATCGTCTCGCGTGAGATATCGAGGAGGGCGGCGTTCCCGCCCGCCTCCGCGATCGCGAGGGCTATCCCCCGTCCGATCCCCTGACCGGCACCGGTTACGAGGATCGTCTTACCCTCCAGGAGCCTTGTAGCTTCCATCCTAGAACGCCTCCCTCGCCGTCACCCCGCCGTCGACGCGGAGCTCGCTCCCTGTGATCCAGCGGGCGGCCGGGGAAGCGAGGAACAGGCAGGCGTCCGCCACGTCGTCCGGCATCCCGAGCCGCGCGAGCGGGGCTGCCTTCCGCCATCTGTTGACCCCTTCCGGCCATGCATTCTCGATCCCCTCCCGCCAGATCAGGCCGGGTGAGACGGCGTTCACCCTGATCCCGTGCCGGCCGAGCTCGTTCGCCGCCGCCTTCGTGAACGCGAGTACTCCGGCCTTCGCCGCGCTGTAGTGGCTGTGGAGCTTCGCTGGGAATGTCCCCTCGATCGAGGCGATGTTGACGATAGCCCCATCGCTTCCTTGCGCGATCATCCGCTTCGCCGCCTCCTGCGTGCAGAGAAAGACGCTCCGCAGGTTGCTCGCGATCATCGAGTCCCAATCCTCCTCGGGCATCTCGATGAGCGCCCCCATCGGGTAGGAGCCGGCGTTGTTCACCAGAACGTCGATCCGGTCGAACGCCTCTTCTGCCTCCGAGAAGAGCCGTTCGACCTCCTCTTTCTCCGTCACGTCGGCGCGGACGGCGATCGCCCTCCCGCTGCTTCCCTCGATCTCCGCCACTACCGACCGGGCGCCGGCGTCGTTCGAGCGGTAGTTGATGATGAGCGTCGCTCCCGCCTCGGCGAACCGTAGGGCGATCCCAGCGCCGATCCCACTGCTCGCACCGGTGACGAGGACGACCTTCCCCGAGAAATCGAGGAGCTCCGAAGGGGC
>CAZGRE010000054.1:0-7185 GCA_964528085.1 uncultured Thermotogae bacterium | reverse complement strand
GCGGATCGCTGCAATAGCACTTGCCCCCGAACGCGTCCACCGTCTCGTATTCCGGTCCGGCGGTCCGGCAGTTGTACTTTTCCTCGTCGATCCTGGACACGCGCGCGCAGCGGATCGGACAGCCGAAGCACCCTTCCGTCTTTTCCTTGAAGCGCTCGAGCGCTTGTGCGTCGATCTTCTCGACAAATGGGACCTGGCCGAGCTGCATGTTTTTCGTCGGAAGATCGCCGACCTCGTTCTTGATCCCAATGAGGATCGGCGTGCCCCAGCGGTGGTAATCCGCGGTGATCGGGTGGTCAAGGATCTTCTTGGTGGCGGCGCGTACCTCGGCGAGGAACTCCGGCGGAAACGGGACCGATCGGGCATGGGTGACCACTACCGCCTTTAGGTTCTTCGCCCCGAACACGGCCCCGCCTCCGGTCCGCGCCGCCGCCCGCCCGCCATCGTTGATCACGCTTGCAAATAGGACGCCGTTTTCCCCTGCAGGCCCGATGCTCGCTATGGCCGCACCGGAATACTTCGCGTGCAAGAGAGCTTCCGTCTCACCCGTGGTCTTGCCCCACAGCTCATCGGCCGGCTCGACCCGAACGTCCAGCTTGTCGATCAGGAGGTAGACCGGTATTTCCGCCCGCCCGCGGATCACCACCGCGTCAAACCCACAGGCAGCCAGATACGGCCCTAACTTTCCCCCAGCGTTGGCGTATCCGTAGATACCGGTGAGCGGGGAGCGGAAGGTGAGGTGATAGCGCGCCGCTGCGGGCCACGGGGTGCCAGAGAAAAGGCCGGAGGAGATGACCGCTACGTTATCTGGACTGTCCGGAGAAACCCGGGGAGGGACGAGCTTATAAAGCAGGTACGCCCCGTATCCCCTCCCGCCGAGGAACTGTGCGATCGTCTCTTCCCTCGCCTCCTCGATCTTCACCGTGCGGGCGGATAGATCAACGTACGCCGTCTTCCGCATGGTCACACTCCTTGCGCCAAGAACCGCTCCACCTCCTCCTGCGTGGGAAGCGATGGTTGAGCTCCGCGCTTGATGGTGGACAAAGCTCCGACCACGTTCGCCCTTTCCACCGCGTCCTCCAGTGCTTGTCCTTCAGCAAGCGCCGCGGCCAGGGCGCCGTTAAACGCGTCACCGGCACCGGTAGTATCGACCGGATCGACCGGCGGGGCGGGGAAGTGAACGATACCGCGAGTCGTCGCCCAATAGGCCCCGTCCTTTCCCGCTTTGCACAGAACCTGCCTTACTCCTTGATCGAGCAAGCGGCGGGCGCCATCTTCGATCGTCTCCTCCCCCGTGAGCGCTGCGAGTTCGCCCTGATTGGGGGTGATGAGATCGACCCGGGAGAGGGGAAGGGAAGAGATATCCTGCGCCGGAGCAGGGTCGAGGATCACGAACGGACGCGTGGTGGGAAGCGATTCAAGCAGGAATGCGCTCGCTGCAACGGGAGTTTCGAATTGCAGAAGGAGTATCTTTGCCTCAGCGAGGCGGGGAAATATACGGGAGATGTATGCCCGATCAACGCGTGCATTAGCTCCAGGGATATAGGCGATCATGTTCTCGCCTTCTGGGTTCACCCACACGTTAGCAATACCGGAAGAGACCCCTGCTTCCCGTTCTACAAAACTGGCATCGATCCCGTTCCTCTTGAGGCCATTGAGCAGATTCTCTCCCAGGGAATCGGCACCGACCTTACCGTAGAAGCTCACCCGCCCTCCTAATCGGGCGGCAGCCACCGCCTGGTTCGCCCCTTTCCCTCCCAACAAGCGATCGAATTGGCTGCCGAGCACGGTCTCCCCCGGTTGTGGAAGATTCAATACCGACGTCACAAAGTCCATATTTATGCTTCCCAATACAGCGATCACTGGTTTAAATGCACCCCCGTTGTTCAAGCTTGACCTACCCCTCCCTCAATTCTCTCTCCCCACCTTGTCGTCCACTCGGTCAGTTCGTCGAACCGCATGCGTTCGAATCCGATCACGTAGCTTTTAAACTCATCGCCGATCGGATCCTTCCACTTGTCCGGAAGGCGCTCGTATCCGAGGTGCGTGCCGAGAAGGGCGCCCACCTGGCCCACCGAACAGTCGGTGTCGAACCCGCACATCAGGGTAGTGGTGACCGCCCGCTCGAACTCCCCCTCGCTCAGCAGGAGCCCGGTTATCGCGGTCGCGATGTTCGGGAACGCGTGGATCCAGTGGTAGTGTCCCAGCTCCTGTTCGATCTTCTTCAGGACACCGGCCGGTTCCCCGATCGTCTCGCACCAGTAGAACGTCTGCTCCACCACTTGGTGAAACCTGCTCTCCGGCGGGACGAACGATAGCGCGAGCCGGAGGACCTCCGGGATCGGCAGGTCGGAGAAGGCGAGGCTGACCGCCACGGCGCAGTATACCTCGGCGTAGATCCCCTCCCGGCGGTGGGAGATGACCCCGTCGCGCAGGGCGTAGTCCATGGCGAGATCGGGCCGGAGCGGGGCAATAAGCCCGTGGATCTCCCCGCGCATCTGCGCTCCGATCCACTCGCTGCACGGATTGCGGAACCGCCCGCTCTCTGGGGGCATTATCCCTGCTTTGATGTTCTCCAGCGCGCTTATCTCCGCGGTGAACGCGTACGGGAGGTGCTCCACCCACTCCAGGCCGAGCTGCTCGCTGGTGAACGCCGGACCGTATTCATCCAGGGCGTGGAGGACGAGGATCGGATAGGCGGTGTCGTCGTTCTCTATCTTCGGGGGGACGATGTAGTCTGTCACCTCCCCGTAGCGGGAGCGGATCATCTCGCTCGTCCACCCCTCCACCGGATCGCCCAGCGCCGTTCCGATGCACTTCCCCACCCATCCGCCCCGCACGCGGTCGCGGTACTCAGAAGCGGAAAGCTTACCGGAGACCTGCGGCAGCTCAGGAGGGAGCAAGGCGCGCAGCTCGGCCAACGTAGTCGGGCCGTACTCGCCGCGCGCCTCGATCGCCCGATGGATCACCGCGTTGATACGGGCGATGACCACGAGGAGCTCATCGTACCGCTCCGTGCGGTAGAGCTCGTCCCCGCGAACAAGAAGCGGCTGAGCGGCGCTCATGTCGCAGCCCTGGTTCTCCATGGCCATCACCGCGGCGCGCATCGGATAGACGGTCACCCCGGACTCACTCTTCGTCTCCCAGTACCGCGCGATCTCTTCGCGGCGTTTTTGTCGGTCGTCCATCTTTCCTCCTTAACGCGAGCACATCACAGAACCTGAGCGAGGAGCTCAAGGACGTCGAGGACCTCGATCTGCGATTCTGCCCTGCGTCGTGCATCGAGGAACCCGGTTTGGCAAGCGGGGCAGGCGCTGAGCACGGTGTCCGCCCCGGTCCCCTCCGCTTCGGTGAACCGGTCGAGCTCGCTTCCTACCGACATCTCCTCGTAATCGTAGCGCACGTAAGCTCCGTTTCCGCAACAGAATGAGCGCTCGCGATTGCGCGGCATCTCCACCAACCGGACGCCGGGGATCGCCTCGATCACCTGACGCGGCGGCTCGTAGACTCCGAGGCCGCGGCCGAGGTTGCACGGGTCGTGATAGGTCACGATGCGGGAGCTCCTCTGCAGGCGGATTCGATGCTCGGAGAGGAACTGAGAGACAAACTCGGTTAAGTGAAGGACATCAAACGGAAGCGGGCGGCCGGTGAGCTTGGGCATGTCCGCCTTGAACGTGCGCAGGCACCCGGGGCAGGTGAATACCACCTTCTCCACTCCCAGCCCATCAATCGCCGCGAGGTTCTCCTCTCCAACCCGTCTTGCTTCCTCCATCTTTCCCACCGTGATATACGGGTGACCGCAGCAGTGCTCATCGCCGAGGAGGGTGAAGTCGACGCCCAGAGCGTCTAGGATGCGGTACGCGGCCCGCGCCATCCCCCGCCGCAGGTAGGCGGAGGTGCAACCGACAAACAGGAGGACCTCAGCCTTCTTATCCACTCGGGCCCTTCCCGGAATCCAGGCAAGCCGTTTCTCCGGCGGCCGTTGATACGGGTTCCCGAATTCTTCCATAACCTTGAGGAGTTCGGTCACCCCACTCGGTAAGAGGTCGCGCTCCGCCAGGTCTTCCTTCAGCGCCGCGTAGATCTCGAGCAGGTCAAGGTGCTTGAAGCACTGCTCCTGACAGGCGGCGCATTCCGTGCATGTGTAGGCCCGCTTGGTAATCTCATCGTTGTAAGCGAGCGCCCCGTCGAGCAGGCCGCGGGCGATGGTGATCTTGCCACGCGCACCGTAGGACTCAAAGCCGTAGGTACTATACGCCGGACAGATCGACTTCTGCGGCTCGTTGAAGTCGTCGAAGCAAAAAGCACAGCGAAGGCAGCTATAGATTTGATCCCTGTATTTCTCCAGGTTCATGCCATTCCCCCCGTGGGAAAGAGAAGGTCCGGGTTCAGAATTCCGTTCGGATCTAGTGTCTTTTTCAAGGTCTTAAACAGCTCAAACGTTCCTCCAAGCTTCGTCATGATGAAGGGAGAAATCCCGGCTCCGAGGCCCCCGGGGCTCATCTTTCCTTCAGTAAACATCAATTCGGCGATGTCACCACGTAGTTTGAGCGCATAGTCCCATGCATCCTGGCGGCGTTCGTCGTACAGGGTGTCGATCCACAGGTAAGCGCCGTTGCGGACGAAATAGGCATCCAGTCCCTTCACGCGGATCCCGTAGCGGGTGAACTCGTCATCACGTTCGGCCCGCAGCCTACGGAACAGCTCCACCGCCTTCTTCAGCCCGGGTGTTGAGGTAAACCCGGCCACCTCGGGACAGAAGTACGGCCGGTTGCTGTAATACGGACCGGGTGCGGTGTTCCGCAGCCAGCTGTACATGTGCTCCTGCCAGTAGTGGCGTGTCCCTTCCGCGGACGACGGCCGGCCGTGATACGCGACGCAGATTGCCGCTGCCTCGCCCAGTCGCTCACGCGCGGCTGTGGCGCGGTCGCGCACGATTACGTGTAGGAACGCGTCTCCCTCTTCACCGGCCGGCTTGGGACCACCGAACAGTCCGACGACGAACGTCGCCGCCTGTGCCATCTGGATCCCAGCTGCCGCGTCGATCGCCTCCCGGTAATCGTCGAACGCGTAAAACCCGAACCTCTCCTCCTCCGGGATCGGCCGGGTACGGTAGGTCACCTTGGTGATTATCCCCAGGATCCCGTACGAGCCGATGAACAGTCCGGCGAGGTCGGGGCCGTTGGCATTCCGTTCGATCGGCTCCGAACTGGGGTTCGCCGCTGAACCGGTGTTGATCACGCTCCCGTCGGGAAGGACGACCTCCAACGAAAGGACGTGGTCGCCGGTCATCCCGTACTCCGTCGCCCCGTGCGGGATGGCGTTGACCGCCACCGTTCCCCCGATGGTGCACGAGAAGAGCCCGCCCCCACCGGGGACGGCAAGCTCGCGCCCCACCCGACGCAGGGCGACGTCGATCCCGTGCCAGATCGCTCCAGCCTGCGCGGTGACGTAGCCAGACTGAAGGTCGATCCGCTCGATTCTGTTCATTCGGGTCATCTCGACGAGGATCACCCCGTCCTTGACGCCGCTTCCCAGGAAGGTCGTGCCGCGCCCGCGCGTATAGATCGGCTTTTTCACCTTATTGGCGAGCCGGACGATCGCTGCCACTTCTTCCGTCGAGCCCGGGCGGACGACCACGTCCGGAAGACCGGCCTTGTCCGGACCGCAATCGCGCGA
Source organism: uncultured Thermotogae bacterium (assembly GCA_964528085.1). Classification (GTDB taxonomy): domain Bacteria; phylum Bipolaricaulota; class Bipolaricaulia; order UBA7950; family UBA9294; genus B2-G16. The sequence continues at coordinate 1,506 of CAZGRE010000054.1, read as the reverse complement.
GTAGCAGATCCTGTCCGCCACCGAATCGCTCACATACCGTTCCCCGACGATTGCGGCGAGATCTTGTTTGATGGGTTTACCCATAACTCGCCCCCACTTTCTTGACCTCCTTTAGGATGGCGCGTTCATCAACGGTCGTGATCGTACGATCACGCATCACCACGCGGCCGTTGATGATCACCGTTTCTACGTCGCTCCCTTTGGCACAGTAGACGAGCGCGGGGACGACTTCATCGCCCAGATTGACCATGTGCGCCCCCGACGGATCGATCACGACAACATCAGCGAGCTTTCCAACGTCGATCGTTCCGGCGTCGATCCGGCACGCTTTTGCCCCCACCTCGGTGGCGCTCCTGAATATCGCGCGCGCGCTGAGGGCGGTGGGATCCTCTCCCGCTACCTTCTGCAACAGGACACCGACGCGCATCTCCTCGAACGGATCGAGCAGGTCGTTCGACGCCGCGCCGTCGGTCCCGAGCACCACCTCCACCCCGGCCCGGCGCATCTTCACGATCGGGGCGATCCCACTTCCGAGCTTCATGTTGCTCTTCGGGTTGTAGACGACCGTCGTCTTTCGTTCCGCCGCAAGCTCGATCTCCGCATCCGTGAGGTGGACGCCGTGTACGGCGAGGAGAGGGCGTGAGAGGAATCCGATGGAATCGAGATAAGCAAGTGGCGTCTTCCCAACCGTTTCAAGCGAGTGCTCAACCTCCCAGCGCGTCTCCGAGACGTGCGTCTGGACCCCGAGGTCGTATCGCTCCGCCTGGTCGAGGATCCAAGAAAGCAACCCCTCGCTGCACGTGAATGGAGCGGACGGCCCGAGGAAGACCTGCACGAGCGGATCTTCATCCGGCTTCTGATGCCAGTCCTCGATCAGCTTCAGCGTCTCCTCGCGCAGCTTCTCCGGAGTGGTTATGAAATCGTCCGGGACCCACTGGTCGACCAGGCTCATGGCGGCGATGCCGCGGATGCCGATGTCGCACCACGCCTGCGGCACCCCGGGCAGGTTCATATCCATATCGATGAACGCGGTGATCCCGCTTCTGATCATCTCGATCGCCCCGAGCATCGACCACAGGTACCCGATCTCCTCCTCCCCGTCCTCCCGCAGCCGCTTGAGCACGGCGCGCACGAACGGGAAGGTCACCTGCTCGCACCACTCCACGAGCGGGACGTCATCCCGTCGCCCCTTGAGCAGAGATTGGTACAGATGGGTATGGGCGTTGACGAACCCCGGGGCAACGATCCGTCCCTTCCCGCTGATCACGGTCGTGCCGGGTGAGATCTCCTCCGGTTCCACGCGGCCGATGCGCACGATCCTGTTTCCGTCGATCAAAAGATCGACCTCGTGTTCCACGCGGTCCGCATCCCTGACCAGGGTGGTGATCTGTTGAATGAGTATCATTTCGTCTTTCCTCCGTCGAGAAGAGCGACCAACCGCGCGATGTCCGGGGACCCGGCATGCACCGTCCGGCCGGTGGCAAGGTCGTTGATCGTTACCTGTGC
>CAZGRE010000053.1:0-7373 GCA_964528085.1 uncultured Thermotogae bacterium | reverse complement strand
GGCTCGCGGAGGAGCCCCTCGAACTGCTTCGTCCAGATCCGCGTCAGGTTGAGGGCGATCGCGTACGGGAGGAGCTTCTCGAACAGGCGCGGGCTCTTCTCCGGGGCGTCGTGAAACTCGATCCGATCGACCTCCGCCCGCCTTATGTACTCGGAGAGGCCGAGGACATCGGATAGGACGCGCGCCCCTTTCTTCGTCTTCCGCGGCATGATCGGGGAGAAGGCGAGGATGACGAGGCCGGAGAGCCCCACAGCGATCCCGAGGTACAGAGAGGCGGCATAGGCACCGAGGAACACCCCGAATCCGAGGATCAGAGTCCCGAGGACGGCGTAGAACCTCCGGACCCGCTCCGGGTTATGCGGGTAGTACCCCTTGTCGATCAGTCGACCGTAGAGCCGCGACTTAAGAGCCGGGAGGTGCTGATAGAACTCGTTTTCAAGTGATGAGAGGGTCCGCTCGTCCGGGTTCTCATCGTCGAATATCGCCGCCAGTAGCTCCTCTTCGACCGGGGGTAGCCCCTCGCTCGATCCCTTGCCGCGGACGAACCGGTAGTCGACCGGCTCGGAGCGTCCGAACAGGGATCTCGCCCTGTCGAGGATCTTTGGTTCCTCGATCGGGATCTCCTCTATCCTGAGGAAGCCCTTCACAGCGAGCTCGACGACCATCGCCGATATGTCGCGCAGATCGATTCGATCGTCGATCAGTACCCCTACCTCCCCGGCGCTCAACCCTGCCGGCGGCTCGAACGCCGGGGGGATGATCCCCGGCCGCGGATCGCGGCCGACCCTGTACCAGAGGATGATCATTCCGATCAGGGTGAGAATAGGGAGGAACGCGAGCTTGTTTAACGCGAGAAACCGGGCGATCCGCTCGCCGAGCGACGGCGGCTGAATCGGCAGTAGATCGCGGGGGATCGAGACGTCGATCGTCAGCCCCTCGCCCGGGATGAGCTTCCCGGAAGCGAAGTTCAGCCGGCCGGCCTCATCTATCATCCCTCCCTCTCCGCGCGTCCCGCTCCCGTAGTAGCCGACGTACGATATCGAGGATACGAGTGAGGGATCGACGGTATCGGGGAGGCCGAGCGACGCGGTCGCCCGCTCGATTGGGATCCTCCAATCGTTCCCGGTGACGTTCCAGTAGAGCTGGAGGTAGTCTTCGTGGAAGAGGAGGACATGGGAAGCCGTGTACCCGATCGTGTAGAGGTGCGTTCCGGTGATCGTTCGATCCGGGTCACCGATCCGGATCAGCTCCTCCCTCCCCCTCCTCTGGACGGTGTAGGGGACGGGGAGCCCGTCCATCCTCACGTCGTCGAGGTGAAAGTCGATCGATGTGCTCGTCCCCACCGCAGGGATCCGGTAGGAGACCGGGATATACCGCTCGATCCCGTGATGCGGGGTGAGGAACGTGACCGAGATGCTCTCGACGACCCTGAGCCTCCCCTCCCCGGTCAGATCTAGCCTGCAGTCGAAGCTATCTATCCTCAGGGTCCCGGCTGCCGCCAGGGAGAGAGCAGCGGTCAGGATGATGGCGCCCAGCGCGAATCTACGCATTAAAACCTGACCTGAGGTAGGCCGCGCTCCTCCTCCGGGAGCATATAAAACTCGCGCTCCTTGAACTTGAACATCGCTGCGATGATGCTCCGCGGGAAGGTGAGGATGTTCGTGTTCAGCTCCCGTACGACGGCGTTGTAGTAGCGCCTTGAGCGCTGTATCGCGTCCTCCGCCTCCTCAAGCGTCCGTTGCAGCTTGAGGAAGTTCTCGTTCGCCTTAAGCTGCGGGTAGTTCTCAGCGACGGCGAACAGGGAGAAGAGGGCGTTCTTCAACCCCTCTTCCGCCTGCGCCTGCTCGGCCGGACCGGCAGCGGCGAGGGCACGGGCGCGGGCCTCTGTTACCCGTTCGAATACCTCCCTCTCGTGGGTAGCATACCCCTTTACCGTCTCGACGAGGTTTGGAATCAAATCCCATCTCCGCTTGAGCTGCGTGTCGATATCCCGCCATGATTCCTCAGCGCGAACGCGGAGGCGGACGAGCCGGTTGTAGCTGAATACACCCCAGAGTAGAACGATCACTAGAGCGACGATCAGAGCGATGACTGCACCCATGCTCCCTCCTTTTTAACCCCGCGATTCTAGCCGGTATGGAACCCGGCTCCAAATCATGTCGGGGAAGGGCGAAGGCCCGTTGCAAAGGGGGAATCGGGGTGTTATCCTCCGGGTGAACCGATTCATTAACGGAGGGACTATGCACAACCGTCTATTCACCCCCGGTCCGACCGAGGTCAGGCCGGAGATCCTGAAGGAGCTGTCGACCCCCCAGATCCATCATCGCTCGCCCGAGTTCTCCGAGCTCTACGCCGAGATCCAGCCGAAGCTGCAGAAGCTCCTGTACACGAAGAACCCGGTCTTCCTGTTCACCTCCTCCTCGACTGGGGCGATGGAATCGGCGGTGACGAACCTGGTCGCCAAGCGCTGCCTGAACCTGGTGAACGGCGCGTTCTCCAAGCGCTGGCACGAGATCACAGTCGGAAACGGGGTCCCGTGCGACGCGTTCGAGGTCGACTGGAACGTTGCGATCAAGCCGGAGATGGTCGACGAGCAGCTGAAGACCGGGAAGTACGACGCGGTGACGTTGGTCTTAAACGAGACCTCGACCGGGATGATGAACCCGCTTTCCGAGATCGCTGAGGTGGTGAAGCGGTACCCCGATGTATTCCTCCTCGTCGATGCGGTGAGCGGGATGGCCGGGGTGAAGATCGAGACCGACGCGTGGGGGATCGACTTCGTCTTGGCCGGGTTGCAGAAGGCGTTCGCCCTCCCGGCCGGGCTCGCCGTCGCCGCGGTATCCGAGCGGGCGTTGGAGCGGGCGAAGACCGTCCCGCCGCGCAGCTACTACTTCAACTTGAACAACATGTACAAGTACCACCAGAAGGGCCAGACCCCGTCCACCCCGGCGATCCCGCACCTCTTCGCCCTGAACGCCCAGCTCGACGACATCCTCGCCGAGGGGCTGGAGGAGCGGTTCGCCCGCCACGAGAGGATGGCGAAGATCGTGCAGGATTGGGCGAAGCGCTACTTCGACATCTACCCGGAAGAGGGGTACTGGTCGAAGACCCTCACCTGCGTCGAAAACACGCGCGGGATCTCGGTGAAGGGGCTGATCGACCGGTTGGTGAACGACTATCACGTACGGATCTCGAACGGCTACGGGCAGATCAAGGAGAAGACGTTCCGGATCGCCCACATGGGGGATACCCAGCCGGACGAGATCCTCGGGCTGCTCGCGGCGATCGAGGAAATCCTAGGACTATAAGGGAGGGAAAGATGGCATTTCGCGTTCTCGTATCCGACCCGCTCGCGCAGGACGCGGTCGATGAGATGAAGGAATCCGGCCTTTCGGTCGACGTCAAGACCGACATGTCCCCCGACGAGCTCGTCGCGACGATCCCGAACTACGAGGCGATCGTCGTCCGCAGCGCGACCAAGGTGAGAAAAGAGGCGATCGACGCGGCGACGAACCTGAAACTAATCGTGCGCGCCGGGGTCGGGCTCGACAACATCGACGTGGACTACGCCCGCTCCAAGGGGATCGAGGTGCGGAACACCCCGGGTGCGAGCACGAACTCGGTCGCCGAGCTGGCGCTCGGCCACATCCTGTCGCTCGCCCGCCACATCGCCCGCGGGACCGTCTCGCTCAAGAACGGAAAATGGGAAAAGAAGGGGCTCAAGGGGGTGGAGATCGCGGGGAAGACCCTGGGGATCGTCGGGATCGGCCGGATCGGCCAGGCCCTGGCGAAGAAGGCGCACGCCCTCGGGATGACCGTGATCGCGTTCGACAAGTTCATCACCCAGAGCCCGCTCCCCGAGATCGTGACGATGGTCCCGTTCGCCGACCTCCTCGAGCGCAGCGACTTCATCTCGCTCCACATCCCGTTCGATCCGAAGGAGGGGGCCACGATTGGAAAGAAAGAGTTCGCTCAGATGAAGGATGGTGTTCGGATCGTGAACTGCGCCCGCGGCGGGGTGATCGACGAGGACGCGCTCGCTGCGGCGCTCGCGAGCGGGAAGGTGGCTGGTGCCGCCCTCGACGTCTTCGCGACCGAGCCGCCGGACGTGAATTCCCCGCTGTTTTCCCAGGAGAACCTCTCCCTCACCCCGCACATCGGTGCCTCGACCGTGGAGGCGCAGGCCCGGGTCGGGGGCGAGGCGGCGAAGATCGTGATCGAGTTCGCAACGTCAGCCTAGGAGGACCGATGGCGCAGATCATCCCGTTCCGCGGATACTGGTACGACCCGACGGTGGTCGGGGATATCAGCGCGGTCGTCACCCAGCCGTACGACCGCATCGGCGAGAAGGAGCAGGAAATCTACTACGCGCGCAGCCCGTACAACATCGTGCGGATCATAAAGGGTAAGCCCCAGCCGGGCGACGACGGGGAGAACGTTTATACCCGCGCGGCGCGGTTCCTCTCCGAGTGGATCGAAAGCGGGGTGCTCAAGCGCGATCCCACCCCGTCGTTCTACGCCTACCACCAAGAGTACGAATTCGACGGGGTCCGCCTCGTGCGCAAGGGGGTGATCGCTCTGGGCAGGCTCGAGCCGGAGAAGGTGCACGCCCACGAGCGGACGCTCAAGGGGCCGAAGGAGGATCGTCTGAAGCTGATGCGGGCGACCGAGGCGAACTTCGGGCACATCTTCATGCTTTACTCCGATCCGGCCCGCCGCGCCGACGGAGCACTCGCAGAGGCGATCGCGGGTCTTCCCCCGACGATCGAGGCGGAGGACGACTTCGGGAATAACCATCGCGTGTGGCGGATTACCGATCCTGCGGTGATCTCCACGGTTAAGGACGCGCTCGCGGACAAGGACCTGTACATCGCCGACGGCCACCACCGCTACGAGACCGCGGTCAACTTCATGCGCGAGTGCCAAGAGAAGGGGTGGCGCCCGGCGGCCCCTGAGTCGTTCGATCATCGGATGATGACCCTGTTTAACGTCGACGAGCCCGGGATGACGATCCGCCCGATCCACCGGCTGGTGCACGGGATCGCGGGCTTCGATCCGGAGGGGTTCGTCGCCCGGGCGGAGGAGGAGTTCGAGGTGGCCGAGCACCCGGATCGGGCGGCGATGGAGGAGGCGGTGCGGGCGGGGAATGCCCGCCACGCCTTCGGGGTCTACACCGGAGGGCGGTTCTACACCTTCATCCTGCGCGACGAGTCGCTGATGGACCGGCTGATCGAGGGGCGCTCTCCTAACTGGAAGCGGCTCGACGTTGCGATCCTCCACGCTGTGATCCTCGAGCGGATCCTCGGGATCGATGCAAAGGCGCTGGAGGAGCAGAGAAACATCACCTACACCCGCGATCCGGACGCCGCGATCGCGGCGGTCGACTCCGGAGCCGAGCAGATCTTCTTCCTCCTCAACCCGACGAGCCCGCAGGAGGTGATCCGGGTCGCCGACCGCGGGGAGAAGATGCCGCAGAAGTCGACCGACTTCTACCCCAAGCTCTTGACCGGCCTCGTCATCACCAGGATGGAGATCGAAAAGTAGGAGCATCCTCGATGGTGAGGGAGCGGTACACCTGTCCCCGGATGGGGTGACAAACCAACGACGTTGCGTGCTCCCATTTCCCATGCGGAAAAGGAGAACTCGCCTACCCTGATCGGTGCGAGTTCTTGAGGAGGGGATCATGGCGCGTGTGCGGTTTGTAATATTGCTCGTTCTGATTGTGGCGTCCGGTTGCATCGTTGGCTCGGCCCAGAATCTCGGGTTTTCCGGAAGCGTTGGGTTTGAGGTCACCTATACCCCGGTCCCTCCTACGTCATATAACGTCGGAGTCGATCTCGCCCTCGGTTTTGATATCAGCGGGTTCTCGTTCGCATCGGAGACGGGATTCGATCTTTCCGGGTTTCAGTCCGAACGGGTGAGCTTCGTGCTCGATCTCGGTGCGGTAGGGATTAGGGAGGAAATCCGATTCGAGCCGGCGTTCAGCCGTAACGAGCTTGCGATCGATCTGGCGATCGTCGGGGTCAACCTCGGGATCGACTGGATCCTGGCGGACATCGGCGCGGTGCAGACCTACAGCATGGGAGCGGTGATCGAGATCTCGAGCGGGATCATCAGCGGGTTCTCCATAACGAGCCTGACCGGATTCGGAGCGGTAGATCTCGTTAACGCCCTCGATGGGGTGCGGGCGCCGTTCTCTTACGAGCTCCTCTACCTGTTCGAGCACCTCGCCGAGGTGTGTGCCGTGCCGGTCGACCTCGATGTCACCGTCGTGAGCGGTTTCTACTTCGAGGAGGAGCTCATCCGGCTTAAGGTCGACTGTCAGGGGCTGATCGCGAGCAATACCACATGGTTTGACTACATGGGCCTGACCGAGACGTTGTTCGAGCTCGGCTATCGGTTCGAGGAGCCGGAACTCAGCTTCCTGACTTCGATGACGTTCGACGGGTCGTTCGCGATCACGGGGTTCGATTTCATCGTCGATCTATCGATCGACACCGTCAGGTTCACCTCTCATACGATGTTCGCTCCGCCGATCGTGCCGTCCCCGATCCCGATCGTCTTCTCCGGTCAGGGGTTCGCCGTTTCGTTCGAGGTATACGGTGTTACCGTGACGACGGAGACCGACTTCGACGGCTCGTTCCTCTTCTCCCAGGAGCTCGTGGCGATTGAGGCGGTGATCGATCCGGTGACGTTCAGAAGCCTGACGGCGTTCGATGCAGGCGGGTTTGCGAGTGAGTGCGTCTACGCGGATGTGACCTTCTCCGGCGTCGTTTTGTACACACGCGCCGAGTTCGATTTCACCGGGATCGATCTGGTCGTCTTCGGTTTTTCAGTGAGTTTTTAGTATGTCTGAGAAGGCGGAGGACCTGCACGAGCTATCCCTCGACGATCTGCTCGCTCTCCTCTCATCGCCGGATGAGGGGGCGGAGGTGCGCGAGGAACTGATCCGTCGGGCTATGCCACTGATCGAAGAGGTGGTCGAAACCTCGTTTTCAAACAGCGGTTTTCCGAAGGAGGAGCTCTTCCGCCCCGGGTATCTTGGGCTGCTGAACGCCGTTCACAACTACGACCTGGCGCGCGGGAAGTCGTTTTCGGAGTACGCCTTAAACCTGATCAAGGGGGAGATCCGCCAATACATCCGCGATCGGGTGAAGCGGGCGAAGATCCCGGCGTGGATGAAGGACCTGAACCGTCAGATCGAAGGGGCAGAGGCGCGGCTCCTCCGGGAGAAGGGGAGGCTTCCTACCCTGAGCGAGCTCGCAGAGACGGTCAACATCGCTGAGGAGGGTATCGCTGAGATATTCAAGGCACGCGAGGCGCTGAGTTACGTCTCACTCGATGCCGGCCAGCGCGAGAACGATCCGATCCCG
>CAZGRE010000052.1:0-7413 GCA_964528085.1 uncultured Thermotogae bacterium | reverse complement strand
AGCCAGGAGAAGAGCCTCCTTCCCGCCGGCCCGTCGAACGGTCTGCCGGTCTTCACCTCGTTTTCCCCCGGCGCCTGGCCGACGACCATGATCCGCGCTGTTGCCGGACCGGAGAAGATCGGCCGGGGTGCGATCGGGAATCCGGCATCGAGGCACCTCCGGCAGCGGCGGATCTCCTCGTGAAGGCCGGTGAGGGGATCCTCAGCCCCCCTCATTCAGCGCCCCTTGGACGGCGCTCAGGCCGGCACCGGTTTCGAACTTGTACCCTTCTCTGGCAAGTCCGTACTCGATCGCCCCGATCGTCGCGAGGATATCCCCTGGGGTGACCGCTCCCATGTGGCCGATACGAAAATAGTCGGTTGCGATCTCCGGATGGAGCCCTCCGGCGAGGACGACCCCTCCCTGGCGGATCCGGGTGAGGAGCCGCGAGCCATCGATCCCGTCTGGATAGCGCGGGGCGGTCAGGGTGTTCGCCGCGTGCGATTCCTCGGTCGGGAGCTGGGAGAGGCCGAGGGCAGCGATCCCCGCCCGGAAGGCGCGGGCGAGCCTCCGGTGCCGTGCGAACCGCTCCTCCATCCCCTCCTCGAGGATCAGCCTCAGGCTCGTGTCGAGGGCGAGGATGTGGTTCACCGGCGGGGTCCCGAAGTAGGACGGGCGCCTCTCCTCGTACGCCTCCATGATCGGGAGCCATTTCCCCCAATCGGCGTAGTAGTTCTGCACCGGGGTCTTCCGCCTCTTAAACGCAGCGATCGCGCGCTCGCTTGCGACGAGGAGGGCGAGGCCGGGGGGGACGCCGATCGCCTTCTGCGATGCGGTGAGGACGACGTCGATCCCCCACTCCTCCTGGCGGATCTCCTCCCCGCCCACCGAGCAGACACCGTCGAGGATCGTGAGGACATCGTACTCCCCTCCGAGTCTTCCGAACGGCTCCGGGTCGACGCGGACCCCGGTCGACGTGTCGACGTGCGTCGCGGTCATCACCTTGAACCCCCCGGCCTCGAGCTGCGCTTCGACGCGTTCGTAGTCGATCGTCTCCCCGAGAGGGAAGGAGATCGTCCTCACCTCAGCACCGTAGCGGGAGAGGAGCTCGGCGAACCGATCCCCGAACACCCCGGTCGAGAGGACGAGGGCCTTATCCCCGGGCTCGATCAGGTTGGCCCCGGCGAGGTCCATCGCGAGCGTCCCCGAGCCGGCGAGGATGAACGGCCAGCCGTGCGGGGCGATCCACACCTCGCGCATCCGCTCGATCGCCCGGCCGAAGACCTCGATGAACAGAGGATCGACATGGCTCATCGTCGGCGAGCCGATCGCCGATAGGACGGCCGGCTCGAACTCGATCGGGCCGGGGATCATCAAAAGCTTCCGGTCCTTCATCGTCCCTCCTTTGCGATTCCGGCCTCGATCAGGATCCTGCGCAGGTCCTCGCGTTCCTCATCCCCGAGGGGGAGGAGCGGCCCACGCACCGGCCCGCCGTACATCCCGATCATGTCGAGGCCGGCCTTGAGCGCCGGGATCCCGAGCCGGCGGGTGATCGCATCGTTCGCCGGGATCAGCGATAGCTGGATAGCGCGCGCCTCATCGATCCTCCCCTCGTCGAACAGGCGAAGGATCTCGATTGTCCTCTCCGGGGAGAGGTTCGCAAGGGCGAGGATCCCCCCACAGCCGCCGAGGGTGAGGGCGGGGAGGAGGAAGCTCGCCGAGCCGGCGAGGAGCTTGAACGAGGAAGGGGTCGAGCGGCGGATCGCTCCGAACTTGACGAGGTTCCCGCTCGAATCCTTCAGCCCGACGATGTTCTCGTCCTCGGCGAGGCGGACGACCGTCCCTTCTTCGATGTCGATCCCGGTCGTCGCCGGGATGTTGTAGATCAGGATCGGTATTGGGGATGAGTCGGCGATCGCCCGGTAATGGCGCACGAGCGCGGCTTCCGTCATCTGGTCCTTGTAGTAGTGAGGGGGGAGGACGAGGGCGAGATCCGCCCCGAGCCTAGCGGCGTCCCGCGTCAGCCGGATCGTCGCCTCCGTCGATTCACAACCAGTACCGACGATCATCGTCCGATCGGTTGGTATCGATGCGCGTGCCGCTTCGATCAGGGATAGTCTCTCCTCGTAGGCGAGGAGGGGTGCCTCCCCGTTCGACCCGAGGACGACGTACCCTGATAGAGAGGAGCGGTTCCAGACGGATAGGTTCTCCCTGAGGGGGGGGAGGGCGAGCCTCCCCTCTCGATCGAACGGGGTCGGGATCGGGGGGAATATTCCATCGAGGCTTCGCATCCTGACCTCCTTGAGCCTAGCGGTTTGACGCCTCTCTCTCCCTTACTTTAACGCCTCCACGGCTTCGAAGCTCCGGTAGGGGGATAAAGATTCGAGGATCGTGCGGTCCTCATCCAGCGGCTCGCCGATCACCATCCGGGAAAGAAGCTCCCCCAACCCCGGGCCGAGCATGAACCCCTGCCCGCACATCCCGATCGCCATCAGGTACCCCTCGACCTCGCGCGACCAGCCGACGAGGGGGGAGCCGTCAGGGGACATCGGGTACAGCCCGCGCCAGGTCCGCCGGACGCGGAGGTTCGCGAGCTTCGGCACAAGCCCGATCATCCGCTGGGAGACCATCGGGAGGAAACCGCTCGTCTCGCGCCGGTCGAACCCGAGGATCGGCGGCTCGGGGGTGAGGGCGAATACGACCTGGCCCGTCCGATGCTGGAAGAAGTAGAAGTTCGCCGAGCCGGCGGCCGGGCGGATGTCGACGACCATCGGTGCGAGGAACGGGGCGACCGGCTCGGTGATCCCGGCCTCGTGCGAGTCGGGCTCGATCGGATGGTCGATCCCGATGAGCCTCCCCACCCCCTTCGCCCCTGCTCCGGCGGCGTTCAGGACGACCTTCGTTTCGTAATGCCCCTTATCGGTGCGAACCGCGCGGATCCGCCCCTCGCGCAGATCGATCCCGACTACTCCCTCGCGGAAGCGGAACTCCGCTCCGGCGCGCTTCGCCTCCTCGTACATCGCGTGGATCAGAAGGAGGGGGGAGGAGTGCCCGTCGTCGGGGGAGAAGGTCCCTCCGCGGAGCCCGTCCGGGTTCAGGTTGGGGATGATCTCAAGGAGCTCGTCCCTATCGTGCCAATCGATGTTCAATCCGTAGCGGTGCTGCGTCGCGAGGAGCCCCTTCAACGTCTCCTCTTCCTCCTTCCGGTAGGCGACGAACGAGTAGCCCCCCTTCACCCATTCGATATCATGGCCGTAGGTCTCCTCCCAGGTCGAGGCGATCTCGAGCGATCGCAGGCCCAATCGGATCTTCGCCGGGTCGGAGTGGGTCGCCCTGATCCCCCCGATCGCCGATTTGTTCGATCCTTGCCCGAAGCTCGCGAACCGGTCGAGGACGAGGACCTTAACCCCGGCGCGGGCCATCGCCCAGGCGGCCGGGATCCCGACGCTCCCTGCCCCGACGATGACGACGTCGTACCCTTCACTCATCCTCGTCCTCCACGATCCCGGCGAACGCCCTGAACGGGACCTCGACGAACAGCGGCCGCTTCACCGGCTTCTCGACCTCGGATAGCGGGATCCCTTCCTCGCGGAATATCCGCTCGATCAGCGGGGTGCAGGTCTTCCCCCCGCATGCGCCCATCCCGGCGCGGGTGATCCCCTTGATCGCGTTCATGTCCCGGTATCCCTCCCGGATCAGCGAGCGGATCTCGCCGGCAGTCACCCGCTCGCACCGGCAGACGATCGTATCGTCGGTCAGTCGCTCGATCGGCTCGGGGAGGGGTTCTCCCACTTCAGTGGGCTGCACCCTGATCCCGGCGATCCGCTTGGCGTACTTCTTCGGCGCCTTCAACCGGAGGAGGATCGTCCCAGGGTTTGCCGGATTCGCCTGCAGCTCGATGACCTCCGCCCGCCCGAGGGCCTCCCCTTCGGTCGCAAGGACGGTCACCTCGTCCCCGACCGATACCCGCTCGCGGGAGAACTCGTACGCCATGGTGACGGTCGGGTGGTCCGGATCTTCCCGGTAGTCGACGAGAGTGATCGCAAGCCCGGGGCAGACCGCGACGCAGTTGGCACAGCCGACACAGGATCTCCCGGCTTTAGAAGCGATGTACTCCGGCCGTTTCCTGATGTCGTCAGGATCGATCCTGATCAGCCCGAGCGGGCAGACGGCGGCGCACGGGTTGCACGGGATCTCCTGGAGGCAGTGGAATACTGGGAATACGCCGGACTCCCCCTCCGGGATCTCCTCGGGGGAGACCCTCCCCGGCTTCGATTTTAGGACCTGCGCGATGCGGGCCCAATCGGGCGGGACCTCCCCCCCCTCCACCCCGAGGGCGCGGGCGATCTCGACCCCCTTGATCTTACCTGCGAAGATCGCAGCCGACGCCTCGGCGATCTCCTCGGCGTCCCCGGCGGAGAAGACGGTGAACCCGAACTCGACTCCCTTCTCGTAGAACTCGTTCACCGGTTCGAGCCCGACCGCGATCAGGACGGTGTCGCATGCGAACGACCTCTCCGTACCAGAGATCGGGCGGAACCGCTCGTCGACCTTTGCGATCGTCACCGATTCGACCCGGTCGGTCCCGTTGGCGCTCAGGATCGTGTGCGAGGTGTAGATCGGGACCCCCATCCGGGCGAGCTTATCGCGGTGTACCTTGTATCCCCCGCATTCGGGGAGGGCCTCGACCAGCCCGACGACCTCGATACCGGCCTGGAGGGCGTGGTAGCCTGCGATCAGCCCGACGTTCCCTCCCCCGACGATGAACAGTCGATCGGCGGCCCGGACGAGGTCACGGTTGACCAGCGTCTGGAACGCGCCCGCCCCGTACACCCCGGGGAGGGTGTTCCCGCGGAAGACGAGGGCCCGCTCCCGCGCCCCGGTGGCGACGAGGAGGACCTCCGGGGAGACGAGGACGTAGCGGTCTTTCCCCTTCAGGATCCCGACCCTGTGATCGCTGAACACGGCAAGGGCGGTCGAGTTGAGCCAGACCTCGACAGAGTCGTGGCCTCTCACCTCCGATTCGAGCTTCTCGGCAATCTCGATCCCTCGCGTCCCGGCGTAGACCGCATCGCGTGACCCGAAGAACTTGTGCGTCTGCAGGACGAGCTTTCCCCCGAGGCGGTGCTTGTCGTCGACGATCAAGGTCCTTATACCACGCTTTCCGAGCTCGTTCGCCGCCGACAGCCCGGCCGGCCCCCCGCCGAGGATGAGGACCGGGACCTCGATCGTCTCTATCTCGTGAGTGGGGGGAAGCTTTTCTACATCCGGAAGCTGCGGGAGCCCGTCGAGCGGGGAGACCTCCATCCCCGGGGCGACCTTTGTCATGCACGATTTCACCGGGAGGCCGTCGGCGATCACCATGCACTGTGAGCACTGCCCGTTGGCGCAGAACAGCCCCTGGGGAGATCCATCCTTCGGATGGTGGCCGAAGATCCGGATCCCGTTTGCGAACAGGGCCGCGGCGATCGTCTCCCCGGGATATGCGGTGAGCGGCTCTCCCGCGAACGTGAACCGAAACGGCTCCCCCCGCGCGACGTGTAGGACCGGATGGGAATCGATCCTCATCCCTTCTTCACCTCGATGAACCGCTCCGTCACCCCCATCAGGATCTTCGCCCCCTCACCGGCCGTCTTGTACCCGTGCCTCTCCCCCCTCCGGATCCGGTAGCTGTCCCCGGCCGATAGGAGGGCCCCCTCCCCCTCCACGGTCAGGTGGACCTTCCCCTCGAGGACGTAGCCGAATTCCTCCCCTTCGTGAACCGAGTCGGTCTCCTCGCATCCGGGCGGGAACTCGGCGATCAGGAGCTCCTCGATCGGTGCCGACGGGAGCTGGCCGGTCAGGTAACGGTAGGATATCGGTGAGCCACCGATCTTGATGTGAAGCTGGTCGGCGGCCCGCGTCACCCGCGGAGGGAGGGTGTCGAGCGGCCCGCTCGCCGAGAACAACGAGGCGATCGGAAGGTCGAGTGCGTGGCAGATCGCCGCCAGCGAGACGATCGAGAGGGTCGAGCGGCCGCGCTCCACCTGCGAGAGGAATCCGGCCGACAGGCCGCAGCGCGCGGAGAGCTCCTCGAGCGTCAGCCCCTTCCTCCTTCTTGCCTCTCGCAGCCGCGAACCGATCCCTTCCATGATTGATAGTATAGTGAAGAGCTATTTTGATATTCAATATAAGGGAGGGTCCTTTAAACCTGGACCGAACGGGGACGGGGGCGTAGACTTTCGTTTCAGTCAACGATAGGAGGGAGCATGCAAACCGACAGGCTCGAGTTTCTCAAACGGTTTATGGGGACGATCTGTCCGACCGGCTTCGAGGAGGAGGCCTCCGCCGTCTGGAGGAAGGAGGCGGAGGGGTTCGCCGAGCGGACGTGGGTCGACATGCACGGAAACAGCTTCGCCCTGGTGAACGGGGGTGGAAGCCCGCGGGTGATGCTCGCCGGCCACGCCGACGAGATCGGGTTGATGGTGACCTACATTGACGACAAGGGGTATCTCTCGTTCCGCGGCCTCGGCGGTTGGGATCCCCAGGTCCTTCCCGGCCAGCGCGTCCGGCTTAAGACGAAGGGAGGGGTGATCCTCGGTGTGATCGGGCGGAAGCCAATCCATCTCCTCGGGGATGAGGACCGGAAGAAGGTCGTGAAGATGGAGGACCTGTGGATCGATATCGGGGCGAAGGACAAGGACGAGGCCTCCTCCCTCGTTTCGATCGGCGATCCGGCCGTCCTCGATTACGACTTCGCCGAGCTGCGGAACGGGATGGCGGTCGGCCGCGGGTTCGACGATCGGATCGGGGCGTTCGTGATCCTCGAGGCGGCCCGCCTACTTGCGACGATGAAGCCGAAGGCCGAGATCTACGCCGTGGCGACGGTGCAGGAGGAGGTCGGCCTCCGCGGGGCGCACACGAGCGCGTTCGGTATCGACCCGAAGGTCGGGATCGCGGTCGACGTCGGGTTCGCCACCGACACCCCGGGGATGGGGAACGAGAAGAAGAAGGTCGGGGATATCGCGATGGGGAAGGGGCCGATCATCGCCCGTGGCCCGAACATCAACCCGAAGCTGTTCGATCTTCTGGTGAAGACCGCCGAGGAGGAGAAGATCCCCTACCAGCTCGAGGGGGCGCCGCGCGGGACAGGGACCGATGCGAACGCGATCCAGCTCACCCGCGCCGGGGTGGCGACCGGGCTGATATCGATCCCGAACCGGTACATGCACTCCCCGTGCGAGCTCGTCAATCTCGACGACGTCGAGAACGTGGCCAGGCTGATCGCCCATGCCGTCGCGCGGATCGACGAGGCGACCGACTTCATCCCCGGCTGAGTCTCGACTTGTAGAGAAAGGCGGCTCCAGCTAGAATTGTCTTGTGTTGGGGAGCTCAGGAGATTGGGCTGAGAGGAGGTTCATCCTCGACCCGTAGAACCTGATCTGGGTAATGCCA
>CAZGRE010000051.1:0-8174 GCA_964528085.1 uncultured Thermotogae bacterium | reverse complement strand
CTTCTCCCCCACACCATGCCCGAGCTGATGGACACGGCAAACGAGAAGTACAAGCCGGATCTTGTCAAGTTCAGTGAGGAGTACTGCGCCGTGGCGGATGCCCTCGGAGTGTGCAAGTTCAGCACCGTGGAGACCTATCCCCTCTATCCGGAGGACCTAGCGCGCGGGATCAGCGCCCTCGGTCGGAAGATCACGGCGGATGAGCTGCTGCGGATCGGGGAGCGGATCGTCAACCTGGAGCGGATGTACAACGTGCGGCTCGGCCTCTCGGCAGAAGATGACCGTCTTCCGCGTCGATTCACGGAGGAGCCGCTTCCGGTCAAACACGGCGACACCGTCACGTACCATAGAATCGAAAATTTCGATGGGATGCTCACGCGCTACTACAAGCTGCGCGGCTGGGATGAGAACGGAGTCCCCACGCCGGAGAAGCTGCGTGAGCTGGGGCTGGATCGGTTGATCGAGGGAAGGGAAGGAAGGTGACACAGTTAAAAGGCGGATATACAGGAAGATACCTGTTCGTTGATCTGGGGGAAAGAACGATCGAGGAGCGGGAGCTTTCGGCGGGGTTTGCCCGCACGTTCCTCGGGGGGAACGGATTCGGGGTCAAGATCCTGTGGGACGGGGTCGGCCCGTCCGTCGATCCGCTCTCCCCGGAGAATGTGCTTGTCATCGCCCCCGGTCCTCTCAGCGGCACCGCCTGGCCGACGTCCGGGCGGCTGGAGGCGGTGAGCAAGTCGCCACTCACCGGTATCTACGGCGACTCCAACAGCGGCGGGTTCTTCGGCCCGGAGCTCAAGTTCGCCGGGTATGACATGCTGGTCATAACCGGAAAGGCAACCGCTCCTCTCTGCCTGTGGATAGACGACGGCAAGGCGTCTTTGGAGGAGGCCAGCGGGCTGTGGGGCAGGGATACGATCGAAACGGAAGAGGCGATCAGAAAACAGAAGGGCGATGACCGGATAAAGGTCGCGTGCATCGGTCCGGCCGGGGAGAACATGGTGCGCTACGCGGCGATCCAGGTGACTCCGAACCGGAGCCTGGCGCGGGGCGGCATCGGAGCGGTAATGGGATCGAAGAACCTGAAGGCGATCGCGGTGCGGGGAACACAAAAGGTTCCCATCGCCCATCCGCGCGAGTTCACCGCCCTCGCCCGCGCGATGCACCAGCGGATCAGGAAAAACGAGGTCTATCCGAGCGTCTCCCGATACGGGACCCCGGGGTTGGTGATGCTCGTCAACGAGATCGGGCGTTTTCCCAGCTATAACTTCAAAGCGGGCGATTTCGAGAGAGCGCGCGATATCTGCGGCGAGGCCCTGCGCGAGCGGTTCTTCGTCAAGGACACCGGGTGTTTCGCCTGCCCTGTCCGCTGCGACAAGGTGTACCGGGTGCCGGACGGGGAGTTTGCCGGGATCGTCACATCGAGCTTCGAATACGAGACGCTGAGCTCGTTGGGATCGGGAGTCGGTGTCAGCAGACTCGACGCGATCATTGCGGCGAACGACCGCTGCGACCGACTGGGGCTCGACACCATCTCCACCGGCCGGTCGATCTCCTTCGCCATGGAACTCTACGAGAAGGGGATCCTCACGAAGAAGGACACCGGCGGGCTCGCCCTCGAATGGGGTGATTACCACGTGGTTCTCCAGCTGATCGAGCAGATCGCCAGGCGCGAAGGGCTGGGGGCCCTCCTTGCCGACGGGGTGCGCCGGGCGGCGGCGGCGATCGGCCGCGGTGCGGAGTACTACGCGATGGAGGTCAAAGGACAGGAGATCCCGGCCCAGGACGGCCGCGCCCACCAGTCGATGGGCCTGGCGCATATCACCTCCACCCGCGGAGCCGATCACCTGAAGGCGTTCCCAACTATCGATGAAACTGGGAACCCCCATGAAGTCATCCACCGCTACGGCAAGGAATACCTGCCGGAGATGGCCGATCCGCACGCGACGAAGTACAAGCCGTTCCTGGTGAAAGACGGGGAGGACTTCGGCGCGGTCGTCGATTCGGTGGGGGTGTGCAAGTCGGGCGGTACGTTCGTCATGGCCGAGATCTACTGGCAGGAGATCGCCGAGGGGCTGACCTATGCCACAGGGTTGGAGTTCTCCGAGGCGGAATTGAGGACGATCGGCGAGCGGATCTACAACCTGATGCGCGCTTACGGCGCGATTCACGGTATCACTCGCGCCGACGACCGCCTCCCTCGTCGGTTCACCGCCGAGCCGTCGCCGTCGGGCGGGGCAAAGGGACAAATCGCCCACGCTGAGGAGATGCTCGATGAGTACTACGACCTGCGCGGTTGGGATAGAAAGCTCGGTTGGCCGACCACCGCCACCCTGAACCGGCTCGGCCTCCCCGAGGTAGCCGTCCGCTTGGAGGAGATGCGTCGTGGCTAAACGGTTTGTCCGCGGTGGCGCGCTCTTGGCATCCGCTGAGGCCTCCCTCAACTGGGACTGGGGGGTGGTGATCGACGGTTCGCTGATCGCCGCGGTCGGCCCGAACGACGAACTGCGCGCCGCGCATCCGGACGCTGAGGTGATCGACGCTTCCGGCCTTCTGCTCATGCCCGGGTTCGTCAACGCGCACATGCACTCCTACGGTCTCCTTGCCCACGGGATTCCCGTCGGCGCGGCACCGGCCGGCTTCTACGAATTCTTAAGGGATTTTTGGTGGCCGCGGGTGGAGGACCGGCTGGATCACGCGATGATCGCCGCCGCGTTTCGGCTGGCGTGCGGAATGATGATCCGAGCCGGGTTCACCAGTTTTTGTGACATCCTGGAGGCGCCGAACGCCGTGCCCGATGCACTGGAAGTGGAACGAGAAGTGCTGGAGGAGACGGGGCTGCGCGGGATCCTTTCGATCGAGGCGTCGGAGCGGCTCGGGACGGAGCTGGGAGAAAAGGCGGTTTCGGAGAACGCGAAGTTTGCGGAAAAACACGCGGGTGATCAGCTCATCCGCGGAATGATGTGCATTCACACGAGCTTCACGTGCTCGGATAGGTTCGTCAAACGCGCGAAGGAGATCGCCGATAAACTCAAGTGCGGGATCCAGCTCCACCTTTCCGAAAGCCCGTACGAGCCGGAACTATCACTCAAGAAATACGGGCTGCGGCCGGTGGAGTGGTACGATCGGCTCGGGTTCTGGGATAGCTCGGTCCTCGCGTCCCAAGGGGTGGCGCTTGATCCTGAGGAGATCGAGCTCCTCGCTGCGCGCGGGGTGCGGCTCGCCCACATGCCGCTCAGCAACTGCGAGGTGGGAGGGGGGATCGCTCCGGTTCCGGACATGATCTCTCACGGGATACGGCCGGGGCTCGGCACGGACGGCTACATCAACGATCCGTTCGAGGTGATGCGCGGGGCGTTTCTGATCCACAAGGGAGCACGGCATGATCCCGGAGTGATGCCGGCAAAGACGGTTTTTGCCATGGCCACATCCTGGGGTGCGGAGGCGATCGGAATTCCGGCGGGGGGGAAGCTCGCGCCGGGGATGCTCGCCGACCTGATCGGAATCGACCTATCGTTCGCCACCCCGCTCACCGAGGGTAACGTGTTCGACCAGGTGATCCTTTACCGCAGTGGGAACGACGTCCGCCTCTCGATCGTGAACGGGGCGCTTCTCATGAAGGACGGCGAGCTTCTGACCGTGGACATGGAACAGGCGCGGCGCGCGGCGGCGGCGCAGGCGAGACGGCTGTGGAACATGAGGTAAGAGATGGTTGACCTGAAGACGAGCATCGGTGGACTAGAGATCGAAAACCCGTTCATCCTGGCGTCCGGACCGCTCTCCCACGATGGCAGGGCGGTCCTGCGCGCCCATCGCGCCGGAGCGGGGGCAGTAGTGACCAAGACAATCAGTCGAGTGCCCGCTGTTAATCCCGTCCCCCACATTGCCAAGGTGGGAAACGGTCTCATAAACGGGGAGAAGTGGTCGGACCTGCCCTATAAACGGTGGATCGAGGTAGAGATACCGCTTGCCAAGGACGGGGGGGCGACCGTGATCGCCAGCGTGGGACTCTCCCCGGGGGACGTCGCCGCGCTTGCCCGCTCCCTCGCCCGCGCCGGTGCCGATGCGATCGAGGTCGTGTCTTACGACGGAAAAGCGCTCGTCCCCATGGTGAGGGAAGCGGCCCATCAGGTAGACATACCGGTTTTCGCCAAGGTAAGCGCCAACTGGCCTGATGTGATCGACGTCGCACGTGCGTGTCTGGAAAGCGGAGCAACGGCGATCACCGCGATCGATTCGATCGGGCCAGCACTGCGGATCGATCCGCAGATGCGCGCCCCGCTCCTCGGAAGCGGGTACGGCTGGCTGACCGGACAGGCGATTTTCCCCATCGCACTGCGGATCGTATCCGAGATCGCCATTGCCACCGGGGCTCCCATCGTGGGCACCGGAGGAATCTGGGAGGTGGATAATATCCTCGAGATGGTGATGGCCGGCGCGCATGCGGTGGGAATCTGCAGTCTCGCCATCCTCCGTGGGGTTACGATCTTCTCAGAGCTTGCCGAGAAGCTTTCCTCCCGGCTACACGATCTCGGTTATCACAGCCTGAAAGAGGCGATCGGGGCGGCGCTTCCCGCCCTGCGCTCATATGAACGGATCGGATCGGGCTTGCCCGCGGCAAAGGAAGCGGCGAATGCAGCGTTCGTTCTCAATGAGGAGTTATGCCCCGATTGCGGAGTGTGCGTGTCTATCTGCCCGTATCAAGCCCGGGTGAGTCCTCGTGAAATCGATCCGGCACGGTGCCGGTTGTGCGGGCTGTGCTCCTCTGCCTGCCCGCGCGGTGCGCTCGAGCTTAAAGTAGGAGAGGAAGACAGATGATCGACCTGGTGATCCACGGCGGTACCATTGTCACCCCACACGACACGGTTCAAGCCGACATCGGAATTCGGGGAGAGCGGATCATCGCCATCGGCCGCGAACTTGTCGGCAGAGAAACGATCGACGCTTTCGGAAAGCTCGTGCTTCCCGGGGTGATCGATGCCCATACCCACATGGCCGCCGAGAACTACGGGATCAGCTCGAGCGACGATTTCCTCACCGGAACGATAGCCGCAGCGTGCGGCGGGGTGACGACGATAATTGACTTCACTGTCGGAGACCCGAAGACATCAATCCCCGAAGAAATAGAAGCTCGTAAGCAAGAGGCCGCACCGTCGGTGATAGACTATGCGCTCCACGCGGAGGTAATCGGCTGGGAGCCGGGCCGGGAAGAGGAATTTGAGCACGCTTTCGCCGCCGGGGTGGGAAGCTTCAAGTTCTACATGACCTACGGCTCGCTCGGACAGCGCTCGGACACCGCAGTGCTCTACCACGCCTTCCGCAAGATCGCGGCCCTCGGAGGGGTGGCGCTGGTGCATGCCGAGGATGATCCGATCATCGAATCGCTCCTTGCACAGCTCACTCCCGCTCAGAAGGCCGCGATGGACTCCTACCCAAGCACCCGTCCGCCGATCTGCGAAGGACTGGCCATTGCGGAAGCGGCCGTGCTCGCCGGGGAGACCGGAGCGCGGTTGCACGTGGTGCACGTTAGTTCCTCCCTGGGGTTGGAGGCGCTCCGCCGTGCCCGGATGTACGGGGTGCACGTCACCGGGGAGACGTGCCCTCAGTACCTCCTTTTGACCGAGGATGTGTACAAGGAGCCGGAGGGGCACTTGTTTTCGGTGATGCCGCCACTGCGCAAGGAACGCGACCAAAAGGCGCTGTGGGAGGGACTGCGCGACGGCACGCTCGCGTTCATCGCCACCGATCACTGTCCGTTCACCCGTGAGCAAAAGAGGTGGCATGGGTCGTTCTTGGATATCCCTTATGGCCTTCCCGGTGTGGAGACCCTTCTCCCCCTTGTCTATTCCGAGGGTGTGGTGAAGGGACGGATCGCACTCACCGACGTCCCCCTTCTCCTTTCGGAAAGGCCGGCGCGGATAAATGGTATCTACCCGAAGAAAGGGGCCCTGAGAATCGGTGCGGATGCGGATATCGTGGTATTTGATCCAAATGCGGAATGGGCGATCAGTGCGGACAAACTTCACATGGCGACGGACTTTTCCCCGTATGAAGGGTGGACCGTGAACGGTCGGGTGGATACCGTGCTCCTGCGCGGGAAGGTCATCTATTCCCCAGGGGGATTCTGCGGGGAGGAGGGGGCGGGAAGGTTTGTCCCGTTCAGCAAACAGTAGCCGCAGAGTCAAGTCATCGAGCAGTCTGTAGACCAGCCTCCGCCACCAAACAAAGAGGTGCGGTTCAAGGTGTCAACAAAACAGGGTCAACTCGACTACGCAGGCAGCGTTCTCTGCTTACAACCGGTCTTTCGTTGGGCCTCAGCCTGGCATCATTCTCGTGTATGTCCCTTGAGGACAGAGATGACGGGACGGCATTTCAGAGCCGTCACTTGGAATCGTACTTTTCCCAGAAGGTCCGCTTCCTCCTGTGCGCCTCGACGATCCCCTGTTTGTACTCCGCATGGGGAACGACTCCGCGCCAGTTACAGACCATCGGGGCAAGGGAATCGAGCTTCCGTAGGTAGCGGACCCCATGGTGATAATATTTTGACTGTGCCCGGGCGAGGATCGATTCGAGAAGGGCACGGTAGAGGAGTGTCGCTCCGAGCGGACGTCCGCACTCCTCGAGTTCCTTCGCGAGCGGGCGGATGTGGAGATAAAGATAGCCGTCGATCTCGTTCCGATGCGCGAGGATGTGCTCCTCCGCCTCTTTGAGCCGGCCAAGTCGGACGAGAAACGAAAGCCCATCGTACGACAGGACTTCGCCCTCCATTATCCGTGCAACCTCGTCCCGGACCACCCGCTCCCGCTCCTCCTCCCCGAGGGTGCTGATGAGAAGCTCCAAGGTTTCCAGATCAGGGGAGCGCCGAAAGATGCGCCACGCTGTTTCCTCCAGCTCTTTTCTGTTTTCCAACCGCTTGTGAATTGCATACAGAAGGCGATCCTGTCTGTCGGCGTCAAACCGGTCGGAGGGAGGAATTCGCTTCATCCAGAACATGGCCATCTCCTGGTCGTCCGCCTCCAGATACACCTCGGCGATGCTCATGCATGTAGCCGGGCTGAGATTGGGATCGAACCGGAGTCGCGCCTTCTCGAACAGGCCGGGGTCTCCGATCCCGCGTGCCAGGATCTCCACCCCGATCCACCAATGACCCGCAGCGAACGAGCCGGGCGGTTCGCTCTTCCCCTGCTCCCAGAATCGGGAGGCGAGGCTGCGGATGTCCTTTCCCGGGAGGAACTTCGCCGCCTTGTCCAGAATGGAGCCCCGCGCCCCGTACTCGTCCCTTGCATATAGCTCGAACACGACGTCGGCCACGTGCTCCTTGTCCGGATGTGAAGCGGCGTATCGCGCAAACAAATCGGCGGCATCATGCTGAAAGACCCACCCGATCGCGCCGTCGGAGTCATCGCTCCGCTCGAACACGGATCGATCACATCGGAAGAACTCCGCCACAAGTTCGAGCCCTGCTTCCGGATCGTCCACCGCCTGGCCGAGGGAGATGAGGAGCACTTCGAGCTCAGCGGCAAATCCGGATGCGGCCCGATAGTCGATGAACTTCCTCCGCCGTTTGAGGGAGGAGATCTTCCGCTTGAACCAAGCCACGGCCTCCTCCGGCGTGAGGAGGAGGCCATCCACGTATTCCGCGGCTTCATCGAAACGGGACGCAAGATAGAGGAGGGCATCGGCAAGCCGGTCCGCTCCAATGGAGATCAATCGCTCCCGGTTCTCTTTCGGTTCCATCATAGCCGGATTATACCGGACTGCAATCGTCCAGAAGATGCTCATCACACCGGTTGAGAATCAAAGGGCGATTTTCGTCTTATCCTCGGTCCAGTTTAGAGGGTGAAGGTCATCGGCAGACTGGCTGGAAGAGACGATTGAGCAGACACTGACAGTCTTTCAGCTGCCAAAGGGACATCGTGTACGGCTTCGTACGACGAACAATCTGGAGAGATTCCATCAGGAAGTGAAGCGGCGTACGCGGGTTGTGCGAATCTTTCCCAACCGGCGGAGTTGTCTGCGCCTCGTCAGCGCACTGGCGATGGAGCAGTCGGAGGAATGGCTGACCGGCTCTCGGTATCTGACCATGGCAGAGACCGAGTCGGTCGAGGAGAAGGAGGAAGCTCTTCAGCCTGTCGCCTGAGAGATCAATCTACACACGAAACTTGACACAGCCG
>CAZGRE010000050.1:0-8242 GCA_964528085.1 uncultured Thermotogae bacterium | reverse complement strand
AGACGATGAGCCTCCTTGGCTTTCCCCTGATGCGCTACATCGACGTGCACGACTCAGAGCAGGTGATCCGGGCGATCCACCTGACCGATTCGGATGTCCCGCTCGACATCGTCCTCCACACCCCGGGTGGGCTCGTCCTCGCCGCCACCCAGATCGCACGCGCCATCAAGCGGCATCCGGGGAAGGTGACGGCGTTCGTCCCCCACTACGCGATGTCCGGGGGGACGCTGATCGCCCTGGCGGCGGACGAGATCGTGATGTGCGAGCACGCGGTCCTCGGCCCGGTCGACCCGCAGCTCGGGGAGTTCCCGGCCGCCTCGATCGTCAAGGCGGTCCGGGAGAAGCCGGTGGAGCGGGTCGACGACCGGACGTTGATCCTCGCCGACACGGCGGAGAAGGCCCTCCGCCAGGTACGAAGGACGGTGAAGGAGATCCTCGCCGGCCGCTACCCTGAAGAGAAGGCGGAGGAGCTCGCACAGATCATGTCCGAGGGTCGATGGACGCACGACTATCCCCTGACCTACGAGGAGGCAAGAGGGTTGGGGCTGCACGTCTCAGCGCAGATGCCGGATGAGATCCTCCATCTGATGCAACTCTATCCCCAGCCGGTGCGGCATATCCCGAGCGTGGAGTACCTCCCGTTCCCGCACCGCCGCGAGCCCGGGGAGCGGCAGCCGCGTAGCGGCGGGTAGGGGCCCCTTGCAGCGGTCCGGCCGATCGCCCAAGATGAGAATAGTTCGAAAGGGGGTGGATCACGTGCGCACAAGGCTTGCAGTCGTCTTCATCATCCTCCTTCTGTTCCTGGCCGTCATCGCCCAGAACACGGAGGTCGTGACGCTCAAGGCGTTCTTCTGGACGCTTACGATGTCGCGGATCGTCCTGCTCAGCGTCGCGCTCCTCGTCGGGGCGCTGATCGGGATCCTCCTCGCCCGCCCATGGCGGAGAAGGAAAAAGACGAAGCGTGAATCGATCGGGCCGGCAGGAAAGGAGACCGGTGCAGACTAGATGACCAAACAGAGAAGGGCGGATCTCCTACTCATCGGGCTCGGGAACCTCGGTCGGAGGTTCTCCCGTCTGATCGCTGACAAGCACGATGCGCTCCTATCCGATTACGGGCTCGACATCCGGATCGTCGGTGCCGCCGATTCCCGTGGTGCAGCCGTGTCCGAGGACGGCCTCGATGGCAGGGAGATAGACTGGATCAAGGGGTCCGGCCGGTCGGTCGGAGAGCTGCCAAGGTACGGGAGGCCGGGGATGAGCGGCATTCAGCTGATCGACTCGGTGGACGCCGAGGTCCTGTGCGAGGCGACCCCGGTCAACCTCCAGAAGGGAGGGGAGCCCGGCCTCTCCCATATCCGCCGTGCCCTTAAGAAGGGTATGCACGTCGCGACCCCGAACAAGGGGCCGATCGTCCTCGCCTACAAGGAGCTCACCGGACTGGCGAAGGAGAACGGGGTGAGGCTCATGTTCGACGGGACGGTCGCCGGCGGGCTTCCCGCGATCCCCATCGGCGCCCGCGACCTGCGCGGGGCGAGGATCGATCGGATCGAAGCGGTCCCGAACCTCGTCACCGGCTACATCCTCGACCTTTTGGAAAGGGGAATCGATTGGGAGACGGCCCTCTCCCGGGCGAGGGAGAGCGGAGCGCTCGAGGCCGATCCGAGCTGGGATCTCGAGGGATGGGACGCAGCCGCCAAGCTGACGATCCTCGCCAACGCCGTGTTGAACGCCGCTGTGAGGATCGATCAGATCGAGCGGACCGGGATCGTCGGGATCGATACCGGTTGGCTCAGATCCGAGGGGGCGAGGGGGAGACGCGTCCGGCTCCTCGCTACCGCCTTGCGGGAGGGAGACGATCGGTATTCATACAAGGTCGCACCGGTCTCCATCCCCCTCGACCACCCGTTCGCCCATTTGAGGGAGAAGGAGATGGCGATCCTGTACGAGACCGATATATTCGGAACGATCGTCTCGATCATAGAAGAGGAGACGCCGACCCCGTCCGCTGCAACGATCCTCCGAGATCTGCTCGCGATCCTTCTCGATTGAGCCCTGAGGGCGAAGCCCGCTACTCCAAGGTATCGAGGGTGATCGAGTAGTCCCCGCTCCCCGCCTCGGCGCGGGTGACGACGATCAGGATCCCCGCGTAGCTTTCCGGGGACTCGATCTCAACCGGGTCCTCCTCCGTCAGGGGATGGACGGCGTACCCGTCCGGTGTGAGCGTTATCACATCCGCCCGGAACGTCGTCTCCCGGTCGCCGCTGAACGATATCTCCATCCCCTTCGGGCTCGTCGGGGTCAGGCTGAGGTAATCGATCCCGTAGGCGTGGGCGACGCGGAGCGGCGTCCCCGGCGGATCGTCCCTGTACCAGAGATCGTAGGGGGACATATTCTCGACGTTGGCCGCATCGATCGTCGCAGCCGCCCCTGTCCAAACGCCCGAGTAGGTCAGAACCGGAAGCCGCGCTGCAACCGGACGGACGTTCGTTTTCACGTCGGGGGGCGCCTGCTCGACGAGGCGGTCGATCACCCCTTGGTCCGGGAGATCGCCGGTCCCGGCGGCGATGGCGAACTCCTCCCATAGGTCGATGAACGTAAGCCCCTGGTCAGCGAACGCGGCGTCGATGGCGTAGCGCCCCTCGTAGGCGACGCTCTCCTCCATCACCCGCGCGATCGCAGCCGCCCCGCCGTGCCGGGCAGCAATGAACACCCAAAACATCCCGGCGTCGTACGTCCGGCTGAAGAAGGATATCGAGTCAGGGGCGAGGAGGAAGTCGAGGGCGTCCTCCAGGTAGTCGTTCACCTCGGGATAGACACCCTCCTGCGCCCAGACGGCGAACGGCTCGACGAACGCCTCCTCGCTTATGTCGTTCGAACGGCGGAGGAAGAGCGTATCCTCGACGGCGTGGAAGAGCTCGTGCGCCGCCGTGCTCCTGACGAGCCCCTCCACCGTGCACGGGACGTACATCGACGAGCACGCCTCAGCGATCACGCCGCTGGTCGCGATCGTGATCACCGGGACCGGCCCGGCCGGGCCCTCCTCGTCGAGGTACTCCGAGCCGAGCTCCGTCCCGTCCCCGGACGTTATCTCGACCTCGATCTGGGCGTCGACGATCGGAAAGCCGTACCGATCGACGAGAACCTCGTACGCCGTCTCGAACGCATCCCGGACGAGACGGGCGTAATCGGGGGAGACCGCGTCGGTCCCGCTCGTCTCGTAATAGACGACGAAATGCTCGCTTCCAAGCTCAAGGCCCTGCCCGAACCCGACCGATTGGACGGTCAAGGACAGAAGAAAGAGGGCAAGAGCGCAACCGACCAGTCTATTTCGCATTTTTTCACCACCCCAGAGAGATACGATTCGTCGATTCTAACGGCTCGCCGTAGGATCGGTCCACCGACAGGAGGCTAGGATGAAGGTCGAGATCGTCGAGCTGACCGGGGAGAACCTGAACGATGCACCGGAGTGGGGGAGCCATCCGTTCAGCTGCAAGTGGTGCCTATATTGGGAGGAGCCCGAGCTACCAGTCGATCCGAAAAGGGGAAAGGAAGAGGAGCTCTTCCGGAAGAAGCTCGCCTGGCTGAAGCGCGTCCGTAACGAGTTCGGGGAGTGCGGGAAGCTCCTCTACGTCGATCAGAGAGCCGTCGGCTACGCTCAGTACGCCCCGGCGCGCCTCCTCCCGAACGCCGGTTCGTATCCGGCCGGGCCGGCGAGCGGGGATGCCGTCTTGATCTCATGCCTGTTCATCGCGCAGGAGGAGTACCGCCGCCGCGGGCTGGGGAGCCTCCTCCTGGAGGGGATCCTCGCCGAGCTGCGGGGAAGGGGGATCGCAGCCGTCGAGACCTTCGCCCGCCGGGGAGGGGGAGAGAACCCATCCGGCCCGGTCGGCCTCTACCTGAAGCACGGCTTTCACGTCTTTCGCAATGACGAAGAGTTCCCCTTGATGAGACTCGTACTTAAATGAACCGGCCCTCAGTTTCCACAAGAAAGGATCTGGAGAAGGTCTTTCACATCCAAGAGAAGTGGGCTTAAAAGCCTCTCCTCCTCCCGCAAGCGGCTCATCGCTTTGACGAACCCGAACGGAGCCAAGGTATCGGCGGGGTAGTCCCTCCGGTCAATCCCAAGAAGTGTCAGTCTGCCGTGGCTTGCAAGGAGCCGTTCCCAATCTCCGATCGACGATGTGTCAGGAGCGCGGGCGAACGAGGGGACAAGGGCAAGGTAGATCTGCGAGAGGGTCCTCCCTTGAAGGAACCCTCTTGCAAACGCGAGGGTATCCCTCGTGTTGAAGGGGAGCCACAGGGCCGGGATCCCTGTCTCGATGCAGGTGCGCGGGTTCTGATGGTTGAACGAGTCGATCAGGAGCTCATCCTCCTTCACACCGCGGCAAGAGAGGTAGGCATCGTAGGCGAGGCGGGAGTAGTCCTCCGGCCGCTCATATTCTATCTCCAAGAGATCGATACCGTTCTCCCTCGCGAAATCCCTGACCGAGGCAGCGAACCCCTCCGGACATCCCCATTCCGACTCCCTCCGCTCCTCGAGGGGGAGATCGAGGCCGAACCGCTCGAGGTACTCCGCTGGGGAGATCTCACCGAGCCCGCCGACCTGCAGATAGGAGCGCTCACCGACTGTGTACTGCGGCCAAAGATAGGCGCAATCGACGAGGACGATCGTTCCTCCCGGCGCGAGATTTTCGCGGATGAACTCTTGATAAACCGCCGGAAGTTCCAAGGGCTTCAGCCGGAGGAAGTTCACATATTTCACGAGCGGACGATCATGGATCGGATCGTAGTGGTCAATCACCTCGATCGAGGCTCCCCCTGGCCTCTCAAGGATCAAAGAGGCGAGGGCATCCCCAAAAGAGGCATAAGCATCGATATCATCCGCCTCGATCGGCGGATGGCGGATCGCGAGGGCGAAGGAAGTGGTGAGGAACGGAGCGCGTAAGAGACCGGCGAGGTGAGCGACCGCACCGTTCGGAGAGCCGATCACGATCGCTTGGTACTTCCCAGCCCCCCTTGGGTATTGCGAGATGCACCACTCGAAAAGCGAGTCGATATCAAACCCGTTAAGCTTCCTTTCCGGCTCGCCGAGCGAAAGCGACATCCCCCACTCGATCCCTCCGATCCGGAACCTTTCGGGGAACAGGCTTAGAAACCAAAGGAAAGCCCTGCTCCCCGGAGGGTAGCATTCGAGGATGCTCCTCCCCTCGCCGCTCAGCGCCTCTGCCACCTCGCGGACGACCCTCGTCCCTGAATCGAAGCAGACAGGGACGATCCGATCACCCGCCGCGGCAACGACCGTAAACAGGACGAGAGATCCGATCACAACCAGAAAAGCTTCCTTCATCCTCAGTCCCCGTCCGGCCCGAAGAGCCGATCGAGGATCGGCTCAAGCCGCTGGGGAAAGTCGGTGTAGATCCCGCTCACCCCTGCAGTTCCGGCGAGGCGCTCAAGCTGGTCAGGGTCGTTGTAGGTCCAGACGTACACCCCGTACCCGAGCCGCTTCAGTTCTTCAGCGGCCTTCGAGAAGAACGCGACCGGGCTCGGTTCGTAGGCGTCCGCTTCGAGCCCATCCAAGTAACCCACTGGGTCAACGAGAGGAAGGATCACGAGTGCAGCGGTCGGGATCGCGGGATTCAGCCTCTTCACCTCGCGGAGGACCTCATGGTCGAACGACGAGACCATCGCCCTATCCGTCGCACCGGTCTCTTCCAGAAGGGAAACGAGTTTCTCGGCGATCTCCTCTGGCGAAGCGTAGTCCATCGGTTTTACCTCGATATCGATCCGCCAGCCCTCCTCGACCGTGAACAGGAGGGCCTCCCGCAACGTCGGGACCTTCTCGCCGACGTAGGAGGCCTGATCCTCCGCAGAGACGTTCCCCGCCTCGATCTGTCCGAACGGGTCAGCCTCCAGGAACCAGGAGCCCGCGTCGAGCCTCTCGATCTCAGCGAGGGTGAAGTCCTTCACCTCCCACGGCGCGCGGTCGGGAAATACCTCTTCGACGTTCGTCGTCCGCTCGAGGGTTCCATCGTGCATCAGAACGAAGATCCCGTCCTTGGTCAGCCGCACATCGATCCCCCAAAGGTCGGCACCGGCCGCAAGGGCCTTCTTGCCTGCAATGATCGTGTTCTGCGGAGCGATCGAGGCGGCGCCGGCATGGGCGATGTTCAGGACCGGCCGGGGGAGAACACCCCCTTTGAGAAACACGTTTTCGCTCTCGCCTGCCAGACCAAAATAGCAGCTGACGAGTACCGCTAACGCGAGGCAGGTCACGGCTTTAGCCCTCATCTTCAAACCCCTCTTTTACCTTTAAGAGAGCCTCAGCCTCCTTCTTCGCCTCTCTGTTCCAGAACGGCCAATCACCGAGCTGGGCGGAAAGGACAAAATCGAGCTCGCGCTCGATCAGATCCGGATCCCTGATCCCGCTCACCTTCCCGAAGAGATCGTAGGTGAATCCCCAGTACTGGGCGTAGACCACGTGGTTTTCAAGATAGTCGGGGGATATCTCGATCGCCCGTTCGAGGTGGGTCCTCCCCTCCTCCGCGCTCCCGCCGAGGAAAGGAGGGAGGGTGACGAGCATCGCGCCGAGGGCGTTGTGGAACGACCCGCCCCAGTAACCCTCGGCTATCTCGATACCGCGCTCGTAGAGGGCCTTAACCTTTCCGACGTCGATCATTCCAAGGAGCGGATCATAATTGAACAGCGCCCCCCAGTTGTTCGCTGTCCAGAGGAGGGCCGCCGGATCGGTCACGTAGGAGACGGCCAGCTTGAAGTCGTCATCCTCCAGCCGGGCGAAGTCAGGGTTCAGCCGGAGGCTACGAAGCCCGTACTCGCGCCCCTTCTTAAACAGCCTCCTATCATCTTGGGTGTTCCCAGGGCTGAACGTCGTAAGCTCGTAGTAGCACTGGGAAAGCCTAGCAAGGACGAACCCCTCCGATTGGACCGGGATATCGGAAAGAGCGCTCTCGTAGTAGGAGATCGCCTCCTCCATCCTCGATGGGTCGAACCGCTCGGAGAAGGCCGCGTCCGCAAGATCGAGCAGGAGAACCGCCCTCCCGTGGCCAACGGCGCACATCGCAACAAGAGCGAGAAAGGCTGGGAGAAGGACCCTCCCGGTCCTCGAATCCAAGGTAGCGCGCATACCCCTTTTCTATCGGATATCAAGCGATCGGACAAGGGGGAGGCGGCCTTGTCTAAAGCGAAGGCCGACTGGATAATCGAAAGTGGTATTCAAGCCAGGCTCGGGAGGTGGAAGGGGGTATCCCCTTTGTACGATGAACGATGAGAAGCTTCTACGAGAGTACGGATTCGATACCGATGTTCAAACGAGGGCCAAAAGTTACCTCTATGCAACCCTCAGGCTCAAATCCGTCCGCTACGCTCTCCTCGCCGCGGGCTTCGTCGCCTTTGCGACTTTCGGATCACACGGTCTGGCTTCCGCCCTTGGCTGCACCGCAGGATCGGGTTGGGGAGCGAACGCGCTATACGCATTGGTGTTCACAGTCGGCTTCCTGTTGGTCGATCTCCCGTTCGACCTATGGGGATACGCGCTCGAACGGAGATTCGGGCTCTCCAACCAGCAAATGGCCTCCTTCTTCTCCGACTGGCTCAAGTCGGCGACGATCAGCGCGATCATCCTCGTCGGGTCTCTACCTTCTATCTACATCGGGATGCGGGATTCTTCGTATTGGTGGCTGATCGCATGGGCGATCGCGACGATCATCATCATCTTCATGGGGTTCATATCCCCGGTCCTTCTGATGCCGCTCTTCTTCAAGTTCGAGCCGCTCGCAGACGATCGGCTCGTAGGGAGGCTGAAGGAGCTGGCAGAGAGGGCGGGGGTGAAGGTGTTAGGCGTATTCAAGATGGCGGTGGCGGCGAAGACGAGCCGGGCGATCGGGGCACTGACTGGAATCGGGGCGACACGGAGGATCATCCTATCCGACACCCTCCTCGACAACTACACCGAGGATGAGATCGAAACGGTCATCGCCCATGAGCTCGGCCATCATGCCCACAAGGACATCTGGAAGGGGATCGTGACCTTCTCGCTGATGGGGCTGATCGGCCTTCTCGCTGTCCGCTCCGCCATCGCCCCGTTCTCCCGCCTCCTTGGGTTGAGCGAAGGGATCGAGACCCTCCCCCTCTTCCTCCTGATCATCGGGGGGGTATTCACCCTGTTGAAACCGGTATTCAACACGATCTCAAGGGGATTCGAAGGCGCCGCCGATGAGTACGCCCT
>CAZGRE010000049.1:0-8249 GCA_964528085.1 uncultured Thermotogae bacterium | reverse complement strand
CGCCCCTTTAACCACCGGCCCCCGGGGCCTCCGCCCAGCCCCGGGGGCCTCTTCTTCTGAAACCGTTATAGGCCGGACCGCGTCGAGGCGTTTCGCTTGGTCTCCACCACTGGAGCCGGTGCAGGATCCGGAGCAATCGGACTACCTCCTACCTTCGTGACTTGACGAGAATCTGAGAAAGACGTACAATCTTGTCGCTCGTAAGGCTGTCATTACAACTTAATAAGGTGCGGGGCTACCCTGCTTAAAGGAGTCGACATAGGAGAAGTGAGCCTCCTCAAGATCCCAGCCGGATGCCATCTGCATCCAGGCTTTTATCTCAGGGAGGGACGGACGCTCGAATCGGCAATGGAGAATATCCCTCGGAGGTGAGGATGGTGGTCGTTCAGTTTTCGTATTCACTACAGCCGGAGCAGATCGTCATGCCTGGACCGATCGATCCACCGACGGTGATCCCCCGGTCGCGAATGACCGAGGAGCCTAAAGACGGAGGGTCGGAGAACGTAAGATGGGGATCGTACAACAATACGAGCTTCATCCATATGTTCGCCCATTCCGGGACTCACATCGACGTCAACTTTCACATCGACCCGGATGGATACCGATTGGGATCATTTAAGATCGAGGATTTCATCTCTGAACACCCCCTCCTCCTTGCGATCCCGAAGGGAGACATGGAACGGATCCAACGGGAAGAGCTCGAGCCACATGCAGAACAACTAGCCAAGAGTGACTTCTTGTTCGTCTACACGGAATACTCCAAATACCGGCAGAGCGATCCGGAGCGGTACCTGAACAGACAGCCCGGATTCTCGGTCGAAGCGGCCGAGTATTTGATGAAAAACTTCGATTTAAAAGGCGTCTGCGTCGATCTGATAGGGATCGAAAACATCGGCGAGGCGAAGGGGCTTCAACCGCAATTCCCGGTTCACAAGGCCTTCCTGGCCGCAGGCCGGAAATTCTACCTCGTCGAGGACGCGAACGTCGGAGCCCTCCTCGACAAGGAGCTGGTCCGCTCCTACGTCATCCCCCTCCTCATCCCTGATACAGAGGCGATGCCGGTGACGGGATTCGCCGATGTGAGGGGGCGAAGCTAGATGAAGGTGGAGCACTTCGGTATCTATGCTCACGACACGAAGGGGTTAGCGGACTGGTATTGCGAAACGCTCGGATTCTCCCTCGTAAGGACCATCGAGAAGGAGGGCCGAGCTCCGATCTTCTTCCTCGCCGCTGACGAAGGGGGCGAGATTGAGATCCTACCCACTGATGAGCCCCGGGCGGAACGGAGGTTGAGCCAACCGGGGTTCAGTCATATCGGGCTTCTGGTCGACGATCTCAAGGAGACGGAAGCAATGTTGAAAGCGAAGGGGGTCAACCTCGAGGGCGTACGCAAAACAAGTAACGGTTGGTGGATCGGCTACTTCGAGGACCCGGAAGGGAACATGCTGGAGATCGTCAGTCGCTAGACGTCGAGGAGATACATGGATAACCGAACAGGACATCTGGTAGTCTGGCCGGAACGCTGCCGCGGCTGTCAAAGCTGTCAATTGGCGTGTTCGTTCGCTAAGGCCGGGCTCTTCAATCCGGCAAGGTCGATGATCGTCATGGAGCGCGATGTGGAAACAGAACATACAGCACCGATGTTTAAGCCGATCGGATGCGACCTTTGCGGGGGAGACCCTGCCTGCGTGAAAGCATGTGAGTATAAAGCAATAACTTATGAACCCCAGGATAACGGATACAAAATCCTCGTCAAACAACGGAAAGGAGCCTCCGAGTGACACGCCCGTCCAGTTGGGTTCTACACGTAGACTTATCAACCGGGAAGGTGGAAAGGACGCCGGTCGAGCCGGAACTCAACCGCTCATTCCTAGGAGGGAGCGGTGTCGGCTGGAGCCTCGTTGCCGAGCATCTGCCCCCAAATATCGATCCCCTTTCGCCCGATAACGTAATCAGCGTCAATCCCGGTATCCTCGTAGGAGCGCTTACGCCGGGGACACCGAAGACCACCGTAATAACCAAGTTCCCGACGATCGCCTCCGAAGACGGGAGGCACTACATCGGGGCGAGCACCGGAGGGAGCCGTTACTTGGGGATAGCCCTCAAGCGCGCCGGGTGCAACCATCTCCTCATCACGGGAAAGGCATCGCATCCGGTCTACCTCCGTATACGAAACGGGAAGGTAGACATCGTGCCGGCGGACGACCTCTGGGGGAGGGGGATCGAGGAGGTCACGAACGAGCTCGTCCGCCGGGAGGGGACGGAGGCCGGGGTGATAGCGATCGGCACGGCGGGCGAAAACCTCGTCCGCCATGCCCTGACGATCATCGACAAGACGAACTCGCTCGGCCGGGGCGGCTTAGGGGCCGTTATGGGCTCCAAGAACCTGAAGGCGATCGTGGCGATCGGAACAGGGGATGTAAAGGTGGCCCGCCCGAGGGAGTTCATGGCGGTATCCGAGGAGCTGAGAAGCCGCATCCTCGAATGGCCGAACCGCGAGCACTGGATAAAGCTGGGGCTGGCAGCCGGCTGGAGTACGTTCAAGCACACCCAGTACCCGGGGATCTGGTCGAAGGATCGGTGGGATGAGCTGTACGGTGAAAAGACGAGGATGGAGACGGTGGAGGACGTCATCGCCTGCAATTCCTGCCTCCTCGGCTGCCGGCTCCGGTGGGAGACGAAGGGAGGGGAATACGATGGGGAGATCGGCTTCGGCTCCCCGTTCAGCAAGAGCGCGACCTCGGGGATGCTCCTCGGCGTTGAGGATCACAGGAAGATGATCCACTTCGTGGCAGACGCGAATTCACGGACCGGGATCGACTTCTACACGACGACAAGGCTGATCGACTTCGTCACCAAGATGTACGAACTCGGCCGGCTGACCAAGGAGGACACAGGCGGACTCGTTCTAAAGCGGGAATATCAAACATATCACAAGCTCTACGAAATGACGGTATCCAGGGAAGGGTTCGGCGACGTCCTCGCCGATGGATGGATCCGCCTAAAACGAGAGTTCGGCCTCGACCCTCAGGAGTACTGGTACGCCGGGATCTGCAAAGGGGTGGATTTCATCTACGATGCCCGACCGTCCAACTTCCATCCGTTGATGATGACGTTCTTTACGCGGCCGCGGCCGCACCACGGCGGGTCTCACACGCGGACGAACAGCCGGAACAGGACGATCGAGGAGATCCGTGAGCAGGTGGAGAGGTGGGGGATCCCGCAGGAGGCGATCACCCGGATCTTCACCGAGGCCCCGTATACGGGCAAGTTCAACGTAGGCCGCTACACCCGCTACATGGAGGACATGATGCGCGTGAAGAACGCGTTGGGCCTCTGCTCCATTTATACCTACCAGGGGCTCATCTTCGGCGACGATATGGCACGGCTGTACAGCGCGGCCACGGACGAGGATCTCTCCGCCGGCGAGCTCGTAGAACACGGGGAACGGATCAGCAACCTCGCCAAGGTGATCAACGTGAGAGAAGGGTTCACGCGAGCAGACGACAAGGTCCCTGAGGTCTGGTTCAGGCCGATGGAATCACCAGAAGGGCGCATCGAGATGCAAGACTACTATCAGACCAAGCCGCTGACCGAAGAGGACGTCGACAGGCTCCTCGACGATTACTACGAAGAACGCGGCTGGGACCTCGAGACGGGCCGACCGACGAAGGAGCGACTCGAGCGACTCGGGCTCGCAGGGTACAGCGAGAAGGTGGCAGGCGAACGGTGACGTTCAGGGAAGATTAGCGGATCGGTACTAGACATTAACTTACAGTAAGGGGGTACAAATGGAATCCAAGATTTCGGGAATAATCCCACCGCTTTTGACGGCCTTCACCAAGGACGGCGAATTCGACGAGAAGGCACAACGCGATATCGTCTCATTCTTGGTCGACAAGGTACAGGGATTCTATCCCTGCGGGACGTACGGCTCAGGTCCACTGATGAGCGTGGAGGAGCGGAAACGGGTCGCCGAGGCGGTCATCGACGAGGTGAACGGCCGCGTTCCCGTGATCATGCACGTCGGCGGGGCGTCGACCCGTTCGGTCGTCGAACTGGCCAAGCACGCTGAAAAGGCAGGAGCAACGGCCGTCGCCGCCGTCCCTCCCATCTACTACGGGTTTAAGGAGCCGGAGGTGGAGCGCCACTTCAAGGCCCTAGTCGAAGCGGTCTCGATCCCTGTCTTCGTGTATAACAATCCCAAGACGACGGGGGTATCGGTATCGGCGGAGTTCCTCAACTGCTTGGCTCAAGCCGGGGTTCGAGGGGTGAAGGACTCAAGTTTCGACATCATGGTCTTCTACAACTACCTGTGGAAGGTGAAAAAGGAGGGCTTCATCCCCGTGATCGGTACCGAGGCTCTGATCTTCCCCGCGGTCGGGATGGGAGCGCACGCATCCGTATCAGGCCTGGCCAATGCGATCCCTGAGCCGGTCGTCGAGTTGTTCAACGCCGTCAAAGCCGGGGACTTGGAGAAGGCCCGGCCGCTTCAGAAAAAGGTATCCGCAATGCGGGACATCATGCATTACGCGCCGACCTTGGCGATGATTCAGGCGATACTTAGGAAGCGGGGGGTCAACGCTGGTTATCCACGCCTCCCCTTTGTGCTCCCGGAAGAGGACCTCGTGAACAGAGCCGTCACCGAATTCAAGAAACTAGGGGTCTCGTTCTAAGCGACGGAGGTTTTGCTTATGCCAAGGGTCCTTGTCAGTTCCCGGTCGTTTGCGAATATCGTCTCCATCGGCGAGGAGCTCCTGACCGAAGCCGGGTTTGAGGTTCGGCGGATCGGCCCAGAGGAGCGACCACTCGATGAAGAGAAGATGAAATCTATCGTCGCCCGCGACAACCCGGATGTGATAATCTCCGGAGCGGAGCCGATCAGCGCAAACGTCCTTGCCTCATCAGAGAACCTCTCCCTCATCATGAAGCACGGCGTCGGGGTCGACAACATCGACCTCGACGCCGCAACCTCCCTGGGGATAGCCGTGGCAAATGCTCCTGGGACGAACACCGACGCCGTGGCCGATTTCACCATCGCCGTCATCCTCAGCCTCCTCCGCCACATAGTCCCGGCGGCGGAATCGACCAAGGCCGGCAAATGGAACCGTTACCTGGGTAACGAACTCGGCCGCCAGACGGTCGGGGTGGTAGGGACCGGAAGGATAGGCAAAGCGGTGATCCGCCGCCTGTCCGGCTTCGGAAGCCAGATCCTTGCCTATGATATCTACCAAGATGCATCCCTTATTAAAAAATTCGGCGTCCGGTATGTGAAACTCGAGGAACTCCTCTCTCAGGCCGACGTCGTCACCTTGCATCTTCCCCTCCTCCCGGAGACGCGCAATCTCCTTGGCAGGGAGGAACTGAGGATGATGAAGAAGACCGCCATCCTGGTCAACATCGCCCGCGGCGAGCTCATCGACGAGCCCGCGTTGGCCGAGGCACTTGCCGAAGGATGGATAGCAGCCGCTGGGCTCGACGTTTTCGCGGTAGAGCCGCCGAAGGGAAACTCACTTCTATCCCTTGAGAACGTCCTTGCCACCCCACACATCGCCGCCTATACGACCGAGGCGATGGAAGCCATGGATAGGATGTGCGCTGAGACCATCATCGAATTCTTCGCTGAGAGATATAACAAGAACATCTTGAATCCGGAGGCCGTCGATAAGAGAAAAGCCTAAGAATGCAGGCTACGAGGTCCGCCGCCGGACCGTACTCTTCAGGCTCACCCCTTCTCTTAGATAAGACTTGATATACTCGACGGGTTCATCCCCATCCGTAAACGCCACTCCGGTCAGTAAGAGGATCGGGCTGAGCAACGGGACATTCAGCAAGGCGGCGACTTCACGCTCAACCACATCGGTAGCCTCAACCGAGCGCTCCGAACGGAGGACCGGACATCCGTATTTCTGATCCAAGGTGGCGTACAAGCTCCCGTTCACGAACGGATGTTCCCCCAACCCGGGGAACCGAGTCGCCGGGAGGATGGAATCACACACGAGGAGGGGCTGGTCATCCATCAACCGTAAGCGGCGGAGGTATAGTAGGGGCTCATCCGAATTGAGGCCCAACAATTGATTGATTCGTGGGATAGGGTTTTCGATTTCCCTACGGATTAAGCGATATTTGAAACTATGGGCCGGGAATTGCTCCACAAGGCTCAATTTGTCGTTCAACAACGAAAGTTGAACGTGGGGGTCTTCATTAACGAAGGTCCCCCGGCCGCGCTCCCGCCTCAGCCACCCATCCGCAATCAGCTCTTGAATCGCTTTGTTGACGGTGGGCCGGCTGACCCCGAAGCACGCCCCTACCGCCTCCTCGGACGGGAACCTGTCTCCGGGCTGAAGGAAGTCGTTCTGAATCACCTTTTGCAACACGCGCGCCAATTGGTGGTAAAGGGGAATCTGCGAATCACCGACCAATTGAACCTTCGTACGACTTGCAAAATCTATAAGTAGCTGCTCCGCGGAATTCCCATCCATATTCATATACCCCTTAACATATCCCTCAGCGGAGTGCTCGTCAAGCCGTAATCTCAAACGCTTAACATGACCCTGATCCCAACCCTATAAACACGGGCTTATTCATTACATCGACGCTCGGATACTCGAGCGGGCCAATCCGGAGGCTGCAATCGCGAGAATTAGTATCGCCCCTTGAATGACATACTGCAGATAGAAGGGGACCCCAAGGATGATCAGCCCGTTATTCAGCGTCCCAATAAACAATACCCCGACCAATGTCCCGAGAACATTGAACTGA
Organism: uncultured Thermotogae bacterium; assembly: GCA_964528085.1. Lineage (GTDB taxonomy): Bacteria > Bipolaricaulota > Bipolaricaulia > UBA7950 > UBA9294 > B2-G16. Next base: position 1,487 of record CAZGRE010000049.1, on the reverse strand, counting down.
CCGATGCGGAACGTCGCCGCACCGAGGAAGCAGGCCGCAAAGGCACTGAGGAGTAGTCCTTCACCGGCGCGCGGTTGCCCCGAAGAGAGGCGCGCCGCCAACAGAATCCCCGTGAGCGCAGCGAGAACAGAAGAGATCACAAACGCAAACAGGTGGACCCTGACAACGCGGATCCCTGAATAGCGAGCGGCCGTAGGGTTCCCTCCCACGGCATACAACTTCTTACCGAATGCCATGTGATTCGCCAAAACGTAGACCAAAATGTACACAAGCGCCATGATGTAAACGAGATAGGGTATACTGAGGAAGGTCCCTCGGGCGATCATGATGAACCCCCGGGGGATCCCGGAATAGAGCGAATATCCCCCTGTATACCAGAGCGTCAATCCACGTAGCATCGTCTGGGTCGCCAGGGTGACGATAAACGGCGAGATACCGATGGCGGCAGAGAAGAATCCATTAACGAGGCCGATCGCCGCTCCCATGGCAAGCACAATCGGGATCGCTACCCACATGCTCATCTGAGGGAGCAATGCTGCGATCATAACCCCACTCCACGTAGCAACAGCGGCAACGGATAGGTCGAAATCACCTAGGACGAGGCAGACGGTCAGGCCGGCCGAGAGAATTCCGAGGAGAGCGATCTGCTTCAGGATCGCAATTAAGTTTTCCAACGTTGGGAAGATGCTGGGCCGCAGTAGAGAAAAACATAGGAATAGCAGGAACAATGAAGCGATTATCCCATACCGTCGGATCCCTGAAACCAACCAGATCGCCTTTTCCCAACGCCCTGCAGAGGAAGGAGAACCCGCCTTAGCCGTCATCCGTCACCCCCGCATCACCGGGCAATTCCTTCCCGACGCTCCGGAGACGGACCGACTGCAAAAGCCCCTGCCATAACCCCGCCGAGGTCACCGCTGCGATCAGGATCGCCCCTTGAACGACGAGCTGCAGGTGATAGGGAACATCGAGGAGGGTGAACCCATCCAGGATCGTCCCCAGGAACAACGCCCCGATTAGGGTACCGAGGATATGGAACCTCCCGATGCGGATCGTAGCCGCGCCGAGGAACGCAGCCGTAAACGAGTCGAACAGAAATCGATCTCCGATCGTCGGCTCAGCGAGCCCCAACCGCGCCACCAACAGCACCCCGGTCAAGCCGGCCAGGAGCCCAGAGATCATAAACCCAAGGACCTTCAGGCGGGCGAGGGGGATCCCTCCGAATCGGGCCGCCTCCGGGTTCCCCCCCACGGCGTACATCCGTCGCCCCGTTATGGTATGGTTCAATACCAAGTGAAGAATGAGCAGAATCCCGAACATAAAAAAGACGAGGTATGGTATGTACAGGAACGTCCCCTTACCGACGCGCAAGAAACCCTCCGGGATTCCGCTATAAAGGATCGCTCCGCTCCCACTCGTGTACCAATAACTGAACCCCGTCAGGACGGTCATCGTCCCGAGCGTCGTCATGAACGAGGAAACGCGGA
>CAZGRE010000048.1:0-8474 GCA_964528085.1 uncultured Thermotogae bacterium | reverse complement strand
CCCGGATGTGATATACCCCGTCCCGGTAGAACTCGGAGGCGGCCGAATCGATCGCGAGGAAGATCCTCCCGGTGTAGCCGGCGCGGTCGATCGCTTCCACGATCATCTCGAGCCGCTCCTCTACCCAGTCGATCGGTGGGACGAACCCGCCCTCGTCCCCGAGGTGGATCCCGCCGATCCCGCACTCCTCCTTTATCACGTCCTTGAGCGCGTGGTACGTCTCGGCCGACATCCGGAGGGCCTCACGAAACGAATCGGCCCCGATCGCCATGATCAGGTGCTCCTGGATGTCATCGTCGACGCCGGCGTGCTTCCCGCCGTTTATAACGTTCATCTGCGGGATAGGGAGGATCGTCCCCTTCCGGCCGGTCAGCTCGGCGAGATGGGCGTAAACAGGGATCCCCTTCGCCGCCGCACCCCCCTTCGCTACGGCGATCGATACGGCGACGATCGCGTTCCCTCCCAGGTTCTTCTTGTTCTCCGTCCCGTCGAGCTCGATCATCTTCCGGTCGATCCCTCCCTGATCGGCCGGATCGTAGCCGACGAGGGCCGGGGCGATGACCGTGTTGATCGTCTCTACGGCCTTCAGCACTCCTTTTCCGCCGTAGCGCCCTCCACCGTCCCGCTTCTCGATCGCCTCGAAGCTTCCGGTCGATGCGCCGGACGGCGCCGAGGCGCGGAACATACCGTCGGACGTGTAAAGGTCGACCTCGACCGTCGGGTTCCCCCGCGAGTCGAGGATCTCCCTTCCCATTACCCTCTCGATCTTGGCGCTCATAATTGCCTCCCTCTTTTTGGCGATTGTACTCGAATCCGGCCTTGTCTCTCCTTCGAGTTTTGACCTGAGGGGGAGTTGGAGTAGTGTATGTAAGCTCGTGCTCCGGCACGTCTAACAGATCTTAGGAGGTAGAAGATGGAGAGGATCCTTCGCATCGACATGACAGACCGAACGGCGACGTTCGAGCCGGTACCGGAACGGTACAGATGGAGGGCCGGACGCTGGTTGACCTCGTCGATCGTTCACGATGAGGTCCCGCCCACCTCCCACCCGCTCGGACCGGCGAACAAGCTCGTCTTCTCCCCGGGGATCGTCACCGGGACGGCGGCCCCGACCTCCTCGCGGATATCGGTCGGTGGGAAGTCCCCTCTCACCGGGACGATAAAGGAGTCGAACGCCGGAACCGGATGGGGGAGGAGGCTCGCCCGCCTCGGTATCCGGGCGATCATCGTCGAGGGGAGGCCTCTCGACGATCGCCTCTGGCTGATCAGGATCGGCGCCGACGGCGTCGATTTCGAGCCGGCCGACCGACTCGTCGGGAGGAGGCTCTCCGAGGTCTACGCCGATCTGTACGGGGAGTACGGGGGGAAGGATAGGATCGACATCTGCGCGATCGGCGTCGCCGGGGAGCATCTGATGGGAGCGGCCGGGATATGTTTCAGCGATCTCGAGGGGCGGCCGAGCCGCTACTCCGGCCGCGGCGGGCTTGGAGCGGTGATGGGGAGCAAAGGGATAAAATCGATTATCCTCGACGATACAGACGCCCCCGGCGTATCCCTTGCCGATGAGGGCCTCTTCGAGTCGGGGAGGAAGAAGCTCGCCGACGCCCTTCTGAGCCATGACGTCACGAAACCGAAGGGGGCGCTCAACACGTACGGGACGGCGGTCCTGATCAACATAATAAACGAGGTCGGAGCCCTCCCCACGAGGAACTTCCGCGAGGGGAGGTTCGAGGGGGCGGAGAGGATAGCCGGTGAGGCGATCTTCGCCGGGAACAAGGAGCGGACGGGTAGCGAGCTGTACAACCACCCCTGCTCCCCTGGATGCATAATCGCCTGCTCGAACACGTGGCATCGCCCGGACGGGAGCGAGTACACCTCGTGCATCGAGTACGAGTCCGACTGGGCCCTCGGCGCCAACTGCGGGATCGACGACCTCGACCGGATCGCAGAGATGAACCTTTTGTGCAACGAGTACGGCCTCGATACGATCGAGATCGGCGGGGCGATCGCCGTGGCGATGGACGGGGGGCTGATACCGTTCGGGGACGGGAAGCGGGCGATCGAGCTGATCCACGAGATCGCCGATGCCACCCCCCTCGGGAGGATCCTCGGGGCGGGCGCGCTCGTGACGGGGAAGGCGTTCGGGGTCGAGCGGGTTCCTCACGTCAAGGGGCAGAACATGCCGGCGTACGAGCCGCGGGCGATAAAGGGGATCGGGTTGACCTACGCCGTATCGACGATGGGAGCCGATCACACATCCGGCTACACGATCGCCCCCGAGATCCTCGGGGTGTCTGGGAAGCTCGACCCGCTCAACCCGGACAAGGTGGAGGTGGCGCGTAACTTTCAGTATGCCACGGCGTTCCTCGACTCGACCGGGCACTGCCTGTTCATCGCGTTCGCCATCCTCGATATAGAGAGCGGGTTTACGGGGATGATCGAGGAGTGCAACGGCGTCCTCGGTACCGATTGGTCGGCGGATGACGCGGCCCGGATCGGAAAGGAGATCATCGAGCTCGAGCGCGACTTCAACCGGAAGGCCGGGTTCACGAGCGCCGACGATCGCCTCCCCGATTTCATGAGCCGTGAGAAGCTCCCTCCCCATGACGCCATCTGGGACATCCCTCCGGAGGAGATCGACAAGGTTCTCGGCTGAATGATCGAGGTCCATCTGTACGGGAAGCTGCGGCGGTTCGCGCCGGTTTGCGATCCGCGGGGGGAATCGGTCGTCCTCCTCCCGCATCGGGATGGAGATACGGTCCTTACGCTGGTCGAGCGGCTCGGGATCCCGCTCGCTCAGCTCGGGGATAACCTGTTCGTCTCCGGCCGCTACGCGACCCTTGCGACGCCGATCGAGGATAGGGATCGGGTCGGCCTCTTCCCGGATGACATGAGCCTCCTCTACAAATGGTACTTCAGCCCGAAGGAGGGAAGGTGAGGCTGGACCTCCGCCTCTACGCCTCGCTCGCCGATCGTTCGAATCGGCGAGATCCGAGCGAGTGGATCGATCTCCCGGCAGGGGCGACGGTCGGGGACCTCCTCTCCTCCCTCGGTATCGAGGAGGGAGCGGTCCACCTCGTCATCATCGACGGGCAGATCGTCCGTGACTTGCGAAGTCCGATCCGCGATGGCGCCCGGATCGCCCTCTTCCCTCCGGTCGGAGGGGGTTAGGGCGACGCGGAAAGGGGCCCGCTGAACACGGAGAACCCGCTTATCCAGTTCACCATCCCTTTCAGGTAGTCGGCGAGCTCGGCGGAGAATCCGGCGACGTCGGATGGGCAGAGGGCGGGAAGGACGATCGCGGCGGCGAGGAGCTCTTGTTCGATCATCTCGTGGCCGATCGCCTGGACCTCGTACGAGCCGTACTCCTCCTCGGTGATCGGCCGGATCACCACGGCGAGGTCGCTCTCGGGGAGGGCGACGACAAACAACCGCTCGGAGAGGGGGATCCCCTCGTCGTAGAGTGGAAGCGGGTATTGGAGAAGCTCCCCCGGGGTGGCGATCGGCCGGGGGACGTTGGCCCCGTCACCCGCTCCGAGGAGGACCGCCGCCGATACGAGCAAGACGGAGAGAAGAACGATCTTTCGGCACATGCAAATCCCCTCCTGAGTAGGATCTGAAACGATCATAGCACGATCGCCCCGCCGGCGGAACGGGTGCCTTCCCCGGCGTGATCGTGTAGGCTTCGAACGATGAGCGCTGAGGTTTTCGCGGAGATCAGAGAGGCGGCGCGGTGCGTCGCCGAGAGCGCCGGACACGTCCGAGTCGAGACCGGTCGGATCCCAATTTACGCCCGTTCCCTCCCGCTCGATCGGATAGGTCTCCTCGGGTTCGACCCTGAGATTCACTACATCGGGGATGAGGAGGGAACCGTCGCCTATATCTTAACCCTCGATTCGATCAACTTCGGGTCCGGTTATTTCCCGCATCTGAAAAAGAGGGCCGGTTCGTCCGGTTACACGACGATCGCCTCATCCCTGACCGAGTTCTTCCGCAGGGAAGGGCCGATCCCCCCGGAGGGGCTCGCCCGGATCGATCCTGAATGGTGCGCGCGGATCCTCGGTCAGGACATTGCCGATCCGGTGATCGGCGAGCTTATGGGGCTCTACGCGCGGGCGTTGAACGACCTCGGTCGGGCGTTGATCGACCGATTCGACGGGAGGTTCCTCTCCCTGATCGAGGAGGCCGGTCGATCGGCCGGGAGGCTGATCGATCTACTCGCGGAGCAGCCGTTCTTCCGCGACGTCGCCGACTACCGGGGGAGGAAGGTCCCGTTCTACAAGCGCGGCCAGATCCTCGCCTCCGACCTATCCCTCGCCTTCGACGGGAGCGGCCCCGGTCGGTTCGATGACATCGATCGCTTGACGATCTTCGCCGATAACCTCGTCCCGCACGTCCTCCGCATCGACGGGATCCTGACCTACGAGAGCGCCCTCTCCGAGCGGATAGAAAAGGGGGAGCTGATAGAGCCGGGATCAGAGGAGGAGGTGGAGATCCGCGCCTGCGCCGTTCACGCGGTCGAGCTGATCGTCTCTTCGCTGAGGGAGGAAGGAATCGGGGTTTCACCCCGCGAGATCGACCTTCTCCTCTGGAACCGCGGCCAGTCACAGCGCTACAAGGAGAGGCCGCGCCATCGGACGCGCACCGTCTTCTACTGAGCGGTTCACCTCGCTTCCGCGTACTCGCGGATCCGCTCGATCGTATCCTCCCCGATCCCTCTCACCTTGACCAGCTCGTCGATGCTCGCAAACGGCCCGTGCTCCTGTCGGTAGGCGACGATCCGCTCGGCCAGGACCTCCCCGATCCCGGGTAGGCGCTCGAGCTCTGCAGCCGAGGCGCAATTTACGTTTATCTTCCCCACCTCGGTGAAGACCGGGGCGATCACTGAAACGTCATGGAGGACGATCGGGCCGGTGGTGTAGGACGGCTGTTTATGATGGTAGCTCAGGAAAAGGGCGATCCCGCTTGCGAGAAGCGCGATCCCGATCAGGATGATCAGCCCCCGCTCCTGGGAGGAGGGGTGTTTCACCTCCATCGCGATTAACCCTCAACGAAGATGACGCATGAGGAGTTTAGTCCATCTTCGCCCGTTTGGGAAGGCGATTGCCACCCTCCTTTCCCTCCGGTAGAATTCGGGTTCGATCCTCATCGTTAAAGGGGGGAACCGTGCTACAAGAGGCGCTCGCTGCGTTCGCTTTGATCTTCCTCGCCGAGTTCGGGGACAAGACCCAGCTCGCCGTCCTCGCACTTGCGAGCAAGGGGGATTCACCGTTGGGGGTCGGGATCGGGGCGGGAATCGCCCTTCTTCTCACCACGGGAATCGCCGTCGGTGTCGGGCATACCATCGGCCGGTTCGTTCCGGCTGCAGCGACTGGGTTCGTCCACTACATCGCCGGCGGGCTGTTCATCGCGTTCGGCATCTGGACGATCTGGAAGGCCTAACCCGTCTCTTCCAGCTTTGTCTCCCAGCCCTTCAGCTCCTCGAGGAGGGAGTAGTCGGTCAGGTCGAGGTGGATCGGGGTTATCGAGATCTTCCCGCGGGCTATTGCTGCGATGTCCGTTCCCTTCTCCTCGGGGGGGACGTCCGTCAGCGGATCGCCACTCACCCAGTAGTACTTCCTTCCGTGCGGGTCCGTCCCGGTCACGAGGTAGTTGCTGTACGCCTCCCCTCCGAGGCGGGTGATCTCGACGCCGAGCGGCCGCGGGTTCGGGAGATAGGGGACGTTCACGTTCAGCAGGACACCGGGGGGGATCTTAACCTCGTTTATCAGGAACGAGGCGAGCCTCGATGCGAACCAGGCGGCCTTCGAGTAGTCGGGAGGGTCCTTGGGAGCAGAGATCGTGTCGTATGAGACCGCGATCGCCGGGATCCCCGCCCGTACCCCTTCCATCGCCGCTGCCACCGTCCCTGAATAGGAGACGTCGCGGCCGAGGTTCAGCCCGGCGTTGATCCCCGAGACGATCAGGTCGGGGCGATCCTCGAGGAGGCCGAGGAGGGCGAGGGAGACGCAGTCGGACGGGGTTCCGCTCGTAACCCGTGCGCTGCTCCCGTCGAGGAGGCGGACCTCGTCCACCCGGAGCGGCTTGTGGAACGTCCGCGTCCGGCTCGCCGCTGACCAGTTCCGCTCCGGTGCGAAGACCTCCACCCTTCCGATCGACGTGAGCGCCGTCTTGAGGGCGAGCAACCCCGCGGCGTTGACGCCGTCGTCGTTCGTGACCAGGATCAATGGTTCTGCCATCTTGCACCCCTGGCTAAACCTAGCCGCTTCTCGTCATAAGATCAAGCTCGGTCCCTAACGCCGGTAGAAGAGGAGGCGGTTATCCCCGTATCTCCGCTCGTCGACGCGCTCGAGTACCCCGAAGCGTGCCTCTACCTCCTCATCCCGCCCGACGGCGGCGATTACCACCGGATCCGGGGTGAGGATCAGGCCGTCTCCCAGCGCCTCCAGGGTCGCTTCCACGAGCCCGCGGCGGTAAGGCGGGTCGATGAACGCGAGGTCGAACCTCCGGCCACGGCGCTTCAGATGTTCGACCGTCTCGACCGCCTCCCCTTCGATCACCTCGCCGACGGAGAGGAGATCGAGGGCGTCGAGGTTTTGACGGACGATCCCGCACGCCGTGTGCGAGCGGTCGACGAACGTGCATCCCTTCGCCCCGCGTGACAGGGCCTCGAGGCCGATGCTCCCGCTCCCGCAGTAGAGGTCGAGGAAGAGCGCATCCGGGACGAAGTCGGCTATGATGTTGAACAGAGCGCTCCGGACGAAATCGCGCACCGGACGGATCCCCTCCCCTTTCCAGTCGACCAGTCGGCGCCCTCGTCGCGTCCCTCCGATGATCCTCATCTTGCCGCTCCTTGAACGTTTATGGCAGCCCAGCTATGATCAGTTTTAGCCTGTGCTCGATGGCGATTCTGAGCTTACGAGAGGGGGAGACGCCGTTCAACCGATGAGACATCCGCCGGCTCGATCGCGCGTATTCTGGCTCCTCCTCTTCCTCACGGGATTGTCGTTGGCGGCCGGGGCTGCGGGGATCACCCTCCCGCGGAGCGTTCCTTCGTTCAGCCAGAACTACACGTTCGGGCCGGATGCGTGGGGGAATTCCCTCCTCGGGAGCGACGGCTGCCCCGATCGATTCCGGGTGAGCGGGTGCTTGGTGACGGCGTTCGCCTGTGTCCTCTCCTACTACGGGATAGAGGTGAGCGTCTCAGCCGATCAGTCGTTCACCGGTCGGGCGGCGACAGGGATGGACCCCGGGATCCTGAACGATTGGCTCCGCGCTCATCACGGGTTCGGCCGGTGCCCGGGCGAGGAGTACGGCTCGTGCTGCCTCGAGTGGGGGAGGCTCCCCGACGGGATCGAGCTCACCTTCTATGAAAACCGGAGCGATGTCGGCCTCAATCCGGTCGCGGCCGTCGTCATCGATCACGCCCTCCGTCGGGGTTATCCGGTCGTCGCCGGCGTCCATTGGGGGACGTCGTGCAACGGCTCCGGGGCTCGGGCCGAGGACTGCCATTGGATCGTCCTCACGGGGAAGGCCGGGGACACGTACACGATCGTCGACCCGTACAACCCCGACCCGACGAGTCCCCGTGGGGTGCGGACGACCATCGATGCGGGGAGCCGGGGGAGCTACATCATCGATCGCTTCGTCGTCGTCAGCGGAACGATACCGACCGAAGATGGGGGAGGATCCCCTCAGACCGATCAGGGCTCACCGCACGACGGAGCTGAAGAGAGGGGGTCCCCGCTTTCCGCGATCGCTGTCCTCCTCCTCTTCCTCGCCGGGTTGACGGCGATCGTCCTTCTGACGATGAACGATCAGCCGTAGCGGACGAGGATGAACGCGCCGAGGGCGAGACAGTAGAGCGAGAACGCCCACAGCCGTCCGCGGGCGATGATCGCAAGGAGGGTTCGGATTGCGAGCATTCCGAAGATGAACGCGCTCGCCGTCGCGAGAGCCAGACCCCACCAATCGACCGCCTCTCCGGATCGGGCGCCGAACAGGCTGACGATCCCGGCGCCGAGCACGGCAGGGACGGCGAGGAGGAACGAGAACCGGGCGGCGCGCTCCGGCTTCAGGCCGGAGAGGATCCCGGCTGATATCGTCGCGCCGCTTCGGGAGAGGCCGGGAAGGAGTGCGGCGCTCTGAGAGAGGCCGATCAGGAAGGCGTCGATCGCCCTCACCCCCGACCGCTCCGCCCTCCGCTTGACGATCCCGGTCAGGGAGAGGATCGCCCCTGTAGCCAGGAGCGATCCCCCCACCACCGCGAGGGAGGAGAACGCCGCCTCGATCCGTGAGCGGAACAAAAGGCCGAGTACGACGATCGGCGCTGTCCCGATCGCTATCAGCCCGATCTCCTTCCTCCCGGCGATCGATCCACGCGGGGTGAACGAGCGGGCGATGTCGATGATGTCTTTTCGGAAGACGAGGATGATCGCTGCTAGGGTCCCGAGATGAAGGAGCCCCTCGAGGAT
>CAZGRE010000047.1:0-9265 GCA_964528085.1 uncultured Thermotogae bacterium | reverse complement strand
CCTGTTCTTCAGTACATCAATTAGTTTGCGCGAAGTGCTGTTCTTCCGACAATACAGCACTTCGGGTCATCCGCCTAAAGATCACAAGCTTCTACAATTAGTCGTGCTCGGAATCAACAAACCGTGCCGAGTTCGAAGGTAGTCCTTCACGGGGAGCCACTTGAACATCCGACGGTGTTGCAATCCGCAAGATCGCCGAGCCGGGGCAATTTCCTCTCATTCGTGGTCGGTTTTTCATCCTGAAGCACACCGATTAAGGGTGTAAAACTTAAGAGTTGGGTTTGTCTTTCCAGCAAAGGGCCGCTGTAGCGGAAGGTGTCGGCCGGGCACCCTTGTCCGCTGATTAGGAACCCAATCGTGCTTCGTCCTCTGAACGTGGGATAATCGAGGTAGAGTGCAGTGATGAGGAGGCGAGCCTTGGCGACCTCCAGCGATCGGTCGCCTCCCCATCCTCGACACCGTGGATGAGGACGAAGGTTTCCTGATTGGCGACCTCCTCGCTCCGACTCGGTCTTCTCCCTTTCAAGGCCGCCACTAAGGAGGGGTTTGGCCACCCCTTGACGAAGTTTAAAAGGTCTGCTATATTGGTTGACGTGTGGAATATATGAATCCGATTTTGACTATGTCGAAATTGATACCGATCCCCTCGCAGGAGGATGGATCTGCGATGAGACGACGCTCGGCATTCGCCGGGCGTTTCGCTTTTACGGAGACCAATCCCCTGAAACACGATCCGTCAAAATTTAATAGCGAAAGGGGGTGATACCAGCCGCTCAATCGACCGCAGGTCTACGGTTCATAAGGAAGGGTCAACAAGGAGGTCTAGATGTTCCGCAAGTTTATGCTGGTTGGTTTGCTTGTCACATTGGGATTGGTTCTGATCGGCGGAGGAGCGATAGCACAGGATGATACGGTCACTTTCGGAATCGTCTGGGAGCTGAGTGGGAGCGGTGCAAACCACGGGGCTCAGTGGCGCAACGGGATCCTACTCGCGTTCGACGAGATCAACAACGCCGGAGGGATCCTGGGACGCCAGATCGAGTACTTCACCGTGGATACGGAGAGTCGCCCACCGGTCTCCGTCGCAGCGATGCAGTACGCCGTAACCCGGAGTCCGTTCGCGGTCTTCGGCACGATCTACAGCTCCTCGACGATCGCCAACATGCAGATACTCGAGGAGGCGGGGATCATCCAGTTCGTCGGTTCAACGGCGACGACCATATACGAGCAGGGTAACTACAACATCTTCGCGACGTCACCGATCAACCGGAACGTCTTCCCCTGGCTCGTCCGGTGGATGGCCTCCGACCTCGGAGTCTCCAAGCTGGTGATGGTCTACACGAACGACGAGATGGGGAGCGATGGTCGCGACATCATGTCCGAAGCCGCCGAGAAGTACGGGGTCGAATTCGAAGGGATCGCGATCCAGACCGGGCAGGCGGATTTCGCCGGCGAGATCGCGCGGATCCAGGGAATGGGCGTCGACACGATCTTCCTCTACGGTCACGAGGAAGAGAACGCGCGGTTCATGATCCAACTGCGAACGCTCGGGATCGACCTCAAGGTCGTCGGCTACAGCCCCCTCCTCAGCTCCCTCGCCCTCAGCCTGGGAGGAGAGGCGATGGAGGGTGTGATGGGCGCGGCGACCTGGTCGTACGCCTACCCGCCGATCAAGGACTTCGCCGACAAGTATCAGCTCCTATACGGTGAGGTCCCGTCGCACGACGCGATGAAGGGGTATGTCGCCGTGTACACGCTCAAGACGGCAATCGAGCAGGTCGGCGCGTTCGACGAAGACCTGGTGCGCACATGGCTGCATGAGAACACGATAACGACGGATATGGAGCCACGCGTCTTCCTCGATACGTCATATCGGGAGGACGGAACGGTCGACCGGGACTTCTTCCTCGTCAAGATCGAGAACGGCGAGCAGGTCATCGTCCAGGTGATCTCGACGAAAGAAGAATAATCCAGGAGTTACGAGCGGCCTGCAGGCAGGGGATACCGCGGTCTCGGTAGCCCTGTTCCGCAGGCCGGCTCGTCCATCTGAGCCCTGGGGGACGCGTTCCGGCCTCCGGGGGGCGGACCGAGAAGGGGGTATGTGAACGTGTTCCTCACGGTGGAACGATCGAAGCTAAATGGATCCCTCAGGATCCCTCCCTCAAAGTCGCACACGATCCGCGGGGTCATCATGGGGGGGCTCGCCGATGGGAGATCGGTCCTGTTGAATCCGCTCGAAGCGGCGGACACCCTCTCGGCGGTCCGCTGTGTCGAGGCGCTCGGAGCAAAGGTCGAAAGATCGCCGAGCGGCTGGACGATCGCGGGGATCGGGGGGAGGCTCCCATCCGCTCCGAAATCGCTCGATGTGGGAAACTCGGGAACGACCCTCGGCAACCTCATCGGCGTCTCCGGAACGGGGAGGGCTCCGATCACCCTCGACGGTGACGAAAGCATCCGAACCCGACCGTTCGGGCCGCTCCTGCGGTCCCTCGAACAGCTCGGAGCGACCGTGAAAGAGAGCGGCCCAGGGGGGACGGCACCGATCACGATCCATGGACCCCTCCGTGGGGGTGAAGCGGACGTGGACGGGACTACATCGATCTACTTGACCCCTCTCCTCCTCGCCTCCCCGCTCGCTGCAGGACCGTCCATCCTCCGCGTCGACGGAAGGTTGAACGAGAAGGGGTACGTCCGAATGACGCTCGGTTGGCTACGCATATGTGGAATCGAGCTAACCATGAACGAAGCCCTTTTGAACTTCAGCATCCCGGGGAGGCAGACCTATCAGCCGTTCGAGAGGACGATCCCGGCCGACTTCTCCTCCGCAGCGTTCCCTGCCTGTGCGGCCGTCCTCGCAGCGGACGGAGACGTCGTAATCGACGGGCTCGACTTCGCGGATGAGCAAGGCGACAAGGTGCTGTTCGAATTCCTCAGGAAAATGGGGGCTTCGTTCGACATCGAGGGGAGGCGCCTCACGATCCATCCGACCGCGACACTCCAGGGGATCAGGATCGACCTCTCCGGCGCGCCGGATGCACTCCCCATCCTCGCTGTTGTCGGTTGCATGGCTGAAGGGGAGACGGTCCTTGAGAACGTGGGGATGGCCCGGATCAAGGAGACGGATCGGATCGCCGTGATGTGCGAGGAGCTCGCCAAGATGGGGGCCGATATCGAAGAGATGCCGGACGGGCTGGTGATACGGAAGAGCAAGCTCCATGGGGCGACGGTGGACGGACACAACGACCACCGGGTCGTGATGGCCCTGGCGGTCGCCGGCCTGGTCGCAGACGGGACGACCCGGATCGTGGGGGCCGAGTCGGTCCGGATCACGTACCCGACGTTCGTCTCATCGATGCGCGACCTCGGCGCGCAGATGCGGATCGACGAGGAGGGCTGATATGCTCGGAAATACGTTTGGAAGGGTATTTCGTGTCACGACAGCCGGCGAGGCGTTCGGCCCTGCCCTCGTCGGGATCGTGGAGGGGGTCCCGGCCGGGATCCCCCTCACCGAGGCGGAGATTCAGCACGATCTCGATCGCCGGAAACCCGGGCAGAGTGCGATCTCAACCCCGAGGCAGGAGTCCGACCGCGTCAGGATCCTCTCCGGGACGCTCGATGGGGTGACGACCGGAGCACCGATCGCCCTTGTGATCGACAACGAGTGGGCGACGCCGAAGCACATCGCAGCGTATGCCGACGAGAAGGACATAATCAAGCCTGGACACGCAACCTACACGTACTTCGCCAAATTCGGCGTTCACCGTGACTGGGTCGCCGACGGACGGGCGAACGGCCGCGAAACGGCGATGCGCGTCGCTGCTGGAGCGATCGCGAAGAAACTCCTCGCCCCGATCGGCGTAGAGATCGTCGCCTACACCAAGGAGCTGGGCGGCGTCCGCTGCCCAGAGATGCCTTATGAACGGATCAAAGAACACGCGGACGAACCACCGGTCCGCTGTCCAGACCCGGAGGCGGCCGAGAGGATGCTCGAACGGGCCCTCGATGCGAAGGCGAAGGGAGACAGCCTCGGCGGGATCGTCGAGGTGATCGCCCGCAGCGTCCCGGCCGGCCTCGGGGAGCCGGTCTTCGACAAGCTCGATGCGAACCTGGCACGGGCAATGATGAGCATCGGCGCGGTCAAAGGGGTTGAGATCGGAGCTGGATTCGCCGTCGCCGGGATGAAGGGGAGCGAGAACAACGATCCCCCATATATCCGCGAGGGGCGGATCGCGTTCCGGACGAACAACGCCGGAGGGATCCTCGGTGGGATCTCAACCGGAGAAGACATCATCGTCCGGCTTGCGGTCAAGCCGACGCCGACGATCGCGCTAGAACAGGAGACGGTCGACATGCTCAGAAGGAGACCGGCGACGTTCCGGTGTAAGACCGCGACCGACCCGACGATCGTCCCCCGGATGATCCCGATCGCCGAGGCGATGATGGCGATCACCCTGATCGATCACGCCATGCTCGCGAGATCACAAGAACATAGGAAGGGGGCATAGATGGGAAAATATGAGAAGCTAATCGTCAAGCCGTTCGACTGGGAGGATCGGGACCTGGTCTTCCACAGTAAACAGGGGATGTCGGAGCTCGGCCCGTTGATCTCGTTCCTCAACCAGAAGATGGTCGAGGGGGCCGACCTGAACGTCTTCGTCCACCATATCGAGGTCAAAGGAGAGACCGGGCCGGATTACGTGGAGGTCCACACCCACGACGTCTCCCAGGCGTACGTCTTCCCCGAGCCGGGGTTGACCTTCGAGGTGACCCTCGGGGATGAGAAGTATCGGGCCGAGAGCCCGGCGACCGTCTTCATACCGGCCGGGTTGAAGCACAACCTCAAGATCTTGAAGGGGAAAGGGATCGAGGTCTGCATCCTACGAAAAGGGTACTACGGTTAAGCAACATTAGAAAGGAGCTTAATTGGGAGATTATAGCAAGTATATCGTAAAGCCGTTCGACTGGGGGGAGCGTCCTCTCATTCACCACGATCGCGAAACGATGAACGGACTCGGCCCGTTGATGGCGTTTCTCAACACGGACATGGTGAAGGAGGCGGATCTTAACATATTCGTCCATCACATCGACGTGAAGGACCCGCCCGGCCCGGAGTACGTGGAGGTGCACGCCCACGAGGTGTCGCAGGCGTACGTCTTCCCCCTCCCCGGGATCACGTTCGAAGTGACCCTCGGCGATGAGAAGTACACCGTGGACAGCCCGGCGACGGTCTTCATCCCGCCGCGGCTGAAGCACACGGTGCGGATCGTGAATGGTTCCGGGATCGAGGTATCGATCGTGCGAAACGAGAAATACGAAGAGTCGCTGACGGAGGCGTCCGAGGGATGAGGCCGGTCCAGCTCGGAGATCTGCTGATCGGCGAGCGGCCGATCCTCATTGCGACGTCGCTCGCCGGGTCGGTGGACGAGATGCTCATCCGCGCCACGCGTGCGCTCGCCGCCGGGGCGGATTGCATCGAACTGCGGATCGACAGGCTCCCCACAAACGACGATGTCGCCGAACTGATCCGCAGAATCGACGCGCCGCACGTGGTCGCCTGTCGAACCCCGGCGTTCGGAGGAACGTTCGAACGGTCGGAGACGGAGCGGATCGAGCGGCTCGAGACAGCGGTCGAGGAAGGCGCCACGGCGATCGACATCGAATCCCTCACCGATCCGAAGCTCCGCGACCGGCTGATCGATACGGCTCGCGCGCACGGGACCCCGGTTCTGATCGGATACGAAAACATGTCGAAGACCCCTCCGACCGAGGAGATCGTTCGTAATCTGAAGGGGGTAGCTGAGCTTGGACCGGATCTGGTCAAGCTCGCGGTCCGCGCCCGATCCTACGATGACCTCCTTGTTGTCCTCGAGACCGCGCTCGAGATGAGGACGTTCCTCAACGTCCCGTTCGCAGCGATCGCGTTGGGGCCGTACGGGGCTCCGTCGCGGCCGTTGGCGTGCCTATTCGGCGCCTCGTTCACCTACTGTGCGATAGAGGGCGGGGGCGTCCCCGGGCAGCTGACGGTGACGGAGACGCGGGAGGTCATGGAGACGCTCTCGAAAGAGAGGTGGTAATGTTCATCCAACTGCTCCTATCGAGCATCGCCATCGGCTCGATCTACGCCCTGGTGGCGATGGGGTTCACGCTCCTCTGGCAGGCCTCGCACACGGTCAACTTCGCGCAAGGGGACTTCATCACCGTCTCGGCCGTATTGATGTTCATCCTGATCTGCGCCGGGGTCCCGTTCGTCTGGGCTCTGCTCGCTACGGTTGTGATGTCCGGGATCCTGCTCGGATACGTGGTCAAGGCAGGGATCATCCAACCGTTGATCAACCGCTCGCAGACGACGCTGATCGTTGCGACGATTGCGCTCAGCTTCCTGGCGAGCAACGCTGTCGCAACGTTCTGGTCGGCACAGTGCAAGGCCTTCCCTCCGGTCTTCGGGATGATGCCGTACCGGCTAGGATCGGTCGTCCTCTCCCGCCAGCACGTGTGGACGATCGTCATCGCGATCGTCCTGATCCTGGCGATCAACCTGTTCATCCAGCGGACGAAGCCGGGGAAGGCGATGCAGGCGGTGGCCCAGAACCGGGAAGCGGCGAAGGTCCTCGGGATCAACATATCGGCGGTGACGACGATGGTCTTCGTGATCAACGCGGTCCTCGTCGCGTTCGCGGCAGCGTTGATCGCCCCGGTGTACATGGTCCGCTTCGACATGGGGGCACAGCTCGGGCTGAAGGCGTTCTACTCAGCGGCGATCGGTGGGTTCAACCAGATCCGTGGGGCGCTCCTCGGCGGCTTCCTCGTCGGGCTGATAGAGACCTTCTCGTCTGCGTACTTATCCACCGAATACCGCGAGATGTTCGTCCTCATCGTCCTGATCGCTGTGATCCTGATCCGGAAAGAGGGCCTGTTGGGAACGGAGGAGAGATAGCATGGAGAGGCGATCGAAACGGAACTGGACGTTCGGCCGGATCCTCCGCTGGGCGGTCTTCCTCGGGGTGATCCTCCTCGTCCCGGTGATCTTCGGCGGGAATCAGTACCACATGTACGTGGCGACGCTGATCTGCGTTTACATCATCGCCATCATGGGGCTCAACCTGACGCTGGGGTATACGGGGCAGATCTCCCTTGGACACGCGGCGTTCATGGGGATCGGGGCCTACACGGTGGCATTGATGACCCTGCACGGGCATTCGTTCTGGCTCGCGTTGCCCCTCGGCGCAGCGATCGCGTTCGTCGCCGGACTGATCCTCGGCCTTCCGTCCCTCCGCGTGAAACATCATTATCTAGCACTGGTGACGCTCGGGTTCGGGACGGTCGTCTATCTGTTGCTGACGAACGAGCACGAATTGACCGGCGGGTTCTCGGGGTTGCCAGGGATCCCACGCCCCTCCTTCTTCGGGCTCAGTCTCCACTCGGCTAACTCGTTCTACCTTTTGGTCGTCGGGTTCCTGATCCTCACGACGATCATCATGCTGTGGATCCTGAACTCGCGGTGGGGGAGGGCGTTCAAGGCGATCCGCGAGAACGATATGCGGGCCGAGATGGTCGGGGTGAGCCTCCTGGCGTACAAGCTCCTCGCATTCGCCATCGGCGCGGCGTACGCAGCGGTGGCGGGGGGGCTCATCGCCCCGCTGATGCGGTTCATCGACCCGACCTCATTCCCGGTCCAGGAATCGTTCTGGTTCCTCATCATGCTGATCATCGGCGGGTCCGGGCGGTTCGAGGGGCCGTTCATCGGCGTGGTCGCCGTGATGCTCCTCCCCGAGTTCCTCCGCGGTGTACAGCAGCTTTTCTTCGTCATCTTCGCGGTGCTCACCCTGATCCTCGTCATCTTCTGGCCGACCGGATTGGCGGGGCTGATCGACGTCTTCTTCCGCCGCGTGTTGAAGAGGAACGCCCCGCAACTGACGAAATGAGGACGGTACGATGAACAATATCCTGGAGATCAAAGGGTTGCGGAAGAAATTCTATCAGCTGGAGGCTCTCGCCGGCGTCGATCTTGCCGTGCGGGAGGGGGAGATACTCGGACTGATCGGCCCCAACGGCTCGGGGAAGACGACGCTGTTCGATTGCGTCACCGGGATCCAGCGGAGCACGTCCGGGGAGATCTACTTCATGGGGAAGCGGATCACGGGGATGAAGCCGCACCATGTGTACAAGCACGGGATCGGCCGGACGTTCCAGCTCGTCCAGCTCTTCCCGGGGATGACCGTCCTCGACAACATGATCATGGCGATTCAGGAGAGCAAGGGGACGCTCCTCAGCCGCCTGTTCACCCGGGACGAGACGGAGGACGTGGAGAAGGCGATCGGGCTACTTGAGTTCCTCAACATCGTCCATCTCAAGGACGAGCTGGCGAGGTGCCTCTCATACGGTCAGCAGAAGCTCCTCGACCTGGGGATGGTTCTGATGTCCGACCCGAGTCTGATCATGCTCGATAAGGAGATCGGAGAGCGGCTGATCGAGCTGAACCGGCACGGTTGCAGCTTCCTCATCATCGAACACAACATGCGGATGGTCATGAACCTATGCCATCGGATCGTCGTCCTCGACCATGGGGAGAAGATCGCCGAGGGGACACCTGAAGAGATCCAGAACAACGAACAGGTTCTAGCAGCCTATTTTGGAGGTTGACGTGGCACTACTGGAGGCAAAAGGGATCATAGCGGGCTACACGAAGGAGCTCGATATCCTGAGAGGGGTCTCATTGAAGGTCGAAGAGGGGCAGATGGTCTCGATCATCGGTCCGAACGGGGCGGGAAAGTCGACGATCTTCCGCACGTTGTTCGGATTCCTCCCGGCGCGAAAAGGGAACGTTTACTTCGACGGCGAAGAGGTCACGAATCTCCCCCCTCCCGACCTCCTCCGTCGCGGGATCACCTTCGTCCCTCAGGGGCGCCACGTCTTTCCGTTGATGACGGTAAAGGAGAACCTCGAGCTCGGCGCCTACATAAGGCGGGACCGGAGAGGGGTCAGACGCGATATCGAGCGGGTGTACGCCCTATTCCCCCTCCTCAAGGAGCGGAGCAGACAGAAGGGAGGGAGCCTAAGCGGGGGGGAGATGCAAATATTGGAGATGGGAAGGGCGATGCTCCTCAACCCACGGCTGATGTTCTTGGATGAACCGTCTCTGGGGCTCTCCCCGATCATGGCGAACGAGGTCTTCGACAAGATCGAGGAGATCAAGGCGGCAGGGAGCACGATCCTGATCGTCGAACAGAACGCGGACAGGAGCCTTAAGATGTCCGATTACGCCTAC
>CAZGRE010000046.1:0-9577 GCA_964528085.1 uncultured Thermotogae bacterium | reverse complement strand
CGACGACGATCCCGTTCCAGAGAAGCTCGATTATATAGCTGAACAGGAAGAACGCGCCGACACCACCACCTGTTATCAACCCACGCAATAGCCTCATCCCTACCCCCTTGTTCTTTGAGTCGGTTTATTGTAGCACAGCCTCCCCTCAAAAGTCCCAATCGCACGACGGCCGCGGGAGGGAGAGGACGCGATCGAGCCGGGCGAGGAGCTCCGCAGGCCCGGAGAGATCGTCCGTCCATGCCAGGCTCGACGCCGGTCTGACCCCGAGCCACATCCGGGAGAATGCGCCGACCGAGGCGGCAAGCTCGGGGAGGCCCGCCGTCTTCCCCGGCTTTGCACTGGACTCCGGCCCGAGGGTGACCGCGTACTCCCCGGAGATCCCGTGCCAGCCCCCTTCCTCGAGGAACCGCTCGATCGGGTCGGTGAGGGAGAGGTTGAACCTCACCTCCTCGCGGAGGCGGGTCATCTCGAGGCATCCTCCGAGATCGAGGATCCTCATCTGCCAGTAGGCGGTCGCGCTCGTTCTGCTCTCATGCTCCGAGCGTCGCGTCAGCTGGCGGAGCCGGAACGGCCTTTGGATCAGGTCCTGGAGTTGAATCTCCGGGGGCTCGTGTATCCGGACGGATGCAACCTGGTCCCCGAGGTCGCGGATCACCCCGAGGAGTTCGAACAGCTCGTCGCGGTCGTGGTAGGCTAGCCAGCGGACGTAGTACGGCCCGGATTCGACGTCCCTGGCCGAGCACCACAGGTGATGGGTCAGATTCCCTCGTTCGTCGAAGTAGCCGAATCCGAACCCGTTCTTGGTCGCGAGCATCTCCCCGTGTGTCGCCTCCGGCGGATTCAAGCTGACCGATCCGTGCTGGCGAAGGCGGCCGAGGCGGGAGGCGTGCACGGCCTCCCAGTCATCGGGGGTGAGCCTCTTTGGGACCCGCGGCTTGACGGGGATCTCGAGGGAGGCTGGGTCGAACGTCAGGGATACCTCGTACGGGCCGGTCCCGAATCCGAACCGGTCGTAGAACCCCTGCTCGAACATCCCGAGCCCGCAGACCTTCGTCCCTCCTGCTGCTTCATGGGCGATGGCGGCGGCGACGAGCCTACTCGCCAATCCCCGCCGGCGGGCGACCCGGCTCGTCGTAACCCCGGCGATTCCGGAGAACGGGATATCCTCGTCCAGGTAGCGGAGGGTCCCCGGCATCGTGACGACGAGCGACTCCACGCTCCCTGAAAGCTCCCCTACCCAACCGGTGCTCCCCTTCAAGAAGAGGGCGAGCGCCTCCTCGTCCCTTTTTCCTTCCCCGAGCCAGCCGATCTCACGCCAGATCCGGAGGATCGCCTCTTTATCCCTATCCGGTTCGCACCGTCTCACGGCAGCATCCTGGATCATCGCATGTAGATCCCTCCGTTTGCGTTTATCGTCTCGCCGGTGATGTAGGCCGCATCCTCCGAGGCGAGGAACGCGACGAGGGCTGCGATCTCGTCCGGCTCGGCCGCCCGCCCGGCTGGGATCGAGGCGTAGATCTCCTCCCCCTTCTCGGCGAGGGTCCGCGCCGTCATGTCGGTTCGCGTATACCCGGGAGAGACCGCGTTCACCGTGATCCGCGGTGCGAGTTCGCGGGCGAGGGACTTGGTCAGGCCGATCAGCCCGGATTTCGCCGCGGCGTAGTGGGCTCCGTGATCCGATCCGGTCATCGCCCGCAGGCTGCAGATGTTTATTATCCTCCCCCACGGCTGGCGGCGGAGATGGGGGAGGGATGCCTTAACCGTGAACATGGCTGCCGACAGGTTGATCGCGATCGCGCGGTTCCAGTCGCCGATCGTCATCTCCTCGATCGACCGATGTTGGGAGTAGCCGGCGTTGTTGACGACGACCCTGATCCCACCGAACGCGGACGCCGCCTGTTCGACGAGGCGGGCCACCTCCCCGTAGTCGGAGACGTCGGCGCGGACGGTGATCGCCCGCCCTCCGGAATCCCTTATCTCCTCCGCTAGAGCCTCGGCGCGGTCGGCGCTTTTCACGTAGTTGATCGCCACGCCGTAGCCGGCGGAGGCGAGCCTCCTTGCGATCGCTGCTCCTATCCCGCGTGAACTCCCGGTGACGATGGCGCCTGGAATGGTCGACTCTCTGTTCATGGCCCGATTATACCGGGCTGGTCATATGTGCTTCAGCGCCTCACGCGCCACCTCGATCCGCCGCTCGTCCTCGAGCCAGCGGGCGAGCTCCGGCCGGACGATCTCCGGCCGCTTCCGGCCGAGCCGCCACATCGCCGCCGCCGCTGCGCGCCAGACGTAGCGCCGTTCGTCGAGCGATAGCTTCCGCAGGATGATCAGCGCCTTCTTCACCAACCCGGCCGCTGTCGGGGTGGAGAGGGCCGTCGCCACGTTCCACAGGACCTGCGGATCGCTCGACGTCGACCACTTGATGATGTACTCGAACGCCATGATCGGGTAGGACCCGAGGAGGGATGTTCCGATCGTGGAGGCGGCGAGGGTCCGGCGGAGGTTCTTGTCACGGTCGGAGAGGAGGGGTTCGATCAGCTTGAGGAGCGGCTCGGCCCACTCCGGATGCTCGGCCGATGCGGCCCGACCGGCGGCGACGGCGACGGCCCGCCTCACGTTCACCGATCGATCCTTCCTCCACTCATAGAGCTCATCGAGCATCCGCGAGAAGTCGTCCCGCAGGAGCCTTCCGCAGACCTCGCCGGCGGCGTCGCGGACCGTCCATTCGCCGTCATCGGCGAGGGTGCGAAGGAGGGAGGCCGCCCGATCAGGGGAGGATGAGTAGACCTCGGGGACGAGCTGGCAGGCGACCTGACGCGCCGCCGATTCCTTCTGACCGGCCAGGGACTCGGCCACAGCGAGGGCCGCCTCCAGGGAGGCTCCGGCCTCGGCGATCCTCCGGGCTGCGTACCGATGCTCGGGCGTGTGGGCTCCGGCGAGGAGCCGGCCGATCGATTCGTGCTTCCCCTCGGCGATGGCTCGGTCGATCTTATCGCGCATCCGGCTCCTTCCGCCCCCTTTCCCCTAATGTACGGGTAAGGCCGATTGGCGGTCAACCCGTCCTCGATCGAGAAGCCTCGATCATCTATCATATCGTACGCGAGCGATCGGTATGCAACCCGTATCAGAACGCACGCGGAGAGGGGGAACTCGAGGTGGTCTACAAGCCCTATCGGATCAAGGTCGTCGAGCCGATCGCGGTCCTCACGCGCGACGAGCGGAAGGAGAGGCTGAGGGAGGCCGGATACAACGTGTTCAACCTCCGCGCCGCCGATGTGTACATCGACCTTCTCACCGATTCCGGGACCGGTGCGATGAGCCAGGCGCAATGGGCGGCGATCATGCAGGGGGACGAATCCTACGCCGGGAGCCGCAGCTACGCGCGCTTCCGCGAGGCGGTCGACGACATCTTCGGGTTCTCCTACGTCCTCCCCACCCATCAGGGGCGGGCGGCGGAGAACGTCCTCTTCTCGGCCGCGGTCAAGCCGGGTGACGTCGTCCCGAACAACATGCACTTCGACACGACGCGGGCGAACGTCATCGCCAACGGAGGCGAGCCGGTCGACCTCGCCTGCGACGTCGCCTACGACGTCAGGGCGGACCATCCGTTCAAGGGGAACATGGATACGGAGAGGCTCTCCCGGCTGATCCAAGATGTCGGAAGGGAGCGGATCCCCCTCGTTCTGATGACGATAACGAACAACAGCGGCGGGGGACAGCCGGTATCGCTCGCCAACCTGCGGGAGGTGAGCCGGATCTGCCATGAGCATGGGATCCCGTTCTTCATCGACGCCGCCCGCTACGCCGAGAACGCCTACTTCATCCGCGAGCGCGAGGACGGCTACGCCGACAAGCCCCCGATCGAGATAGCGCGGGAGATCTTCTCCCTCGCCGACGGGATGCTCTTAAGCGCGAAGAAGGACGCCATCGTCAATATCGGCGGGATACTGGCGATGAACGACCCCGCCCTTTATTCGGCCGCGAGGGAGCGGCTGATCCTGATGGAGGGCTTCCCGACCTACGGCGGCCTCGCCGGTAGGGATCTCGAGGCGATCGCCGTCGGGCTGTACGAGGGGCTCGACCCCGCCTACCTCGCCGATCGGATAGCCGAGACGCGGTTCCTCGGCGAGGGGCTGAAGGAAGCGGGGATCCCGATCGTCGAGCCGATCGGAGGGCACGCCGTCTACATCGATGCCCTCGAGCTCCTCCCCGGCTTTCCCCAGCGCGAGTTTCCCGCCCTCTCCCTGGCGAACGCCCTCTACCTCGAGGGGGGGATCCGCGGGGTCGAGGTCGGGAGCGTCATGTTCGCCACCGTCGATGAGGAGGGGAACGAGCACTTCCCCCGGCTCGAGCTCGTCAGGCTCGCCATCCCGCGGAGGACCTACACGCGGGTCCATTTCGAGCACGTCATCGATGCCGCTGCCGCGGTCGCCCGCGACAAAGAGGGTCTTCCCGGCTATCGGATAGTCGCGGGGGAGGGGCCTCTACGCCATTTCATCGCCCGGTTCGAGCCGATCACCGGCTGATCCGGGCCGGACGATCCGCGGCGGGTCGACCGACAGATCGAGTATCGTCGACGGTGTCCCTCCGACCTCCCCGGTTATCAGGAGATCGATCGACCGGCTGAACCGCTCGATGATCGTGGAAACGTCGTTTATCGGCGGCTCTCCCGGGAGGTTGACGCTCGTTCCGAACACCGGCCGATCGAGCCTCCCGAGGACATCGGCGAAGAGCGGGTGGTCGGGGACGCGTATCCCGACGAGGTTCCCCTTCACCGCCGACGGCGGCGCCCCCTCCCGTGCCGGGAGGAGGAGTGTGTACGCCCCGGGGAGGAGGAGGCGGACCTCCCTGCGGAGGCGATCGTTGAGCCGGGCGAACTTTTCTATCCCTTCGACCGTCGGAAGGTGGAGGGTGAACGGCTCCCCCTCCGGCCGGCGCTTCAGCCTCCGGATCCGGGCGAGGGTCCGCTCGTCCCATGGGTTCCCCCCGATCCCGTAGACCGTATCTGTGGGGAAGACGATCGTCTTCCCCGTCTCGAGGCACTCCGCGATCAGATCGGGGAGGTCGCGATCGTCGAACCTTACAACGTGAGGGTTCATGCGCAGACGAAGCGGATCACGTCACCGTCTTCGACCTCGTAGTCGTGTCCGGCCCGCTTGATCCTCCCCGACTCGCGGAGCGGCTTCTCCGAGCCGGCCTCGACGAGCTCGTCGAGGTCCATCACCTCGGCGAGGACGAACCGATCGGAAAAATCGGAGTGGATCCTCCCTCCGGCCTCCGGTGCCTTCGTCCCGGCGGGGACGGTCCACGCCCGCACCTCCGGCCCCTCGAACGTGAAGAACGTGACGAGATCGAGGAGCCTGTACCCGGCGCGGACGAGCTCATCGAGGCCGGTCCGGTCGAGGCCGTACTCGGCGAGGAACGAGGTTCGCTCCTCCTCCGTCTGCGCCGCCTCCCCGATCTCTGCCTCGAGCCGGCCGCGGATCACGATCGCCCCGTCCCCGCGCTCCTCCGCTATCTCCTCTACGAGCCGCGAGTGCTCGTTCTCCCCTGAATCGTCGACGTTCGCCACGAACAGGCACGGCTTCGCTGTGAGCGGTGACACCTCCCGGATCAGATCGGCGATCACCGGGTCGATACCCGCCTTCCGGATCGGGATCCCCTCCGCCACCTGGGATAGGAGCCGCTTCACCGCGTCAAGCCGCGCCGGTGCGCTTCTCTCTTTCCCCTTCACCTCCTGGCTCAGCCGCTTGGCGAGCCGGGTCAGGGTCTCGTGGTCCTTCAAGAGGAGCTCCGTCTCCACGATCTCGATATCCCGTCTCGGATCGATCGTCCCCGTAACGTGGGCGACGTTCTGATCCGCAAAGCAGCGGACGACGTGGAGGAGGGCGTCGACGGCCCGGATCTCGGCCAAGAACTGGTTACCCATCCCCTCCCCCTCGCTCGCCCCCTCGACGAGCCCGGCGATGTCGATGAACTCGAGATGGGTGTGGACCTTCTTCTTCTCCGGGAACAGGGACGAGAGGCGATCGAGCCGCTCGTCCGGGACGGGGACGGTCCCGACGTTCGCCTCGATCGTGCAGAACGGATAGCTCTCGACCTTCGCCCCCCCGTTCGCCAGTGCGTTGAAGATCGTCGATTTACCCGCGTTCGGAAGGCCGACGAGCCCGCATGTGAACCCCATCCCTCCTCCTTTCGTCAAAGACTATAGGGCTGGAGAAACCGGCGGGCAAGGTGATACGCCCCCCCTCTGTCGGCTAGTATTCGGTCGAGGTGCAATCATGACAGAGACGCGTAACGTGAACCTCCCCGACCTCGGGGAGGTCGATGAGGTGAGAATCGTCGGTTGGCTGAAACGGCTCGGCGAACCCGTTGCCGAAGGGGAGGACCTCCTCGAAGTGGAGACGGAGAAGACGACGTTCGTCGTCCCCTCCCCCGCACGGGGGAGGCTGGCGAGGATCGCCGCACAGGCAGGGGACAGGGTGAAGCCGGGTGGGCTCCTCGGAGAGATCGAAGCGGCATGAGACCGTCCTTCACCTTCCGCTCGGGAGGTGCGGGTATAGAGAGGGACTCTCGATCCAGCGGCGTCTGCACGCCCGTCGGCTCGCCGGGGAGATACCCGACGTCCTCATAACCGTCGAGCACGGCCCTGTGTTCACGGTCGGCCGGAGCGGATCGGATGCGAGCATCCTCGCCCCTTCCGAGTCGCTCGCCAGAGAGGGGATAGAGGTCATTGAGGTGGAGAGGGGAGGGGACGTCACCTATCACGGGCCGGGTCAGCTCGTCTCCTATCCGATCGTCGATCTCCGCGGCTACGGCCGCGATATCAAGGGCTACATACACCGGTTGGAGCAGGCGGCGATCGATACGCTCGCCTCATTCGGGATATCCGGATCGCGAAGGCCCGGCCATCCCGGCGTCTGGGTCGACGGGAGGAAGATCGCCTCGATCGGGGTCTACGTCCGCCGCTGGGTGACGATGCACGGGATCGCCCTGAACGTCGCGACCGATCCGGCCCACTTTGCGATGATCAGGCCGTGCGGCCTCGACGTGCAGGCCGTCTCGATGAGCGAGCTCATCGGCCGCGGGGTGGATTTAGACGAGGTGAGGCCGGTCTTCTTATCGAAGATATCCTCTCTCTTCGATTGGAGGCTGAAGGAGACAGCTCTCGATCCGCTCCTGGAGGAAGATGAGACGCCCTGATTGGATCAAGGTCCGCGCCCCCTCGCCCGAGGATGCGCGCGAGATGCGCGCCGTCCGTGATGTCCTTGCGAGGTATCGGCTGACCACCGTCTGCCAGGGCGCAATCTGTCCGAACGCCGTCGAGTGCTGGTCGGCGCGGACGGCGACGTTCATGCTCCTCGGCGGGGTATGCACCCGCGCCTGCCGGTTCTGCGCCGTTCCGACGGGAAACCCCGGAGGCGCGCTCGACAGCGACGAGCCGCGCCGATTGAGCGAGGCGGTCCGCGAGCTCGGGCTCCGCTACGTCGTCCTCACCTCGGTCGACCGCGACGATCTGAAGGACGGAGGAGCGTCGGTCTTCGCCGAGGCGATCAGGAGGATCAAGGAAGAGGATGAGACGATCCTGGTCGAGGCCCTCGTCCCCGACTTCGGCGGAAACGACGGGGCGCTGGCGACGATCGCCGCGGCCGGGGCGGACGTGATCGGCCACAACATCGAGACGGTGAGGCGGATCACCCCGCTCGTCCGCGATCCCCGCGCCGGGTATGAGCTCTCCCTGTCCGTCCTCTCCCGGTTGAAGGAGCTGGCGCCGGATACGATCACCAAGAGCTCCCTGATGCTCGGCCTGGGGGAGGAGCGCGACGAGATCTCAGAGGCGCTCTCCGACCTGCGAAGCGTCGGGGTCGAGATCGTCACCCTCGGCCAGTACCTAAGACCGACCGATGCCGCCTACCCGGTCGCCCGCTACGTCCCGCCGGAGGAGTTCGCGGAGCTGCGCGAGGAGGCGCTCGGCTGCGGGTTCAGCTACGCCGTCGCCGGTCCGTTCGTCAGAAGCTCCTACCGCGCCGCGGAGGCGTACGCGGCCGCTGTTCGCGGATGATCCGCCTCATCCGCGACCTTGAGCCATCCGATCCCGCGCTCGGCCTCGCCCTCGACGAGGCGATCCTCGAGAGCGTACGGACGGGCGGAGCGGATACCGTCCGATTGTGGGTGAACGGCCGCGCTGTGGTGATCGGCCGCTCGCAGGAGATCTCATCCGAGGTCGACCTCGAGGAGGCGGAGAGGCTCGCGATCCCGGTGATCCGCCGGATCTCCGGCGGGGGGGCGGTCTATCACCATCCCGGGAACCTGAACGTATCGCTCTACCTCGGTGATTCGCGCCTGATCGGAGGGGTGGAGGAGGCGTTCCGCCTGATCGGAGGGGCGATCGCCGCTGGGCTTTCCGAACTTGGGATCGAGGTCGAACCGGACGGGAACAGGCTCATATGCGCCGATAAGAAGATCGGAGGTGCGGCCCAGGCCCGGAGGGGATCCGCGCTCCTCTACCACACGACCCTGATCGTCCGGCCGGATCCGATCCCGATGGAGCGGCTCCTCCGCGCCCTCAGGCCGGGCTACTGCACTTCAGCCGTTCCCTCACACCCCTTCCCCACGACGAGCCTGGCTGAGATAATCGGAAGAGAACTGAACCTCGATGAGGTCGGCGATCCCATTGCGGCCGGGATCGTCCGCTTCCTCGGCGAGACGGCGATTGGGGAAAGGGTGACAGAAGAAGAGGGAGCGCGGGTGGAGAAGCTTCTGCGGGAGAAGTACGGGACAGAGCGATGGAACAGGCAACGCTAGAAGACGAACGGATCATCACAGCCCAGATCGGCCGGCGACCGCGCGGCCTCGACGGGGTCGCCCTCCGCTGCCCGTACGGCTACCCGCAGGTGATCGTCGTCCATCCGATCGTGGAGGGAGAGCCGTTCCCCACGACTTACTGGCTCACCTGCCCATATCTCTCCAAAGGGATCGACCGCCTGGAGGCGGAGGGTCTAATCGGAAAGCTCGAGGAGAAGCTGAGAGGCGATGATTCGCTCCGCGAGCGGCTCGCCGCCGCCCATCGCTCCTACATCGTCGAGCGGGATCGCCTCCTCTCTGCCGCCGACCGGCGGTATCTCGAAGAGAGGGGGATGATGAGAAGCTTGAATGAGCGCGGGATCGGTGGGATCGCCGATTTTTCGCGGCTGAAGTGCCTCCACCTCCACGTCGCCCACGCCCTCGTCTCCGGCAACCCGATCGGTGAGATCGTCCTCGATCTGCTCGAGCGGCGGGCCTGTCCGGAGGGAGAGGTGATCTGTTCGTCGTTCGAGGGCGAAGACCATCCTGATTGACTTACCCGGCGCTCGGGCTTGTCAGCCTGCACTCCGCACGCGTAGACTGGTTTTAGGTCGATTCCGATCAGCGGGAGGTATGACGTGTCCTCGGAGAAGAGGAGCCTTGCGGCGATCATGTTCACCGACATCGTCGGCTACACCGCCCTCGTCCAGCGGGACGAGCACCTCGCCCTCGAGCTTCTCGAGGAGCACGCCCGGCTCCTCCGGGAGCGGTTCGGGCGCCTCCTGGCCAAGATCGG
>CAZGRE010000045.1:0-10506 GCA_964528085.1 uncultured Thermotogae bacterium | reverse complement strand
CTTCACCGGCCCTGTCCCACTTGCTAAGATAAGGAAAAGGTGGTGATTCATAATGCTCAAAGTGGTTGCCACAATCGGGATTATCGTCACTATGTTGGGATCCGCCGTCTTTGCCGCTCCATACCTTGTCATCTACCCGCAGGGGCTAGCCCTGGTCGAGGAGAGGCGCACGTATGACCTTGCGTCCGAGGGGAGGCTGACGATCGACCGACTCCCAGACGAGATCATCCTCGAGAGCCTGGTGATAGACGGGCTGACGGTTCTTTCCACCTCACCGGCGCTTCCGGAGATGGAGGGGCTCGAGGGGTGGGACGGCCTCTACGTGGAGGTGATCTCGTCTGCCGGTACGTTCCGCGGGCGCGTCCTCATATGGGGACAGGACGGGATTTTCCTCGCGACGAGCGAAGGGACCGTATTCATCCGCGAGTACCAGGCGATCCGCACCCCCTACCCACCGCTCGCCGCGGCCGAGGTCCGCTACCTGACCGACGAGCCCGGGACGACCGACCTCCTTCTCCGCTACCTGACGTACGGGATCTCGTGGGAGGCCTCCTACCGGGCGGTGCTGGGCAATGAGTCGCTCAGCCTGCAGGGGACGGCGATCCTGACGAACGAGACCGGCCTATCCTTCTCCCAGGCGGAGATCGGGCTGATAGCCGGTGAGGTCTACACGCCGAAGACCGTCGACTACGGAGAGGTGAGGACGATGGCCGCCGCCCCGGAGGCGACCGTCTCGCAGGCGTCCGAGTATCACCGCTACTCGCTACCTGAGCCGGTCGACCTCGGGCTGGGGGCGAACCTCGTCCCGTTCGTCTCCGCCACGATCCCCTACGAGCGGATCTACCGGTTCAGCGGCGGGTCGGTGGAGACGGTGATCCGGTTCACGAACGAGGAGGAGCCCCTCCCCGCCGGAGGGGTATCGGTCTACAACGAGGAGGGAAGGCTGTTCATCGGCGCCTCGTCGATCGGCGACACCCCCCTCGGAGAGGAGATCGAGCTCGCGATCGGGGCGGCGTTCGACCTCACCGGCGAGCGGGTCCAGACCTCCCACCTGCGGATCGGGGAGGAGAGGAACCGCGACTCCTACCAGATAACGATCCGCTCGGCGAAGGACGAGCCGGTGACCGTGGAGGTCCTTGAGTACCTCGCCGGGACGTGGACGATCACCGCAAGCTCCCTACCCTACGAGACGGTCGACTCGCGTACGGTGAGGTTCATCCTCTCGGTCCCGGCGGGGGGTGAGGCGGAGCTGACCTACACCGTCGAGTGGAGCTACCGCTGATCGGTAATTGAACTGAGGAAAGGGCGGCGGAGGATCTCCGTCGCCTTTTCCTTTTCGTCCCTTCGCCGTATGATAGAGGGGCTTAAATCTCCGACCCGCTTCTCCTACGGGTGAGCCTAGGGAGGGCGGGCGATAGGGTGTAGCTGGAAACGGCTGCGCCTCCCGTGATTGGAAAGGAGGTTCGCATGAGGCTCCACGTATTACTCCTCATCGGGGCGCTGCTTTTATCATCCTCGATCCCCGCCGTCGGGGCGAAGACAGGGCCGCTTGTCATCTTCCACGCCGGGAGCCTGACGGTCCCGCTTCAGCGGTTGATCGCAGCGTTCCAAGAAACACATCCCGAGGTCTCGTTCGCCGCCGAGTTCTCAGGGAGCAGGACGGCGGCGCGGAAGGTGAGCGAACTCGGACGAGCCGCGGACATCGTGATGTCGGCCGACTACACGGTGATCGATGAGCTTCTGATCCCGGATCATGCCGATTGGAACATCGAGTTTGCCCGAAACGAGATGGTGATCGCCTACACCGGCAAGTCCGCCTACGCTGATGAGATCGGCCCTGACAACTGGTACGAGGTCCTCACCCGGCCGGGGGTGATCTACGGCCACTCCGATCCGAACGCCGATCCGTGCGGGTACCGGACGCTGATCGTCTGGCAGCTCGCCGAACGCCACTACGGCGTCCCCAGCCTGTACGAGAGGCTAAAAACCCACTGCCCGCCGGGGAACGTCCGGCCGAAGGCGGTCGAGCTGATCGCCCTTCTGCAGTCGGGGGACATGGACTACGCGTTCGAGTACCGCTCGGTCGCCGTGCAGCACGGCCTCGAGTTCCTCGAGCTCCCGGACGAGATCGATCTTGGCCGCGCCGAGTACGCCGATCTCTACGCAGAGGCGCACGTCGAGGTATCCGGGAAGGAGCCGGGAGAGACGATCGTCAAGACCGGCGAGCCGGTCATCTACGGGCTGACGATCCCGAAGGGGGCGCCTCACCCTTCGTTGGCGGCCGAGTTCGTCGCGTTCGTCATCGGCCCTGAAGGGCAAGGGATACTCTCCTCACTCGGCCAGCCGCCGATCGTCCCGGCGGTCGTAGCGAGCGGGAGGGAGAGCATCCCCGAGCTACTCCTCGACCTGATCGCCCCGGAGGGCTGAACGATGCGCATCCCCAGGATGAAGTCGGGGTTCGTCATCCTCGGCGGGGTCCTCCTCCTGTTCATCGCCTGGCCCCTGTTAAAGACGGTCTTCTCGACCAGCCCGCGGAGCCTGTGGGAGACGATCCTCGATCCGCAAGTGAGAGGTGCGATCTGGCTCACCTTCTACGCCTCGGCGATCGCGACCGGCGTTGCGATCCTGACCGGCGTCCCGCTCGCCTACATCCTCGCCCGCCACGAGTTTCCGGGTAAGGGGCTGATCGAGGGGTTGATCGACCTTCCGATCGTCGTCCCTCACACCGCGGTCGGAATCGCGCTCCTCATGGTCTTCGGGCGGAGCGGCGCCCTGGGGAGGGCATTCGGTGAGATCGGGGTCCGGTTCGTCTCGTCGGTCCCGGGGATCGTAATCGCGATGTTCTTCGTCAGCATGCCGTTTCTGGTGAACGCGGCCCGCGATGGGTTCACCGCCGTCGATCCCCGGCTCGAGCGGGCGGCACGGACCCTGGGGGCAAGCCCGTGGACGACGTTCCGCCGCGTCTCCCTCCCGCTCGCCCGCAGGAGCATCCTCTCCGGGACGATCCTGATGTGGGCGCGTGGGCTGAGCGAGTTCGGGGCGGTGGTGATCCTCTCCTACCATCCGATGGTTGCCCCCGTCCTTTTGTACGAGCGGTTCGAATCCTACGGGCTCGACTACGCCCGGCCGGTGGCGGTATGGATCATCCTCTCGTCCCTCGCCGTCTTCGTCGCGCTCCGAATGGTGGCCGGAAGGGGGAAGGGATGAGCGCAAGGCGGCTTGCAGTGGAGGGGCTCGATATCAGGGCGGGGGGGTTTCGCCTCGAGGGGATCTCCCTCTCCGTCGCCGGCGGGGAGTACATGATCCTCCTCGGCCCGACCGGGGCGGGGAAGACGATCCTCCTCGAGGCGATCGCCGGACTACGGCGGCCGGTCGGAGGGAGGGTCATCCTCGATGGGAGCGACATCACCTCCGCCCCACCGGAGCACCGCGGGATCGGGTTCCTCTATCAGGACTACGCTCTCTTCCCCCACCTGACGGTGGCGGAGAACATCGCGTTCGGACTGAAGGCGCGGGGGAAAAGGCGCGATGCGATCCGAAGCCGGGTGGAGGAGATTGCACACCTCTTGGAGATCGAGGGCCTCCTCTCCCGTCGGACGGACGGCTTGAGCGGTGGTGAGAAGCAGCGGGTCGGGCTAGGGAGGGCCCTTGCCATCGAGCCGCGCCTCCTCCTCCTCGACGAGCCGCTCTCCGCCCTCGACCCTGAGACGCGGGCCGGACTCGAGCGCGAGCTTGCCCGTGTGCACCGCGCCCTTAAGACGACGAGCGTGCATGTGACGCACGACTTCGAGGAGGCGATCGGCCTGGGGGATCGGATAGCGGTGATGGATCGAGGGAGGATCGTCCAGGAGGGGACCCCGGAGGACGTGTTCCGCCGGCCGAAATCAGGATTCGTCGCCCGGTTCGTCGGGGCGCGGAACGTCTTCTCCGGGGTCGTGACCGACCGGGGAGAAGAGAGGGTCTTCTCGATCGATCGGACGGAGATCTCGGTCGTCACCGGGATCACCGGTCCGGCACACCTCGTCGTCCGGCCGGAGGAGATCCTCCTCTCCCGCCGGCCGCTCCGATCGAGCGCGCGGAACTGCCTGCGCGGCAGGATCGTCAAGATCGCCGATCGGGGGACGGTCGTCTACGTAACGGTCGACGTCCCGCCCGCGTTCGACTCTGCCGTCACCCGCCGGTCGCTCGCTGAGCTCGGTCTGGAGGTCGGAGCGGAGGTCTACATCTCGTTCAAGGCATCGGCGGTGCACGTCTTCTAAAGGAGAGGGATGGACAACGTAGATCGGTTCGGACGGAAGATCACCTACATGCGCGTCTCGGTCACCGACCGGTGCAACCTCCGCTGCATCTACTGCATGCCGGAGGAGGGGATACCCTGGCGGCCGCACGATGAGATCTTAAGCTACGAGGAGATCGTCCGTGTCGTACGCGCGGGAGCCGGCCTCGGGATAAGGAAGGTGAGGCTGACCGGGGGTGAGCCGCTCGTCCGCGCGGGGATCGTGGATCTGGTGAAGGAGCTGCGAGGGATCCCAGGGATCGAGGAGCTCGTGATGACGACGAACGGGACCCTCCTTCCCCGTTATGCGGAGGAGCTCGCCCGGGCCGGGCTCAACCGGGTGAACGTCAGCCTCGACACCCTCGACCCGGCGAGGTTCAAGCGGATCACCCGGGTCGGAAACCTCGAGGAGACCCTCGCCGGGATCGCCGCCGCCGTGGAGGGAGGCCTTACTCCGATCAAGCTGAACGCCGTTGTGATGCGGGGGATAAACGACGACGAGGTCGCCCGCCTCGCCGCCAAATCGCTGGAGGGGTTCGAGGTCCGGTTCATCGAGTGGATGCCAATCGGAGAGGTCAAGGGGTTCAACGAGCGGTTCGTCCCCGGGGATGAGATAAAGGAGAGGATCGAGGCGGCCCTCGGCCGGCTCATTCCCGTGCGGGAGGAGGGGCCGGCGCGCGTCTACCGGCTACCGGAAGCGCCAGGGAAGATCGGGCTTATCACCGCCCTTAGCGCCCCGTTCTGCGCCCGGTGCAACCGGATCCGGCTGACGGCAGACGGGAAGCTGCGGCCGTGCCTCCTCTCGCCGATCGAGCTCGATCTCAAGGGGCCGCTCCGCTCCGGGGCGAGCGAGGAGGAGATCGCCGCGATCCTGCAAGAGGGGATCGAACGGAAGCCGTACGCGCACGGATTGGTGCGGGATTTCCCCCGCAGCCGAACGATGTCCGAGATCGGAGGTTGAGATGAAACAAGGTAGACCGACCCATTTCGACGATGAGGGGAACGTGCGGATGGTCGATGTGAGCGGAAAGGCGGATACGTTCCGCGTCGCCGTCGCACGGGGGAAGATCGAAATGTCCCCTTCGACCTGCCGGGCGATCGCCAGGGGTGAGTCCCCGAAGGGGGACCCCCTCGTCACGGCACAGATCGCCGGGATCATGGCAGCAAAGCGGACCGGGGAGCTGATCCCGCTCTGCCATCCCATCCCCCTCACCGACGTCGAGGTCGACTTCGACATCGATCCGAATCGCGGCGAGATCGAAATCGAGGCGACCGCAAGGTGCGTGGGGAAGACCGGGGTGGAGATGGAGGCCCTAACCGCCGTCTCCCTCGCCGCCCTCACGATCTACGACATGGGAAAAGCGCTCGAGAAGACGATCCGGATCACCGATATCCGCCTCGTGCGGAAATCGGGCGGGAGAAGCGGGGATATCGTCCTCGAGGGGGAGAAATGAAGGTGAACCTCCTCCTGTTCGCCTCGATCCGCGAGGCGGTCGGAACCGGCTCGATCGCGCTCGATATCCCGGAGGGGGAGACGGTCGAGGGGCTGATCGCCGCCTTGGCGGAGAGGTACCCCGCGGTCTCGGAGCACCTTCCGAGCGTCAAGGTCGCGGTGAACCGGGATCTCGCCCGATCCGACACCGTGCTTCGCGCCGGCGACGAGGTCGCCCTCCTCCCGCCGGTAGGAGGGGGATGATGAAGGACTGCTACGTGAAGGTCACCGACCGGGAGATCCCGGTCGATGAGATCGTATCCCGCCTCTCCTCACCCGAGATCGGGGGGATAGCGACGTTCGTCGGGATCGTCCGCGGGATCGAGGAGGGTGAGCGGATATTTCACCTCGAGTACGAGGCATACCCAGAGATGGCCGAGGCGGAGCTTGAGCGGATCTGCGCCGACGTAAAAGAGCGATGGAAGACGATCGCAGGGGTGGTGATCGTCCATCGGATCGGGAGGGTTCCCGTCGGTGAGACGGCGGTGGTGATCGGGATCGCCGCCGCCCATCGCGAGGAGCTGTTCGATGCGCTCCGCTACGCAATCGACCGGGTGAAGGAATCGGTCCCGATCTGGAAGAAGGAGTTCGGAGAGAAAGGAGAGCGATGGATATCGGAGGATTGAACGATACTTATCCGGTCCTCGAGGTGGAGGAGGCGCGGGATCGCATCCTCGCAGGACTCAGCCCCCTCCCACCGGAGACAGTCCCGATAACCGATGCCCTCGGCCGGGTGACGGCAAAGGACGTGATCGCGGAATACGATATCCCGCCGCATCCGAACACGGCGATGGACGGGTACGCGATCCGCGCGGCGGATACCGCAGGCGCCTCCCCGGAGGACCCGGTCCGGTTGCGGGTGATCGGCGAGCTTCCGGCAGGGTACGTGGCGGAGCGAGAGGTCGTTCCCGGTACGGCGATCCGGATCATGACCGGGGCCCCGATCCCGCCGGGGGCGGACGCGGTCGCCCGATTCGAGCAGGTGAAGCGGATCGGCGATCGGATCGAGCTGACCGGCCCGGTCCCGCCCGGGAAGGAGGTACGGGCGGCGGGGGAGGACGTGCGCGCCGGGGAGACGGTCATCCCGAGAGGGACGATCATCCGGCCGCAGGAGATCGGGATGCTCGCCGCCCTCGGGATGCCCGAGGTCGCGGTGACCCGCCGGCCGCGGGTCGGGATCCTGGCAACAGGGGACGAGCTCGTCGGGATCGGCGAGCCGCTCGCCCCGGGGAAGATCAGGGATGCCAACTCCTACTCGAATGCCGCCCAGGTCCGCAAGTACGGGGGGATCCCGCTACCCCTCGGGATCGCCGGCGACAGGGAGGATGAGATCGCAGCGAAGCTGCAGGGGGCGGTCGCGGACGGGGTCGACCTGATCGTCGTCTCGGGCGGGGTCTCGGTCGGTGACTTCGACGTGGTGAAGAAGGTCCTCGCCGCCGAGGGGAGGATCGAGTTCTGGCGCGTGCGGATGAAGCCGGGTAAGCCGCTCGCCTTCGGCTACCTCGAGTTCGAAGGGCGCGAGGTCCCGGTGATCGGGACCCCGGGGAACCCGGTCTCGACGATGATCTCGTTCGCGATGTTCGCCCGGCCGGCGATCCTGACCCTCCTCGGTGTAAGAAAGATCGATCCGGTCACGGTGATGGCCGTATTCGCCGATGCCTTCCCGGAGAAGGACGACCGCCGCCATTACCTGCGGGTCAGGTTGGAGGAGGAGGACGGGGAGATCGTCGCCCGGCCGACCGGGGATCAGGGCTCGGGGATCCTGCGATCGATGGTGGACGCCGACGGATTGGCAGTCATCCCGGCGGAGTGGGACCGCGTCGAGCCGGGAACAGCCGTCCGGGTGATCCTCCTTGGAGGGCTCCTATGAGGATCAGGATCGGGATCCTGACGGTGAGCGACCGCTCCTCCCGCGGGGAGAGGGAAGATGAGAGCGGCCCGACGATCCGCCGGCTCGTCCTCGAGCACCTCGATGCCGATATCGCAGCCGTGGGGATCGTTCCCGACGAGATCGACGCGATCGCGGAGTTGCTCATTGAATGGTCAGATGAGCTCAAGCTCGATCTCATCCTTACCACCGGTGGGACCGGGCTCTCCCCCCGCGACCTCACCCCGGAGGCGACGCTACGGGTGATCGACCGGGAGGCCCCTGGCTTTTCCGAGGCGATGCGGATGGACGGGTTCAAGAAGACCCCGCACGCCCTCCTCTCCCGCGGGATCTCGGGGATCAGGAGTAGGACCCTGATCATCAACCTTCCGGGCAGTCCGAAGGGGGTGAGCGAGGGGCTCGGGCTGATCCTCCCTGCTCTTCCGCACGCGATCGAGATCCTCCGCGGGGAGGGGGAGGCGGATCACCGATTCTCCTGCTGAGGGCGGCTCAGCCCTCCAACAGATCCCGCAACTCGTCGGTCAGCGTATCGGCCCCCTCAGGCCCGATCTCGACGTACGCCGCCTCCAGCCTGAATATCACCCTGTTTCCCAGGGCGAGGATCGGGGAGAGGTCCGGCCGTAATACGAGGATGTCGAAGTAGGCCTCGCTGTAGGCCAGAACCTGGATCGTCTCCTCGTCCGAATAGGTGCTCTCGGTCCAGACATCATCCCGGAGGAAGAACGTCCTATCACCGACGACCCTGACCGCCTCATCCTCGGCCGGGGCGACCTCCTCCTCGGCGAGGGCCTGGATGCTCGCCGCGCCGGTGACTGCCTGCTTCCCGCTAGGCGGTGCGGACAGGAGGTTCCATCCGGCTTGTAAGGCCATCTGATCCTCGGTCAGATCCTCCTCGACGAGGAACGAGGTGTAAGGGGTGATGATTCCGTAGCGTTTGCTCAGCTCGATCACCGTATCTATCAGCTCCTCGTTTTCCCCGTACAGCCTGATCTGATCGAGGAGGTAGGCGATCTTCCTCCCGGCCCACAGGCGGGGGAGGAACTCGTCCGCCAGGTCGCGCTCCGGGAAGGAGCGATCGGCGGTGAACGAGACCGTAGAACCGGATACATCACCGCTGAGCGAGACCGTCGCCTCCCCTCCTCCTTCGTACCGGCCGACGTAGAGGAGCTGCGAGCCGCGGAAGATGTCGGGTAGCCGGTTCGGGTAGGTGTCGTAGACCGAGACGCCGGTTATCTGGACGGCGGGGGAGGAGAGGACCGGGGAGGAGATCTTCGTGTAGAACGAGGAGAGCGCCCGCTCGAGGTTCTCGTCCGGGGTGACGTATACCGTCGTCCCGTGGTTCTCCACGGTCAGGCGATCGAGGAGGAGGGTGTTGACGTCGTAGCCAACCCCGAACGCGAATACCCTGGCATCGACGGCGTTCGCCCCGTTCACATCCGCGATGATCGTGGCGGGATCGGTGACCCCGACGGTCGGCTGCCCGTCGGTCAGGAAGATGAGATAGTGCGGCCTAACGTCGTCCTCGAACAGGGAGATGGCAGCCGTCAGGGCGTCGTCTATGTTCGTTCCTCCGTTCGCCTCGAGACCGCCCACCCACGCGATCGCCCCTGCGACCGCATCCTCCGTGACCGGGACGAGGCGGTCGCCCTCCGCCCGCGGGTAGTCGCTGAACGCGACGATGGCGAATCGATCGTCCGGGGCGAGGTTGTCAAGGATGAACCGGAGGGCCGCCTTCGCCTCCTCCAGCTTCTCCCCGGACATGCTCCCCGATGTGTCGAGGACGAAGACCAGATCCTTCGGGATCGGAAATTCCTCTGCTACGGGAGGGGGGGAGAAGATGACCAGGAAGAAGCCGTCATCGTCACCTGCCTTGTAGGTGAGGAGGGTCAACCCCATCTCCTCAGGGAGAACCGAGTAGTAGAGGATGAAGTCCTTCGTCGGGAGGATCCCCTGTTCCGAATAATGAACCGTCGCCGCCCGCTCCCCTCCCCGCTCGATATCGATTCTATGGGTCGGGGAGTAGACCGCCTGAAGCGGAGGGGTGGTGCGGATGGTAACGTCGATTCTCACCTCATCGAGCGGGGCGGCGGAGAACCGCTCCGTGTCGAGGGGGTAGCGGTACAGGTAGACCCCGAACTCCGCCGTCAGGACCTCGGTGTAGGAGAGCTCGATCCTCCGCCTCCCCCCGGGCGGGATCGGGAAGACCCTGGCAGAGAGGGTGTCCCGCCCGATGTACTCGAGGAGGGCGGGGTCGAGGGCGCGGCGGACGTAGTCCTCGTAGATCGAGCGCGCCTCGTCGGCGTCGAGGATCCTCCCCTCGAGCCGCTCCCCGTCGGCCCACATCGAGAAATCGGAGACGACGGCCCCCTCGGGAAGGGGGAACACGTACTCCCCCTCGATCGGGAATGTCGTGTCGTTCCGGAATTCTTGGTCGACGTGCGTCGTGACGATACCATCCTCGATCGTGACCGTCACCCGGTGGTAGGTGACGGTCAACCAGCCGCGATCAGGATGATCGGGGATGATCAACCCGTCCCCGAGCGTGGTCAAAGTGAAAAGAGCGACAAAAAGAAGGGGAAGGACAAACAGGGGTGCCTTTTTCATCGAAACTACCTCCCAGCAAGGGATTTCGCTTCCCTAGATACCCCTCCTCTGCCGCTTCGTTTCACCCCTGGGGGATATCGAGCCCTTCATCCTTCAGGAACCAACGGATCCACCCGGCCCCCTCTGGATCGGCGGCCTCCATCGAGCGAAGGGCGGCCGAGAGTCTATCCACGATCTCCTCCTCGGTGAGAGTACCGAACGAAGATAGGGCTATCGTGTAGGAATCGAGCGGTGATCCGTCCCACC
>CAZGRE010000044.1:0-10509 GCA_964528085.1 uncultured Thermotogae bacterium | reverse complement strand
AGCTTCACGAGATGGACTACGAGGTGACAAGCGAACCGAAGATCGTCGATCGGCTGGAAGGGGAGGTCGCACCCGGCTCGTCCATCTCGTGGTTCGTCACCCTCTCCTCCCCCGATCGTCGGAGCCGGACGATCGACCTGCAGGTAGACGGGATCCCCCCCGGCTGGTACGCAGCGGTGAGCTCCCCTTCGGTCTACATCGATGCCGACGCCGGTCCCCTTCACTCCTACGAGGTCCTGTTTACCGTCGCCCCGCCGGCCACGGCCGATCCGGGTGAGATCGGATCTGTCACCCTCACCGCCTCGAGCGAAGGGGAGCTCCTCGGTGAGATCGAGGCGCATGTCACGGTCAGGGGG
This sequence comes from uncultured Thermotogae bacterium, assembly GCA_964528085.1. Taxonomy (GTDB): domain Bacteria; phylum Bipolaricaulota; class Bipolaricaulia; order UBA7950; family UBA9294; genus B2-G16. Next base: position 10,153 of record CAZGRE010000044.1, on the reverse strand, counting down.
ATTGATGGATAGGGTCGATCTCCTCCTCAGGGATGCGCGGATCCTCGACGTCTTCTCCGGATCGATCTTCCGGGGGGATGTCGCGATCTCAAGCGGCCGGATCGTCGGGTTCGGCGCCGACGACCCGTATGAGGTGAGGGACCTCGCCGGCCGGATCGTCATCCCCGGCCTGATCGACGCGCACGTGCACATCGAGAGCTCGCAGCTCTCCCCGGCCGGGTTCGCCCGGGCGGTTCTCCCGCACGGGACTACCTGCATCATCGCCGATCCGCACGAGATCGCCAACGTCCTCGGGATCGCCGGGATCCGCTACATGCTCGCCGCCACCGAGCACCTCCCGTTTCGCGCCTACTTCATGGCCCCTTCCTGCGTCCCGGCGAGCCCGTTCGAGACGTCAGGGGCGGTGATCGACCATGAGAAAATCGCAGAGATCCTCTCCTTCGACCGGGTCATCGGCCTGGGGGAGGTGATGAACTACCCCGGGGTCGTCGGCCGCGATCCAGAGGTGATGGCGAAGCTCGCTGCGGCCGCCGGTAGGCCGATCGACGGCCATGCCCCCGGCCTCGCCGGGATGGCCCTCTGGGATTATGTAGCGGCCGGGCCGCGGACCGATCATGAGTGCACGACCCTCGCCGAGGCGGAGGAGAAGCTGAGAAGCGGGATGCACATCCTGATCCGCGACGGGACGACGGCGCGGAACCTCGAGGCCCTCCTCCCCCTCCTGACGGAGACGACCGCCCCGTTCGTCCATTTCTGCACCGACGATCGCCATCCCGAGACCCTCCGCGATGAGGGGCAGATCGACGACCTCGTCCGCAGGTCGATCGCAGCCGGGATCCCGGCTCATCTTGTAATCTCCTCTGCCACGATCCACACCGCCCGTGCCTATGGGCTCGCCGACATCGGCGCGATCGCCCCCGGCTATAGGGCCGATCTGATCGTCTTAAGCGATCTCGAGCGGTTCGAGATAGACGAGGTCTACGTCGGCGGGGTCCTCGTCGCTGAGGGAGGATCGTGCACGGCTGAAATTGAGCCGATCGATTCAGAGGAGGTCCAGGGTACCGTCCACATCGATCCGGAGAGGATCGATCTTACGATCCCCTGCGAGGGCGGAAGGGCGCGGGTGATCGGTGTCCACCCCGCTCAGGTGATAACCGAGCCGCTCATCGAGCGGCCGAGCTGCGCAGGGGGGGAGGTCGTATCGGATCCGAGCCGCGATCTGCTCAAGCTCGTCGTCGTCGAGCGGCACGGGGGCTCCGGCTCGGTCGGACTCGGTCTCGTCCGCGGGTTCGGCCTGAAGTCGGGGGCGCTCGGATCGACCGTCGCCCACGATTCTCACAACGCCGTCGTCGTCGGTTGCAGTGATCGAGAGATCCTCTCTGCCCTCTCCGCGCTCTCCCGGATCGGAGGGGGGCAGGTCGTGGTAGCCGACGGGGAACTCCTCGCCTCCCATCCCCTCCCGATCGCCGGGCTGATGTCCGACCGGCCGCTCACGGAGGTCGCCGAATCCTCCGTTGCGTTGAACCGGGCCGCCCGCCGGCTCGGCTGCCCCCTCCCCGCCCCGTTCATGACCCTGTCGTTCCTCGCCCTTCCGGTCATCCCCCATCTCAAGCTGACCGATCGCGGCCTGGTCGACGTCGACTCGTTCCGGCCCGTCCCCCTATTCGAGGGTGAGGCCTAGATCCGCTTAAGGGCGTCCACGATCCGCTCGAGCCTAAGATCGCGTGATCCCTTGACGAGGACGACGTTATCCGCTCGATTGAGGGCCGCTTTTATCGTTGCGACCAGCCGATCAGGGGGGGAGATGACGGCCCGGGCGCTCCCCAGGCGACGGCACGCTTCGACCGGTCGGTCTCCGAGCGGGAAGATCAGGTCGATCCTGAGCTTGAGCGCCTCCTCTACGATCGAGCGATGATAGCGCTCGCTTTCCTCGCCGAGATCGAGCATCTCCCCGAAGACGAAGATCCGCTTCGAATCAGGATTCCCATACCGGTCGAGGACGTGGATCGCGGCGAGGGTGGAGGATGGGTTTGCGTTGTACGTGTCGTCGAGGATCGTCCCGAACCGGGCCTCGACCGGCCGGAGTCGGTGCGGCCGCGGTGTGAACGTTGAGACCTGCTCCACAATTGTCTTGGGTGGGATCCCGAGCTCGAGGGCGCAGGCCGCGGCGAGGAGGAGGTTCGTCGCATTGTGCCGGCCGAGAAGGGGCGGCTCGAGGGTGATCCGCGGTGAGTCTATCTCGACGGTCAGATGAGGGGTCTCCTGCACGATCCTCCCGCGGATCCTTCCGTATTCGAGGCCGGCTGTGACGACACCCGGGGTCGCACGCGAGCGAAGGTGTGGTGAGTCGGCGTTTACGACGATCAACCCCCCTTCCGGGATGGAGCGGACGAGGGACCATTTCTCGTCCGCCACCGCTTCGAGCGTCTTGAACGATGAGAGGTGGCTCGGTCCGATCCCGGTGATCACCGCACCGCTCGGCCGGAGGAGCTCGGCGAGGAAGGAGATCTCCCCCGGGGCCTGGGAGGCGAGCTCGAAGACCCCGATTTCGTCCTCTGCGCCCATCCGGAGGAGGGAGAGGGGAAGGCCGATCTCGGTGTTGTAGTTCGAAGGGGAGGAAAACGCCCGCATCCTTCCTCTAAGGATGTGGGCGAGGAGGTCCTTCGTCGTCGTCTTCCCGTTGCTCCCCGTTATCGCGATGATCGGGGAATCGATGCGATCGCGCCACTCACCGGCGAGCCTCTGCAGAGCGGCGAGAGGATCGGGGACGACGATCAGGTCACCGCCCCCTCCTTCCCGGGAGACGATCCCCCCGATCGCGCCCCTCTCGAACGCATCACCGAGGAACTCGTGCCCGTCCCTCCTCCTCCCGGGTAGGGCGACGAACAGATCCCCTTTCTCGACGAGGCGCGAGTCGTGGACGACCCGCAGCGGGGTAGGTTCGGGCCGGCCGATCAGCCTCCCTCCGACGATCCGGGCGATCTCGCCGAGGGTGAACATCCCCTACTCCTTCTCAGCCGGGGTCGAGTCGGACTCGACGAGGATCGCCTCCTCTTCCCACTCGTCGTATACGACATACCCAGGGAAGTCGAACGTCGCCTTCGTTACCCCGTACAGGGCGTCGGCGTAGGGGGAGAACGGATCGATCGCGAACAGCTCGACGGTCAGCGTCTCGTAGTTCGGGAGGGTCGCGATCGCGTCGACGAGGTCGCCGAGGCTCTCGAACACGTTCGGCTCCTCCCCCTCCTCGATCAGCCGCGGCCCTCCGTAGGCGCGGACGACAAGGTAATCCCCGATCAGGTCACTCGGGATCTTGAGCGTCCCTGACTGCACCCTCGTCTTTCCCTGATAGGTCTGAAGCTCGACCTTGAAGCCGATCTCATCCCCGGGCGCATAGGCGTACGAGTCGAGCGAGAGCCGGTTGATCCGGATCGCCCTCAGCTCGCGCGTGATCTCCATCGAGGTCGATATCCGCGTCAGCTTCGGATCCTCGAACTCGTTGTACTGAAGGGTGGAGACGATCACCGCCAGCTGCCAGAGGGGGTAGAGGGCGATGTCGTAGGTGCTGATGAACACGTCGCGCCGCTTCAGTGGGGTCGGCATCCCGTCCCCATCGATCTCGTAGTCGACGATCACCGTCCCCTGCCCGATCCGGTCGAGGGTCGAATCGATCGCCTCAAACCCGGTCGAAAAGAGGAGCGCCGGCATCAGCCGTGGCTCATCGACGGTCTTCACAGCGTAGGTCTTCGTCCGGCTATGGTCGGTGTCGGTCACGGCAAGATCGAGGTCGATCCCGTCCGCCTCCGCTCCGATCCTCCCCCCGATCCCCGGTATCCGATCCTCGAGGACCGCCCCGACGGTCGGGCCGATCGTCCCGAGCTTGAACGACGCATCGTAGGCCTTCATCGTGTCGATCACCGAAGCGGTGGTGAGAGGGAAGGAGGAATCGCCGTTGTAGATGAACGTGTGACCGAACGCGACGAGCGCGTCCCCGTCGCGGTATGTCAGGGTTCCGAGGGCGCCGATCGAGAAGTCCCCCGTCGTCAGGGCGACGCCGATCGGGCTCCCCGGTACAAGGGTCGACGGATCGGAGCTCGCCGATCCGCTCGAGGCGGAGACGGGGATCAGGGATAGGTCGAACGCGGAAAGCCCCTTCGGCTCCGGCCCGATTCCAGCGTTGATGAAATCGCTGATCAGGCCCTCTGGCCTTGCTGATTCACCGTCCATCAGGGTTTGAAGGGCGCGGCCGGAGAGCCCGCTCGTTATGATCGGGGTCGAGACGGGATAGGCGAATATCGTGTCCGGTGAGTCGGCGATGGTCACCGGATCGGGAGGGCGGTCGACTTCGACGAGATTCACCCCGCTGAGGATCGCACCCTCGTCCGGCCGATGTGCGACGCTCGCCCGGTCGAGGACCGGGAGCATGACCTCGATCGGGGTGACGAGCCCGATCGGGGTGATCTCCTTCGACCAGTTGGCGGCCCGACTCAACGCGCCGATCAGCTTTCCGTCGATGTATATCGGACTTCCGCTCATCCCTTGCGCGATCCCGCCGGAGCGGCCGATCGCCTCCCCGCTGACGCGGACGACGATGAAGTCGGAGAGGTCTCCCGGCTGGTCGATCACACCGAGGACGTCGACGTGAAACTCGCTGATCACATCCCCGGCAACGACGGTCTTCCCGATTCCGCTCATCCCGACCTTTATCTGGTCGAGGAACAAGAACTCCCCCCTCTCGTAGCCGAAGGCGAACGGGCTGACGAGGCTCAAGACAACCACTGACGATAGTACGATTCTGCGAATCACGGTTCCCCCTTCTCTCTTGTCGGTTACCGCCAGTATAACGGGAAGAGGGGGGTCTGTCGGCTATCCGATCCCGATGAACAACGAGCGGACGAGCAGCAACACCGGGATGATCTCGAGCCTGCCGATCCACATGTTGAAGCAGAGTGCGAGTTTGCTCAGGAGTGGCATCCCGGGGTGGGTGATCCCGACCGACAGGCCGACGTTCCCCTGCGCGCTCGCCACCTCGAAGACGACGTCGGAGAGGGTGTAGCCGGGAGGGGTCGTGTGGAGGAGGACGAGGATCCCGAGGCCGAGGAAGATCAGCCAGAGGAACATGATCAGGGAGGCGTCCTCCAGCCTCTGGCCTACCTGTTCGTCGTCGACCGTCGCCGGCCCGATCCTGAATGGGACGATCGCTCCACGCGGGGCGATTATCTTCCTGAACCGCCACTGCACCCCTTTCAGTAAGACGAGCATCCGGATCACCTTGATCCCCCCTGCCGTCGAACCGGCCGCCCCGCCGATGAACATCCCGGCGGCGAGGAGGAGCTTTGCCGTCGCGCTCCAGGAGGAGATATCCGCCGACTGAAATCCGGTGCAGGTTATCGCTGAGGTGAATTGGAACGTCGAGACTCTGAGCGCTTGGATCCCTCCCATCTTGAGTAGGTTCTCCAGCGTCAAAAACAGGATCCCGATTGCGATCAACAGGAGGAACCAGCGGGTCTGGAAGTCCGTCCAGAGGGCCCGTCCCTTCCCCCGCATCATTTCGTAGTGAACGGCGAAGCTGATCGCCCCGAAGATCATGATCGGAAGGAGGACGAGTTCGATCGCGACCGAGTGATAGGAGGCCATACTGTTGGCGGTCACGGAGAACCCGCCGGTCGAGATCCCGGTCATCGCGTGGTTGACCGAGTCCCATATCGGCATCCCCGCCCCCCACAGGGCGATGGCGCTGGCGAACGTGTAAAGGAGGAATATCCACCACATCGTCCGCAGGGTGGAGACGATGCTCGGATGGATCTTCTCCCCCCGCGCCTCGGCGTAGTAGAGGGAGTAGGTCGCCGCCCCCGGCCGCGGCCCGGCGATGATCGCGAGCATCAGTACGATTACCCCCATCCCCCCGATCCACTCGATGAAGCTCCGCCACCACTGGATTGTGTGCGGGAGGAGATCGGCGCGGCCGACCATCGTCAGTCCGGTCCCGGTGTATCCGGATATCGCCTCGAAGAACGCGCTTGCCGGGTCCTTGAAGTAGAGGAGGGTCTCCGAACCGGCGCCGGCGTGCTCGGCGAACAGGGCGATCAGCACGAACGGGAGTGAGCCGAGGAGGGCGACGAGGAGCCATCCGAACGCGGCTATCACCATCCCGTGCTTCAGCCGGGTTTCGCCGGCGTCCCTGAACGGGAGATAGAGGATCCCGCCGAGGGCGAATGAGACGGCGGCGGTTATGAGGAGGGGGATGTATGCGTACGTCTCCTTAAACACGCCCGCGACGATCAGGGAGACGATCGCCATTATCCCGACCACCGGGACGAGCAATCCAAGGCCGCGGAGGATGATGTGCAGGTCCTGCCGGGCGCGGAAGATGATCGGGCTCATCCGGTCAGTTTCTCAATCAGCTTGTCGCTCACCTGCTCCAGGGAGAAGACGGTGAGGATGTCGTCCTCCTGGATCACGGTGTCCCCATCCGGGATCGACTGCTTCCCATCGCGGGAGACAGCGAGGATCCTCATCGTCTCAGGGATCAGCTCGCGCTGTCTGCTCTCTGCGATCGAGCGGTCGACGAGAGGGGAGGTTGCGGCTACCTTCAGTCGGAAGACCTGCACCCCTTCGGGGAGCATCGCGAAGTCTTGCACGTTCGGCCGCTTGACCGCGTTGTACAGGTGATGCGCGACGACCTCCTCCGGGTTCTCCATGACGTTTGCACCGAGCTTCCGGAAGAACTCCGCGTGTTCCTTCTTGTTGACTACGGAGACGATCGACGGGATCTTGAGCTCGGCGGCGATGGAGACGACCATCAGGTTGACCGCATCGTCGCTCGTCGTCACGATCAGGGCATCGGCCCTCTCCGACCCGGCCTCGCGGAGCGTGTCGGCCGACGTCGCATCGCCGCTCAGGACGGTGATGTCATAGCGGTCTTGGACCTCGCGCGCGCGTTCCCCGTTCGATTCGACGACGACGACGTTGTTCTTCTCGTTGACGGCGATCTCGATCAGGCTCGTCCCGATGCTCCCTGCCCCTACGATGATCATATACATAGAAGACTCCCTCGAGCGCGACGATGGTAGCATAGATGGAATCCTAGGTCAACGGCCGATGTGAGGCTAGTCCAATCTGGAAATGGGATACCCGTTGAGGGAAGCCCCTCTCGGCACTACAATCGCCCGGTCGATGGAAAGGAAGGCAAGGCTCATCTTCGTGGTCTGGGTGATCGCCCTCCCTCTTCTCTTGGGCGGATGCCTCCTCCGGGAGGCGAACCGCCCGCCGGTCGCCTCGTTCGACGCCGTGCCGGAAGAGGGATACGCCCCGCTTCCGGTCAGCTTCGACGCTTCCGGTTCCTACGATCCTGACGGTGACCGGTTGACCTACGAATGGGACTTCGGCGACGGGGGGGAGGCGAGCGGGGTGAGGCTCGTGCACACGTACGCGGCGGGTGAGTACACGGTGACCCTATCCGTTTCCGATCCGGACGGCCTCTCGGACGCTTCATTGCTCACCATCGTCGTTGCAGCGGTCCCCTCCGGCTATCGCCTCCGCCGTTACGAATGGACCTACGAAGGCGAGATTCAACGGTGGGACGTCCTCGTCCCTGAGTACCTGTATCAGATGTACCGCGGTCGGATCAGAAGCCCGTTCGTCGACAACTACGAGTACGGGGATTACGTCATCGATCCGCTCGACGACCCGACGCTTGAGGATATGGCGGACGAGCTGTGGGAGAGAGCCGGGGGAGACTCGGAGGGGTTCTCGGAATACGCGCTCGGGTTCGTCCAGGGGGCGATCGTCTACCGGGAGGATCCGACCGGGGCGGAATGGCCGCTCTATCCGCTCGAGACGCTCGTCGACGGGGTCGGTGACTGCGAGGATACGGCAATCCTGTATGTCAGCCTCCTCCGGGCGCGCGGGGTCCCGTGTAAGCTTGCCTTCGTGGATACGGACGGGGATTCCTTGCCGGATCACGTCCTCGCCCTCGTCGAGGTCTCCCCGGCCTATGCCGGGGGGATCTCCTGCGGCGGGAGTCGGGTCACCGTGATCCCCTTCGGGGATCGGCTCTTCGCCGTCGCTGAGACGGCGGGGGATTCCGGATCGCTTCGACTCGGCTGCGACCCGTGGGGGCTCACCCCCGATGACCTGATCGAGGTCTGGTCGTTCTAGGATACTGAAATGAAGGAAGGGAGCGAATATGGACGCGTATCTCGTCGATCCCCGGCCGCTTCTTAGGTTCGACTTCGGGCCGCATCATCCGTTCAAGATCCACCGCCTCGGGCTGACCTTCGAGCTGATGGAGGCGTACGGATTGACCGCAAAGGAGGGGGTCTCCCTCATCCTCCCGCGCGAGGCGACCGAGGAGGAGGCGGGATCGTTTCACACCAAGGATTATCTTGAGATCCTCCGCCTTGCCGGGGACGGGATCTGGATATCGAACCTCGCCTCATACGGCCTCGCCACCCCGGACAACCCGATCTTCCCTCATGTCTATACATGGGGGATGCTCGTCGCCGGTAGCTCGATCGATGCCGCATCGGCGATCCTCGAAGGAGGGAGGGTCGCGTTCAACTTCGCCGGCGGGCTCCATCACGCGATGCCGTCCCGCGCATCCGGGTTCTGTCACATAAACGACCCCGTCCTCGCCATTAAGACCCTGAGGGATGCCGGTAAGCGCGTCGCCTATCTCGATATCGACGCCCATCACGGCGATGGGGTGCAGAGGGCGTTCTACGCCGATGATAGGGTCCTTACGATTTCGATCCATCAGTCGGGGTACACCCTCTTCCCCGGGAGCGGGTTCGCCGATGAGATCGGGGAAGGGGAGGGGAAAGGGTACTCGGTGAACATCCCCCTCCTCCCCGGTGCAGGGGATGAGGCGTACGAGCGGGCGTTCGCAGCGGTTGTCATCCCCCTGCTCGAGGCGTATTCTCCGGACGTCATCGTGACCCAGCTCGGGGCCGATCCCCTGATCGGCGACGCGGTCGCCGACCTCAGGTTGACCCTCCACGGGTTTGAGGGGTGCGTCAGGGCGATATCCCGGTTGGATCTCCCATGGCTTGCCCTCGGGGGCGGCGGGTACGATGTCGGGAACGTCGCCCGCGCCTGGACGCTCGCCTGGGGGATAATGATCGGTGAGGAGCTCCCGGATCGGATCCCGCCGGGGTGGCTGACGTCAGCCGCCTCCTATGGGATCACGGTGACGAGCCTCCGCGGCTCGAAGTCCGGCTTCACCCCGGAGAGGGTCCTCTCCGATCTCGATCGGACGATCGAGGCGATCCGGCGGGATATCATTCCGATCCTTGCCGGGGATGAGAATAGACAAGGAGATCAGGATGGCTGAGGTTTTAGAGACGACGTTGCGAGAGGACGTGCAGGTGCGCCTCCCGGACGGCCGCGTCTTCGCCTCCGCGCGCGGGACCCCCCTCCTCGAGTTCTTCCGGGTAGCCTATCCTAGCGACGAGAACCCGGTCGTCGCCGCGGTCGTCGAGGGTGTCCTCCGCGAGCTCGCCTGGCCGGTCGAGCGGGACGTCGAGGCATCACCGGTATTCCTCTCCGACTCGGATGGGATAAGGATCTACAGCCGGAGCCTCTCCTTCCTCCTCGTCGCCGTCGTCGCCGAGCTCTTCCCGAAGGCTCACGTCTACATCGACTACTCCGTCCCGCACGGCGGCTACTTCTGCCGCGTCGAGGGGCGGAGGCCGTTCAACTCCCGGGAGCTGTCCCGGATCAAGGAGAGGATGGCGAGCCTGGTCGAGGAGGACCGCCCGATCCTCCGGCGCCGCTGCACCCTGGAAGAGGCGAGCAGGATCTTCGCTTCCCGCGGTGAGGAGGAGAAGGCGCGCCTGTTCGAACAGCGGAAGATGGGTCATCTCCACCTTTACACCCTAAACGGGATCTCCGATTACTTCTACGGCTACATGGTCCCGTCGACCGGCTTCCTCAGGACGTTCGCGTTGGAGCCGTTCGCCGACGGGTTCATCCTCCGCTTCCCCCGCCGCGAGGAGCCGAGGAGGCTCCTCCCGCCGAAGAAGTTCACCGCCCTCCGTGAGGTGTTCGACGAGTACGGGAGGTGGCTATCCCTCCTCCGGATGAGGAACGTCGGCTCGCTGAACGAGGCGATCAGAAGCGGCCGGATCGAGCAGGTGATCCTCGTCGCCGA